>NZ_JBHTXX010000031.1:0-81567 GCF_042791415.1 Arthrobacter sp. NPDC056691
CCCGTCGGGCTTAAAAACCCCCGCGGGCGGCCCCCCCCTTCCGAAAGGGGCGGACCGCCGTCGTCGTATTGGTTTGTTTGCTGAGCTTCGGGCTACTTGAGGCCGAGCTGCTTGGTTGGGACCTTGAAGGTTTCCTTGGCCGTCAGGGCCGAGATGGCTGCGATGACGCAGATGACCGCGGTGAAGATGCTGATCTGCACCCAGCCGCCGGGCTTGATGCCGCCCATGGCCGCGACGATGGCCGGGGCGAAACCGGCCATCAGGAAGCCAAGCTGCGTGCCGATGGCCAGGCCGGAGAAACGGACCTTGGTGCTGAACATCTCGGCGTAGAAGGATGGCCAGACGGCGTTCGCGGCGGCGTAGCCGCACGAGAAGAAGGCGATGGCGGCCAGGAACATCAGCGGCACGTTGCCGGACTCGAGGCTCAGCAGGAACAGCGGCGCCAGGACCGCGCTGGAGAGGGCGCCGTAGATGTAGACCGGCTTCCGGCCGATCCGGTCGGCCAGCTTGCCGAAGAGTGGCTGGGTGCCCAGGGCCACGAGGTTGGCACCCACCACGAGCCAGAGGGTGGTGGTGCCGTCCACGCCGGCCACGGTCTTGGCGTAGCTGATGGCGAGGGTGCCGAACACGGTGGACACGGCGGCGATGAAGGCGCAGCAGATCACCCGGAGGACGTCGCGCCAGTGCGCCTTGAGCAGGTCCGCCACGGGCAGCTTGGCGATTTGTGCTGACTTCTGGGCGGCTTCGAAGGCCGGCGGCTCGTGCAGGGAACGGCGGATGAAGAAAGCGACTACAACAACCACGGCGCTGAGCCAGAACGGGATCCGCCAGCCGATGCCGTACTTGATTTCGTCCGGCAGCGCGAGCACCGGAATGAAGACGAGCGCCGCCAGGATCTGGCCGCCCTGCGTGCCGGTGAGGGTCCACGACGTGAAGAAGGAACGCTGGTTGTCCGGCGCGTGCTCCAGGGTCATGGAGGATGCGCCGGCCTGTTCACCGGCCGCGGAGAGGCCCTGGCAGAGGCGGGCCAGCACCAGGAGGGCCGGAGCCCACCAGCCCACGGTCTTGAAGTCCGGCAGGCAGCCGATCAGGAAGGTGGAGGCACCCATGAGGACCAGGGTGAACATGAGGACCTTGCGCCGGCCCACCCGGTCACCGAAGTGTCCCAGGACAACGGCGCCGATGGGCCGCGCGATATAGGCAAAACCAAATGTCGCGAAGGACATGATGGCGGCGTTGGCGTCCGCGTCCGGGAAAAACACGTGCGGGAAGATCAGGGCGGCTGCCGAGCCGAAGATAAAAAAGTCGTAGTACTCGACGGCGCTGCCGAGGAAGCTGGCAAGGGCTGCCTTCTTCGGTGTCCCGGCCGGGGCAACAGTGCCCGGCGCGGCGGACGGGATGGTCTGGCTCATGGTGTTCCTTCAGGGGGACGACGTTGTCGCGGGATAAGTCGGGGATCGCGGGCCGCCGTCCTGGTTGGGGAGGGGGCAGCGGGAGGTCCTTGGAAAGACGCGGACCGAGTAGCCACATGGTGAGAGCTACTTGTGCGATACAGCAATGATGGCTGTGAGGGCAGTCACCTGTCAAGAAACCTGCTCACGATCTAGAAATAGCTCTCACATTGTGGCAACATCGGGTTATGAGTGTGAAGGAAGCCACAGGCGAAGACGCCTCCCCAGATGCCCCCGTTGAAGAAACAAAGCCCGCCAGGGGGGAGTCCCGCACCGATATGGTGGGCAAAGCGCTGGGCCTGCTGGTCCTGCTGGGGGACGAGCCCCGCGGCGCCAGCGCGGCGGAGATTTCCCGCCGCGCGGACCTTCCCTTCAGCACCACCTACCGGCTCCTCGGCTCGCTCACCCGTGACGGGTTCGTGGACTACGAGCCTGACGGCCGCCGCTACCACCTCGGCTTGCGCATCTTCCAGCTGGGTCAGGCGGTCTCAAGCCACCACGGCTTCGCCGGCACGGCGCTGCCCATCCTGCGCCGGGTCACCGAGCAGACCGGGGAGGCCACCATCCTCTCCGTCCGTGACGGCATGCACCACCTCACCGTGAACAAGGTGGACGGCCCGCAGACCTTCCGTGTGACCAGTGACCCCGGGTTTCTCGGCGCGCTCCACACCACCTCCGTGGGCAAGGCGCTCGTGGCCTTCGCCGAGGATGAGGACCGCGAACGGCTGCTTGGCGAGCTTCCGCTGGAGCCCCTGACCGCCCTGTCCATCACCGACAGGGATGCCTTCCGCGCCGAAATCGAGAAGGTCCGGCGGCAGGGGTACGCGGTCATGGATGAGGAAAACGAGCTGGGCATGCGGGCCATAGCCGTGCCGGTCTTCAATTCCCAGGGCGTTGCCTTTGCCTCCCTGGCCACGGCCGCTCCGGTGTTCCGGCTCAGCGTGGAAGCGATGGTGGCGCTGGTCCCCCTCCTGCAGGCGGCCGCCGTCGAGCTTTCAGCCAGGCTGCCCCAGCGCTAGGGCTGCCTCGGCAACAATGGCCAAAAACGCAATTGTTCGTATCTAGAACAAGAGTGCATCATATGAACTTTTCCTGTACTGTTATCCGTATCACCCGGCCAGCATGGGGCGCAGCAGGCGCCCGAACCGGCCGAGTGCCGTTGTCAAAGGAGCCGCACGCATGAGCAATCGAACCGAGTCCTATCTCATTGGACTTGTTGGGGATGGCGTGATGCCGTCCCTCTCGCCCTCCATGCACGAACGCGAAGGCGACCTCCAGGGCGTCCGCTACCTGTACCGGCCCATCGACCTGCACGAGCTCGACCTGCCGGCCACCGCCGTCGGCGACCTGCTGCAAAGCGCCTACCGGATGGGCTTCAACGGGCTGAACATCACGCACCCGTGCAAGCAACTGGTCCTTGAACACCTCGACGACATCGCCCCCGACGCCGAACGCCTGGGCGCGGTCAACACCGTGGTCATCCAGGACGGCCGGTTCATCGGCCACAACACAGACTTTTCCGGCTTTGCCGCCGCCCTCGCCTCCGGACTTCCCGGGGCCAAGCTGGACCGCGTGGTGCAGCTGGGAGCGGGCGGTGCCGGATCCGCCGTCGCGTACGCCCTGCTGACGGCCGGCGTGCAGACGCTGGAGCTCGTGGACATGGATCCGGCGCGCTGCGCCGAACGTGCCGCCGAGCTGGCCGGCTTCTTCCCGGACCGCACCGTCACCGCGCGCACGACGGCGGAGCTGCCGCAGCTGATGCCCGCCGCTGACGGTCTGGTGCACTGCACTCCCGTGGGCATGGCCGCCCACCCCGGCACCCCGCTGGACATGGCGCTCGTGGAGCCGCGGCACTGGGTGGCGGACATTGTCTACCGCCCCATCGAAACCGAGCTGGTCCGCGAGTCGCGGGCCAAGGGCTGCCAGGTGCTCGACGGCGGACGCATGGCCGTGGGCCAGGCCGCCGACGCCTTCCGCATCTTCACCGGGCTCGAGCCCGACGCCGAACGGATGCGCGCCCACTTCCTGGAGCTCATCGCCGCCGAAGAGGTGGCCGTCTGATGCGCACCGGAATCGCCACCGTCTGCCTCTCCGGCACCCTGAAGGAAAAGATGCAGGCCTGCGCCATCGCGGGCTTCGACGGCATCGAAATCTTCGAACAGGACCTGGTCACCTCCTCGCTCAGCCCCGAGGACGTCCGCAGGATGGCCGCGGACCTGGGCCTTACGCTGGACCTGTACCAGCCGTTCCGCGACTTCGACAGCGTGGCCGAGGACCTGCTCGCCGCCAACCTCCGCCGGGCCGGGGCCAAATTCCGGCTCATGTCCCGGCTGGGCATGGACACCATCCTGGTCTGCTCCAACGTCGCCACTGCCACGATCGACGACGACGACGTCCGCGCCGCGCAGCTCGCCGCCCTGGCGGACCTCGCGGGCGAGCACGGCCTCAAGGTCGCCTACGAGGCCCTCGCCTGGGGCAAGTACGTCAACGACTACGAACACGCCCACCGCCTCGTGGAGAAGGTGGACCACCCCAACCTCGGCACCTGCCTGGACTCCTTCCACATCCTGTCCCGGGACTGGGACACCGCGCCCATCGAAAACATCAACGCGGACAAAATCTTCTTCGTCCAGGTGGCCGACGCCCCCAAGCTCTCCATGGACGTGCTCTCCTGGAGCCGGCACTACCGCGTCTTCCCGGGCGAGGGCCAGTTCGAGCTCGCCAAGTTCATGGGCCACGTGGTCCGCGCCGGCTACACCGGGCCGGTGTCGCTCGAAGTCTTCAACGACGTCTTCCGCCAGTCCGACGTCGAACGCACCGCCGTCGACGCGATGCGCTCGCTCATCTGGCTGGAGGAGCAGAGCGCCAAGTGGCTCGACACGAATACGCCCGCCTCCAACGGGAGCGCGGCAGGCACTCAAGCTGCCGCCCGCCGTCGTTATCCCATGGAACTGGCCACCCTGCCGCAGGTCGCAGAGCCCGCCGGCTTCAACTTCGCCGAGGTCAAGGCCGCGGACACCGGAGTGCTCGAAAAGGTCCTCGGCCAGCTCGGCTTCGAGTTCAACGGCCGCCACCGCACCAAGGACGTCCAGCTCTGGACCATGGGCCACGCCCGGGTGATCATCAACGAACAGGCCCCCGCAGCCGCCGAGCCGGCCATCGCCGCACTGGGGTTCGACGTCGACTCCCCGGTGATTGCCTCGGCCCGCGCCCAGCAGCTCAAGGCCCCCGTGGTTCCCCGGAAGAGCCAGGCCAACGAGGAAGTGTTTCAGGGCTTCGCCGCCCCCGACTCGACCGAGATCTTCCTGTGCCAGGGCAGCCCGGACGGCACCGCCGCCTGGACGGCTGAATTTGGGCAGACCCGCGGGTCCGGTGAGGGACTCTCCGGCGCCCGGGCGGCGGTGATCGACCACGTGAACCTGGCCCAGCCGTGGCAGCACTTCGACGAGGCCGTTCTTTTCTACACGAGCGCCCTGGCGCTGGAGCCGCAGCCGTACGCCGAAGTGGCCAGCCCCAGCGGCCTGGTCCGGTCGCAGGTCATGCAGACCTCGGACCGGGACGTGCGCCTGGTGCTGAACCTGGCCCCGGTCATCCAGCAGGACGGCGCGGCCCCGGGGTCGGCCCCGCGGAAGACCTACCAGGAGCACATCGCCTTCGCGGTGGATGACCTGGTGGCCACCGCCCGCGCGGCCCGCGACCGGGGACTGGCCTTCCTGCAGATCCCGGAGAACTATTACGAGGACCTGGACGCACGCTTCGACCTCGACCCCGGTTTCCTGGACACGCTCCGGGACCTCAACCTGCTGTACGACCGCGACGCCGACGGCGAGTTCCTGCACTTCTACACCGCCACGGTGGGCAGCGTGTTCTTCGAAATGGTGGAACGCCGCGGCCACTACGACGGCTACGGTGCGCCCAACGCGCCGGTGCGCCACGCCGTCCAGTACGACCACCTGCACGACCTGACCCAAACCAACCACTGATTCCCACCACAGATTGAAAGGAGGCTGCTGTGCCTGAAGACGTGAACCTCGCAACGTACAACGCCGACGCGCTGACCGAGGACCTGTCGGACGCAGTACCCGCAACCCCGGCCGCCCCGCAGGCCGTCCCCGCAAGGAAGCCCCGCGTGGAAACCCAGCAGGATCTCAGCGCGGAGATCAAGGCCCTCGGAGACGCCTACGCCCGCGCCCTGAAGGACGGTGCGGCGCCGGAAACCCAGCCGCGCCTGGACTTCCCGCCCTACCGCAGCAGCCTCCTGCGCCACCCCACCAAGAGCCTGCACCACGCGGACCCCGAAACCATCGAGCTGTACTCCCCGGCGTTCGGCCACCAGGACGTCCACGAGCTGGAATCGGACCTGACCATCCAGCACAACGGCGAACCGCAGGGCGAACGCATCATCGTCGCCGGCCGCGTGCTCGACGGCGACGGCCGCCCGGTAGCCGGGCAGCTCGTGGAGATCTGGCAGGCCAACTCCTCCGGCCGCTACATCCACAAACGCGACCAGCACCCGGCACCGCTGGACCCCAACTTCACCGGCGTGGGCCGCTGCATCACCGGTCCGGACGGCTCCTACCGCTTCACCACCATCAAGCCCGGCGCCTACCCGTGGAAGAACCACCTCAACGCCTGGCGTCCCGCGCACATCCACTTCTCGCTGTTCGGCTCGGAGTTCACGCAGCGGATCGTCACCCAGATGTACTTCCCGGGCGACCAGCTCTTCCCGCTGGACCCGATCTACCAGTCGATCGTGGACCAGGATGCCCGCGACCGCCTCGTGGCCACCTACGACCACGACCTGACCCAGCCCGAATGGGCGCTGGGCTACAACTGGGACATCGTCCTGACAGGCTCCAAGCGGACCTGGACCGAGAACGAGGCGCTGGGCGCGGAAGGCGACGACCATGAGTAACTCCACCAAGCTTGTTCCCACCCCGGGCCAGACCGTAGGCCCGTTCTACGGCTACGCCCTGCCCTACACCAAGGACCGCGAACTGCTGGCCCCCGGATCCCCGGGCTCCATCCGGCTCCAGGGCACTGTTTACGACGGCGCCGGGCACCCGATCCCGGACGCCATCCTTGAAATCTGGCAGCCGGACTCCGAGGGCAACATCGTCCACCGGACCGGTTCCCTGGTCCGCGACGGCTATACCTTCACGGGCTTTGGCCGCAGCGCCGTCGGCAACACCGGTGTCTACACCTTCACCACCGTCAACCCCGGCCCCACCGAACCCGGCGCAGCTGCCTTCATCTCCGTCGCGGTCTTTGCCCGCGGCCTGATGAACCGCCTCTTCACCCGCGTCTACCTGCCGGAGAACGAAGAAGCACTGGCGCAGGACCCGCTGCTGTCCTCGCTGGATCCCGAGCGCCGCAAGACGCTGATCGCACGCCGCGACGCCGACGGCGGACTCACCTGGGATATCCGCCTGCAGGGCGAGGGCGAAACCGTCTTCCTCGACTTCGAGGGAACCGGAACCGGGGGCGCCGCAAAGTGACCGGCTTCCAGGCAGCGGGCGCCGGCGCGCTTTACGGCGACGCCGGACTCGGCGGCGACTTTGGCCTGCTGAGTCCCGTATCGGCGTCGCCCTTGGTGGCGGCCCTGACGGGTGACCGGGCCGTCCTCGCGGCGATCCTCGCCGTCGAGGCCGGCTGGGCCGCGGTGCTGGAGCAGCATGACCTTGCTCCCGCCGGTTCCGCTGCCGTGGTGGCCCACGCCGCCGACGCCTCCCGGTACGATCTTGCCGATATCTCCCGCCGCGCCCAGGGCGGCGGGAATCCGGTGATCCCGCTGCTGGCCGACCTCCGGACCCAGGTCAGGGCGCTGGACACCGCCAATGTGGGGGCCAACGGTGTTGGTGCACTGCGTGCGGTGCACACCTCGCTGACCAGCCAGGACGTCCTGGACACGGCCCTGATGCTGGTGGCCCGCAATACCGTTGCGGCGCTGCTCGCCGACGTGAAAGGCACGACGGCGGCCCTCGCCCGCCTCGCGGAACAGCATGCGGACACGCTGTGCGTCGGCAGGAGCCTGACCCAGCATTCGCTGCCGTTCACGTTCGGGCTTCGGGCGGCGCAGTGGTTTCACGGGTTGGCGGCTGCGGCACGCCGGCTCGAGGCGCTGGAGCTGCCGGTGCAGTTTGGCGGCGCGGCGGGCACGCTCGCTGCCGGTACAGTGCTGACATCGGGTTCCGCCACGGACCCCTTTGCACTCTCCGATGCGCTGGCCGCGCAGCTGGGCCTCGCCGCGGCACCTGCACCATGGCACACCAGCCGGCTGGCCGTGACGTCGCTCGGCGACGCCGTCGGCTCGGTGGTGGACGCGCTCGGCAAGATCGCCTCGGACGTCCTGTTCCTGAGCCGTCCCGAAGTGGCCGAGGTGGCCGAACCCAGGGCACCGGGCCGCGGGGTGTCCTCGGCGATGCCGCAGAAGCAGAACCCCGTGCTGTCCGTGCTGGTCCGCAGCGCCGCCCTGCAGGCCCCCGGCTTGGCTGCGCAGCTGCACCTTGCCGCGGCCACCTTCAACGACGAACGCCCCGACGGTGCGTGGCACACCGAATGGCCGGCCCTGCGCCAGCTGCTCGCCCTGGCCCTCGGCGCCGCCGGCCACGTGCGGGAACTCGCGGCGGGCCTGCAGGTCTTCCCCGACGGCATGCGGCGGAACCTGGAACTGTCCGGCCCGCTGCTGCTCAGCGAGGGCGTTTCGGCCGCGGTGGCACCGCTTCTTCCCGCATCCGGAGCCGGCGCTGCCGGATCCGTTGCCGACGGAAAGCAGCAGCTGCAGGCCGTCGTCGACAAGACGCTGCAGGCGCCGCCGGCCGAACAGGCCGCCACCTACCGCCGGCTGCTGCGCGGGGCCGTCCCCGCCGACAGGCTTTCCGACGCCCGGCTGGAGGAACTGCTCGACCCCGCCAGCTACCTCGGTCAGGCAGCCCGGATCTCGCGGCGGATCCTGGCAGCTTTCCCGGATTTTGCGCTTACTTCAACCGAACCAGACGGAAACGGAGATTCCCGTGGCTAAACCAGCAGTGAAGGCAGTGCTGCTTTCCCCCCAGCGCGCGCTGGGGGACAAACCGCTCCTGATCGTCGGGCCGTCGCTCGGCACCTCCTCGGTCCTGTGGACCCAGGTCGGCTCACTTCTGGGCAACGGCCTCGACGTCGTAGCCTGGGACCTGCCCGGCCACGGCGTCTCTGCCCCCGCCGCGGAAACCTTCAGCGTCGCGGACCTGGCGGACGCCGTCGTCGAGCTTGTTGACTCCATCGCGCCCGGTGAGAGGTTCCACTATGCCGGCGTCTCGCTGGGCGGGGCCACCGGACTGCAGCTGGGCATCAAGCACGGCGACCGGCTCAAGAGCCTCTCCGTGCAGTGCTCCGGAGCCAAGCTCGGCACCCCCGAGGGCTGGCTGGAACGCGCCGAGACCGTGCGTAGCCAGGGCACCCCGGTGATGATCCAGGGCTCGGCCGAACGCTGGTTCGCGCCCGGATTCATGGACCGCGAACCCGAAATCAGCAGCCGGCTCCTGCACTCCCTGCGCGACGCCGACCGCTTCAGCTACGCCTTCTGCTGCGAGGCACTGGCCGGCTTCGATGTGCGCGACCAACTCGGCAGCATCACCGTCCCGACGCAGGTGGTGGCGGGTGCGCTGGATGGCGTGGCCCCGCCGTCGTTCGCCGAAGAAGTGGCGACCGGCATCACCGCCGGCGGCGGCACCGCGTCCGCAGCCACACTCGAGGGCGTGGCGCACCTGGCGCCCGCCGAGGCGCCGGCCCACGTGGCCGAGCTGATGCGGAGCCTGATCACCTGGACCGAATCCCGCGGGGCAGCAAAATGACCTGGAGCAGCGAAACTTCCGGCACCCAGCGCCACGGCGTGGTCCAGCCGGACGCCACCAGCCAGGAGATTTACGACGGCGGCATGGTGGTCCGGCGCGAAGTGCTCGGCGACGCGCACGTGGACCGGGCCAACGCCAAGAAGGACGCCTTCACCGAGGACTTCCAGGACATGATCACCCGCATCGCGTGGGGCGGCATCTGGACCCGTCCGGGCCTGCCGCGGCAGATGCGCTCCGCCGTCACCATCACCGCCATGGTGGCCCACGGGCACTGGGAGGAACTGGCCATGCACATCCGCGCAGCCATCACCAACGGCCTGAGCAGGGACGAGATCAAGGAGATCCTGCTGCAGACCGCCATCTACTGCGGAGTCCCCTCCGCCAACACCGCCTTCAAGACGGCACAGCAGGTCTTCCATGAAATGGACAGCGCAGCAATGGACAGCGCAGCAACTGACACCCCTGCAACTGACACCCCTGCAACTGACACCACCCCCACCCACCCAACTAGGTAGCAGCACAGGGCGTTCCCAGCCCTGAGAACCCCCTCACCTGCTACCCAGTTGGGCCCAGAACAGACAATTCGAGGAATTCATGAACCAGGCATTTGTTTACGACGCCGTACGCACGCCGTTCGGGAAGTTCGGCTCCGGCCTCGCCGCTGTACGGCCGGATGATCTTGCCGCGCACGTGATCGGCGAGTCCGTTCGCCGGGCGCCGCAGCTGGATGTCGAGCGGATCGACGAGGTGGTGTTCGGCAACGCGAACGGCGCCGGCGAGGAGAACCGCAACATCGCCCGGATGGGCACCCTGCTGGCCGGGCTGCCGGTCTCGATCCCGGGCACCACGGTGAACCGTTTGTGTGGTTCGTCGCTGGACGCGGCGATCATCGCGTCCCGTCAGATCAACGCCGGCGACGCGAACCTGGTGCTGGTGGGCGGCGCCGAGTCGATGAGCCGGGCGCCGTGGGTGCTGCCGAAGACGGAGAAGCCGTACCCGGCCGGGGACATGACCCTGGCCTCGACCACGCTGGGCTGGCGCCTGGTGAACAAGGCCATGCCCAAGGAATGGACCATCTCCCTAGGCGAGGCCACCGAACGGCTGCGGGAGAAGTACGGGGTGACCCGGGCCCAGCAGGACGAGTTCGCCGCCAACTCGCACAACCTGTCCGCCGCGGCCTGGGACGAGGGGTTCTACGACAACCTCGTGGCCCCGGTCCCGGGCACGGACCTGGTCCGGGACGAAAGCATCCGCCCGGGTTCGTCGGCCGAGAAGCTGGCCGGGCTGAAGACGGTGTTCCGTGCAGAGGCTGCCGGTGTTGAGGGCGGCACGGTCACCGCCGGGAACGCGTCGCCGCTGTCCGACGGCGCGTCCGCGGCCTGGATCGGGTCCGAGAACGCCGCCTCGATCCTGGGACTGGAACCGCTGGCGAGGATCGCCGGGCGCGGCGCGCACGGCAACGACCCCCAGTTCTTCGGGTTCGCCCCGGTGGAGGCGGCGAACAAGGCCCTCGCGAAGGCGGGCATCGGCTGGGACCAGGTGGGCGCCGTCGAACTTAACGAAGCGTTCGCCGCGCAGTCTCTGGCGTGCATCAACGCCTGGGGCATCGACCCGTCAATCGTGAACCGGCACGGCGGGGCGATCGCGATGGGCCACCCGCTGGGTGCCTCCGGCACCCGGATCCTGGGCACCCTCGCCCGCTCCCTGCAGGCTTCCGGCGAGCGGTGGGGTGTCGCGGCGATCTGCATCGGCGTCGGCCAGGGCCTCGCCGTCGTCCTCGAAAACGTGACCGCTGGAGTGAAGGGCTAAGAGATGCTGAATTTCGTTGACACGGTCGGGGAGGCCGTCGCGGCCGTCAAGGACGGCTCCACCGTGATGATCGGCGGGTTCGGCAACGCCGGGCAGCCGTTCGAACTGATTGACGCGCTGCTGGAGTCCGGCGCCACGGACCTGACCGTGGTGAACAACAACGCCGGCCAGGGCGACCAGGGCCTCGCTTTGCTGATCAAGGAAGGCCGGGTCCGGAAGATGATCTGCTCCTTCCCAAGGCAGTCCGACTCCTGGCACTTCGACGCCAAGTACAAGGCCGGGCAGATCGAACTCGAACTTGTCCCGCAGGGCAATCTGGCCGAACGGATCCGCGCCGCCGGGGCCGGGATCGGCGGGTTCTTCACCCCCACCGGGTACGGCACCATGCTGGCCGAGGGCAAGGAAACCCGCATCATCGACGGCCGCGGCCAGGTGTTCGAGACACCCATCCACGCCGACGTCGCCCTGATCAAGGCTTTGAAGGCCGACGGCGTGGGGAACCTGGTCTACCGAAAGACGGCCCGGAACTTCGGCCCGATCATGGCCGCCGCCGCGAAGCACACCATCGTGCAGGTTTCCGAGATCGTGCCGACCGGTTCGCTGGACCCGGAGAACGTCGTGACGCCCGGCATTTACGTCAACAGCATCGTCCGTATTGATTCCAGCGGTGCCGCAGCCGCCGGCACTGACCTGAAAGGACAGGTGGCCTGAGATGAGCCTTGTAGAAATGTCCATCCAGACGTCCGAAATCCCGCTGGGCCGGGACGACCTCGCCCGGCTGGTGGCCCGCGACATCGCACCGGGTTCGTTCGTGAACCTGGGGATCGGCCAGCCCACGCTGGTCTCGAACTACCTCCAGCCGGAGCAGAACATCACCCTGCACACCGAGAACGGCATGTTGGGCATGGGACCGGTGGCCACCGGGGACCAGATTGATGAGGACCTCATCAACGCCGGCAAGATCCCCGTCACCGAACTCCCGGGCGCGTCCTACTTCCACCACGCCGACTCGTTCGCGATCATGCGCGGCGGACACCTGGACATCTGCGTGCTCGGGGCGTTCCAGGTCTCCGCCACCGGTGACCTCGCCAACTGGCACACCGGCGCCCCCGACGCGATCCCCGCCGTGGGCGGCGCGATGGACCTCGCCACCGGCGCCAAGGACGTGTTCGTGATGATGACACTCCTGACCCGCGAAGGCGCCTCCAAGATCGTGGAATCCTGCACCTACCCGCTGACCGGCGTGGGCTGCGTGACCCGCGTCTACACCGACAAAGCCGTGTTCCTCACCGGCCCCGACGGCGTCCGCGTCCGCGAAACCTTCGGCTGCACCCTCGAGGAACTCCAGGCCCTGGTGCCCGTCCCCCTCACTGCAGCCCCCGCCGTCGAGCATTAGCCTCCATCACCGCGCGAACTGGCAGCAGATGCCCTCAAATCCCCGATCTGAGGGCATTAGCTGCCAGTTCGCGCTTCGGGGCGGGGCTTAAGTGTTCGTTCGCGCTAATAGGATTGGTAACCATGACCGACGCAGCAGCAGGGACCACGCCCCGGGCCGGCCGCCCGCCCAAGGATGGGGCGCCGGCGGCCAGCGACCAGTACGTGCAGTCGCTCGCGCGCGGGCTGGCGGTCATCCGCGCGTTCGACACCGAACACGCCGACATGACGCTCACCGAGGTTGCTGCCCGCACCGATCTCACCCGCGCCACGGCCCGGCGTTTCCTGCACACGCTGGTGGAACTCGGCTACGTCCGGACCGACGGCAAGACCTTCGCGCTCACGGCCCAGGTGCTTCAGCTCGGCTATGCCTACCTTTCCGGGCTCTCCCTGCCGCAACTGGCCCAGCCGCACCTGGAGGAGCTGTCGCTGAAGCTCGGTGAGTCCACCTCCGCCGCGGTGCTGGACGGGACAGACATTGCCTACATCGCCAGGGTCACCACGCGCCGGATCATGACCATCGGCATCACCGTAGGCACCAGGTTCCCCGCCTATGCGACATCGATGGGCAGGGTGCTGCTCGCCGGGCTCCCCCCGGAGCAGCTGAAGGAATACCTGGCCGCGGCGGAGATCAAACCGCTCACCCCGCGCGCGGTCGGCACCGTGAAGGACCTCTTGGCCGTCCTCGACAAGGTCCGGGCCCAGGGCTGGTGCCTGCTGGACCAGGAGCTGGAGCTGGGGCTGATGTCCGTGGCCGCACCTGTTTATCACGGCCCGAAGGTCGTGGCGGCCGTTAACGTGTCTCTGCAGGCACAGTCTGTGGCCGCCAAGCCGGATCGCGATGCCTATCTGGAATCCGTGCGCAAGGAAATCGTGACCACGGCTGAGCGAATTTCGGCGGACTTCTCCAGCGGACGCTAGGCCCTGTCGACGGGTCACCCTCCCGCCACACGGACTTGGGCCATAGACTCTAGCCAACTACGTGCAGCAGCGCCGCTCCGTCCACCCGACCGCGAAGGTCCGGACCCTCCAGGAGGAGCAGAGGCGCCGCTGCACCCGTTGGAAGGAAGTGGCGGGTGAAGCTGGGCATAGCGCGGGAGCGCAGGGAAGGCGAACGGCGGGTCGCTGCGACGCCGGAAACCGTGAAGCAGCTGGCAGGACTGGGCCTGGAGGTGCTGGTCGAATCCCGGGCGGGTGTCTCCGCCGGGCATGCCGACGACGAATACCGCCAAGCCGGAGCCCACATCGTCGCCGACCTCGATCCCGCCGGGCTGGATATCCTCGCCCACGTCCGTCCGCTGGAACTTCCGACGGCGGGGGCCCTGAAGCGCGGGGCCGTCACGGTCGGTCTGGCGTCGCCGTCGTCCGAACTCGCCACCGTGAGGACGCTCGCCGAACGCGGGGTCACCTCCTTCGCGCTGGAACTCGTGCCCCGCATCTCCCGTGCGCAGTCCATGGACGCACTCTCCTCGCAGGCCCTCGTGGCCGGCTACCGCTGCGTCCTCGAAGCCGCCATCCGCCTGCCGCGGTTCTTTCCGCTCTACATGACCGCCGCCGGAACCGTCCCGCCCGCGCGGGTGCTGGTACTCGGCGTCGGCGTGGCCGGGCTGCAGGCAATCGGAACGGCGAAGCGTCTCGGCGCCCGCGTCTCCGCCAACGACATCCGGCCCTCCTCTGCGGAAGAGGTCACGTCCATGGGCGGCACGTTCATCAGGCTGGACCTGGAGACGGCGGAGGCAGCCGGCGGGTACGCCCGCGAGCTCAGCGCCGACCGCGGCGCCCTGCAGCGGCAGCTGCTGGCACCGCACGTCGCCGATGCCGACGTGCTGATCACGACGGCGGCCGTCCCCGGCAGGCACGCCCCGCTCCTGGTGACCCGCGAGATGGTGCAGGGGATGCGTCCCGGGTCGGTCGTCGTCGACCTCGCCGCCGAGTCAGGCGGCAACGTCGAGGGGTCTGTTCCCGGCCGGGACATCCACGTCCCCACCGCCGACGGAAGGGGAACTGTCGCCGTCGTCGGCCTGAAGGACGCGCCGTCCGCCATGCCCACGGACGCCTCCCGGCTTTACGCGAAGAACGTGGCCAACCTGCTGGCCCTGATGACCAAGGACGGGGCGGTAGTCCCGGATTTCGACGACGACGTGATCGCAGGTGCCTGCCTGACGCACGACGGCGTGGTGCGGCACCCGCCGACGGCCGAGGCTCTCGCGGCGCTCGAACTCGCCGACGAGTTGGCGAATGACCCGGTGACTGCGTCGGAAAACGAAGGGGTGGCCTGATGGACGGCATCAGCCTGCTGACCATCACCGTGCTTGCGGTGTTTGTCGGCTTCGAAGTGGTGTCGAAGGTTTCCAGCACGCTGCATACGCCCCTGATGTCCGGCGCGAACGCGATCCACGGGATCATCCTGGTGGGCGCCATCATCGTTGCCGGCCAGGCCACGCACCCCTGGGTCCTCGCGGTGGCGCTGCTGGCCGTGGTTCTTGCCACGGCGAACCTGGTGGGCGGCTTTGTGGTGACCGACCGCATGCTCGAGATGTTCCGCGGCCGCAAACCCGACAAACCGGCCAAACCCACCCAGGGTGAACCTCAGGGTGACGCCAGGGAAAACACGGAGGCCACGCGGTGATCCTCCTGGACCCCAATGTCACCGCCCTGCTGTACCTCGCGGCCGCCGTCTTCTTCATCCTGGCGCTGAAGGGCCTGAACTCCCCGCGCACCGCCCGCCGGGGCAACCTCATCGGCGCCTTTGGTGCGCTGATCGCCGTCGTCACGGTCTTTTTTTCGACCCGGCTGGACAATGTCCCCCTGATCCTCGGCGCCATTGTTGTCGGCTCCGGTGTGGCCGCCCCCGTGGCCAGGCGCGTCAAGATGACCCAGATGCCGCAGCTCGTTGCGCTGTTCAACGGCGTGGGCGGCGGCGCCGCCGCGCTCGTGGCGCTGCTGGAACTGCCGCATGCGGAGGACGCCTGGGTGCGTGTCGCCGTCGCCTTCACCCTGCTGGTGGGGGCGGTGTCCTTCGCCGGCTCGGCCGTGACGTTCGCGAAGCTGCAGGAGCTCATGACCACCCGTCCCGTGGTGTTCCCCGGCCTGCCGGTGCTCATGGGGGCGGTCCTGCTTGCCGCGGTCGGGGCCGCGTCCGCCGTCGTGACGGGCGGTTCGCTGGTCCTGGCGCTGCTGCTCCTGTTGCTGGGCCTGGCGGCGGGCGTGCTGCTGGTGCTGCCGGTGGGCGGCGCGGATGTGCCGATCGTCATCTCCCTGCTCAACGCGTTCACCGGCCTGGCGGTTGCGGCGTCCGGCCTGGTGCTGGGGAACGTGCTGCTGGTGGTGGCCGGCACGCTCGTGGGCGCCTCAGGCACCATCCTCACCCGCGCGATGGCCGCGGCCATGGGCCGCAGCGTGGCCGGCATCCTGTTCGGCGCGTTCCGGGGAGGTTCGACGGCGGGATCCACGGCCGTGAGCGACCGTCCGGTCCGCTCGTCCAGCCCGGAGGACGTGGCGGTGCTGCTAGGCTACGCGCAGCGCGTGATCATCGTTCCCGGCTACGGGCTCGCCGTGGCGCAGGGGCAGCACACCGCGGCAGAGCTGGCGCAGGCCCTGGAATCCCGGGGCACCCGCGTGGACTTCGCCATTCATCCGGTGGCCGGGCGCATGCCGGGGCACATGAACGTGCTGCTCGCCGAGGCCAACGTGCCCTACGAATCGCTCAAGGAAATGGGCGAGATCAACTCCGAGTTCCGCACCGCCGACGTCGCGCTGGTGGTCGGCGCGAACGACGTCGTGAACCCCGCCGCGAAGACCACGGCCGGCTCGCCGATCTACGGGATGCCAATCCTCGAGGTGGCGGACGCGCGTCAGGTGGTGTTCCTCAAGCGCTCCATGCGGCCGGGGTTCGCCGGGATCGAGAACGACCTCATGTTCGAGCCGCAGACCACGCTGCTGTTCGGCGACGCGAAGGAGTCCCTGACGAAGGTGCTGGGCGCGGTGAAGGCCCTGTAGGGTGTTGGGGTCTGCACCCTCCTGCACTGGTTCCTCAACTGCTTATTCAACCGCCGCCGTTACCGAAATGTGACTTTTGGTGCGGGGGTGCGGTAGCCTCGGCCGGTGCCCTGGTTCCGCTCAGGGCATCCCGGGCAGAATGCCGAGCCCTGCCGCTGACCGGGATCCGTTCGCTATCACCAACAGGCAGGGACGGGGGAACCACCTTAGTACCGGCCTTGCGCGCCAAGGCCTAGGGGTTAAGTCCAGGCGCTGCGCCCAGCAGCGGGCAGGACCGGGTGACTCCCACCCGAACCCGACAGCTAACCCCGCAGGCATGGGAGAGGCACATCAACCATGTCACGTAAGTTCACGCCCGCGCGCCATCGCGCCACCCCGACGACGTCCATCGCCCTGCAGGGCCTGTCGTATTCCTTCAAGTCCAATGCCGCCTCGGTTGCCAAGCCGGCGGCCGCCGCCGCCGTCGCTTCCGGACTCCTCTTCGGCGCGGGGGCACCTGCCCACGCAGGTGCCTACGCGCCCGAGATTCCGGCCAGCGGCGCTGCACAGTCCGCCCCGGCCCCGGCCGCTGCTGCTGTGAAGTCCGTCGCGGGCCAGGCGCTCGCCGCACCCACCCAGGCGCAGGCTCCGGCAGTCCCGGCCCCTGCGCCGGCAGTCCCGGCTCCGGCAGACGGAGGATCGGCTGTTGCAGGCGCGTCGCACACCGTTGCGCCCGGCGACACCCTCGGCGCCATCGCGGCACGCCACGGCGTCAGCCTCGATGCACTGCTCGCGGAGAACGG
Source organism: Arthrobacter sp. NPDC056691 (assembly GCF_042791415.1). NCBI lineage: Bacteria > Bacillati > Actinomycetota > Actinomycetes > Micrococcales > Micrococcaceae > Arthrobacter > Arthrobacter sp. NPDC056691. The sequence goes on from NZ_JBHTXX010000031.1 coordinate 17,308, forward strand.
CCTGTCCCTGGCCTCCGTCATTTACCCCGGTGACCAGATCCTCATCCCGGGGCCCGGCGCGGCCGCGGCTCCCGCAGGGCCGGTAACTCCCGCAGTGCCTGAGGTCCCCGCGGTCCCTGCTGTTCCCGCGGCCCCTGCAGTTCCGGCCGTTCCTGCAGCCCCGGCCGTCCCGGAGCCCGCCGGCATGGGAATCTACAACGCCTCCGCGTCGATAACCCCGGCAACAGCAACCGCTCCGGCAGCCAGCGGCGCGGGCGCAGCCATTGTGGCCTCCGCCAGGGCGCAGCTTGGTGCCACCCAGGACTGCACCGTCCTGGTGGAGCAGGCCCTGCGCTCCGTCGGCAAGTCCGTCGGTGACCTCGCGCCCGCGCAGTTCTACCAGTACGGAACTCCGGTCTCCTCCCCGCAGCCCGGTGACCTGATGATCAGCGGCGGACACGTCGGCGTCTACATCGGCGGCGGCCAGGCCATCAGCAGCGGCATGAACGGCGTCAACGAAACCATCGTGCACCCGGCCTCCTGGCTCACCGGCTCCACTTACGTGCGGGTGAACGCCTAACAGCGGATGCCCGCCTGACCGGCGGCAACCGGACACAGCAGCGGCGGGTGCATCGGCACCCGCCGCTGCTGCGCTTGATGCCCCAACTGGAATACGGGTGGGCCGGGAGCAGCGTGCCGCATAATTTCGCTCCACCTACTTCCGGTGCGGCGGCAGGATCCGGGCGGCGCGGACGACGGCGTCTGTCACCTCCGTGAGGCCCGGCGAGTCCAGCGTCCAAACCTGCCAGTAGAGCCGCAGGTCCTCGCTCCATGCCGGGTCGAGCTCCACGAGAAAGTTCGCCGGGTCCTGCTGGTCCGGCACCATGCCCCAGCCAAGGCCGGCGTGGATCGATTCGACGTACTGGACTGAGTCGGGGATGAAGTGCTGCGGGGGAGTGGCGTCCGGTGCGACCCGTGCGAGGACAGCGAGCTGGTGGGTGTCCTTCCGGTCGTACTGCATGACGGGGGCCGCGGCGAGGGCCTCCGGAGTGGGCCCGCCAGGGAACCATCTGGCCACGAACTTGTGCGACGCCTTGGCCCGGTACACCATCGTGCCGAGCGGCCGGATGGTGCATCCCTGTACCGGCCGGGGATCCGCGGTGACCGCACCGACGGCATCGCCGGACCGCAGCAGGTCGGCCGTGGCGTGCTCATCGTCGCGCAACAGCTCAAGGGCCACGCGGCCGCCGAGCGCAATCTCCCGGTAGGCCGGCGGCAGCCACGTCGCGATCGAGTCCGCATTGGCCACAATGGGAACCCGCAGCCGCCCGGCGCCGGGCCGTCCGCCGTCGTCCTCCCCGGTGGTCTCCGGCCTGCGCAGGGCAAGGACCGCCTCGTCGGCGAGGAGCAGGAGCTGGCGTGCCGAACGGAGGAGCTGCTCGCCAGCCGGCGTTGGCCGGACCGGCTTGAGGCGCCGCACCAGCACGCTCCCCACGGAGCGTTCGAGCGCCTTGATGCGCTGGCTTACGGCCGAGGGGGTGAGGCGGAGTTCGCTGGCCGCGGCGTCGAAGGTCTCGTGGTCGACGACGGCGGCAAGCGCCCTGAGCTGATCGAGTTCCATGAAGATATTCTAATGAAACTGTAAAAAAAGTGAATTGCATTTCAGATTTGACGGTCGTACCTTCGAAGAATGCTTCCCTTTCTGACCGGGCTCGGAGCCGGCCTCAGCCTCATCGTCGCCATTGGAGCCCAGAACGCGTTTGTCCTGCGGCAGGGACTCAAACGTGAGGCTGTCCTTCCGGTGGTCCTGGTCTGCCTCGCCAGTGACGCGCTGCTGATTCTGGCCGGCGTCGCGGGGATCGGCGCACTCATCCAGGGTGCGCCGGTGCTCCTCGCCGTGGTGCGCTGGTTCGGTGTCGCGTTCCTTCTCGCGTACGGGGTTTTCGCCGCGCGGCGGGCCTTGCGGCCCGGGGCGCTCAAGGCAGCGGATTCCCCGGTCAGGGGAACCGCCTGGTCGGCCGTGCTCACCGCCGCAGCCATCACGTGGCTCAACCCCCACGTGTACCTCGACACGCTGGTGCTGCTGGGCTCGCTGGCCAACTCTCACGGTGATTCAGGCAAGTGGCTGTTCGGAGCGGGGGCCGCCGCCGGCAGCGCCCTCTGGTTCCCCCTTATCGGCTACGGTGCGCGCGGGCTCAGCGGCTTCTTTGCGCGGCCGGCGTCATGGCGCATCCTCGACGGCGGTGTGGCCCTGCTCATGCTCACGCTGGCCGCCGTCCTCGCGACCGGACACTGACGCGGCACACTGACGGCGGTGTCGCTGCCAGTTCGAGGCCGCGGTGCTACGCCGGGCCACCGGCCGTCCGGTCGAGGATGCCGGCGATGATGTCCAGCGCGCGGGCAAGCTCCAGATCAGTCGGCGCGCCGTACCCGATGACCAGGCCATTTTCCGGTGCCCGTTCTGCGAAGTAGCTTGCCAGCGTCACTACCCTGACTCCCAGTGCGAGTGCTTCCTGGGCCACGCGCCCGGCGGGAACGCCCGGCTGAAGCCGGATGACAGCGTGGAGGCCGCCGTCCAGGGCCGCCAACTGAAGGTCTGCCCGCCCTCCGAGCCTGTCGAGCAGCAGCTCACGGCGGTGGGCGTACTGGCGCCGTGCCCGGGCGATGTGCCGTGCGAGGCCGCCGCCGGCGATGTAGTTGGCCAGGGCGGACTGCATGACCCCGGGAACGGGTGTGCCGAGGTTCGTCCGTGCGTTCTTGAGGCGCTGCCCGGAGGTGCCGCGAACCACCAGATATCCGCACCGCAGCCACGGGCTCAGTGACTTGGAGAAGGTGCCTACCAGGACGACTTCGGCCGCGGAGGGCAGCGACGCCAGTGCGGGCAGGGGCATCCTGCGGTGCCGGAACTCGCTGTCGTAGTCGTCCTCGAGGATGACCACCCCATTGGCTTCGGCCCAGGCGAGCAGGGCCAGCCGTTCCTTCACCGGCATCCGGCCGCCCAGGGGGTACTGGTGGCTGGGTGTTACCAGGACGGCGTCAGGGCGGGGAGCGAGGGCCGCAAGCTGTGCCGCTTCCGGCCCGTCGTCGGCAACCGGAAGGGTCTGCACCGCGGCTCCGGCTGCGGACAGCACGCGCCTGGCCGTGGGATAGCCGGGGTCCTCCATCAGCACCCGGAGGGCCGATTGGCCGCGGAGTGCCGCGACGACCAGCTGCAGGGCGTCACTGGTGCCCGCTGTGATGACGACGTCGTCAGCACCCACCGTTAGTCCACGGGACGCGGCGAGGTGATCGGCAACGGCAGCGCGAAGGGCCGGCGTGCCCAGGGCGGCCGGAAGCTCAACCTCCACCGGCTCGGCAACGGCCTTCCGCCAGGCGGCCCGCCAGTCGCGGTCACGGAACGGGGCGCCGGACGGGCGTCCGGGCGTGAGGTCAATCGTTGCGGTTTGCTCCCTGCCGGATGCCGCCTGGGTGCCTGACGACGCCATGCCCCGGCCGTCGGAGCGGACCGCCACGCGGGTGCCGCCCGAGCCCCGGCTTTCCAAATATCCTTCACCCGCGAGCTGCTCATAGGCGCGGACCACCACTCCGCGGGAGACTCCCAGTTCGGCGGCGAGGCGCCGCGACGCGGGGAGCGTATGCTCCGGCCTCAGGGTTCCGTCCAGGATGGCTGCCCGCAGCCGGCCGACCAGCTGGGCGGCAAGCGGAACGCGGCTCCGGTGGTCCAGTACCAGTGGCAGTTCGGCTTCGATCTTGGTCCTCCTGAATCGTGGATTCTTGGATCTATGCTAGGACCAATCCGGCTGTGAGCATGAAGGGAGAAGCCAACTGGACTGAGAGAGGACGCCGTCGTGTTTAACGGCCTTTGTGCATTTCCCCTGACTCCGCTCGCCGGGGATAACGTCGACGAAGCCGCACTGGTTCGGCTGGTCGGGCGGTGCGTCGATGCCGGCGCCGACTCGGTTGGCGTGCTTGGTTCGACCGGCATCTACACCTATCTGCTGCGCGAGGAACGCCGCAAGGCGGTGAAGGCCGCCGTCGAAACTGCCGGGGGGACCCCCGTGGTGGCGGGTGTCGGCGCGATGCGCACCCGGGACGTGCTGGCGTGCGTCGAGGATGCCCACGCTGCGGGAGCATCCGGCCTGCTGCTGGCGCCGGTGTCGTATCAGCGGCTGACCGACGAAGAGGTCTACGGACTCTACCTCGACGTCTCGTCGGCATCCGACCTGCCGATCGCCGTCTACGATAACCCGGCCACCACGGGATTCACCTTCTCCGATGAGCTCCATGGCCGCATCGCCGAACTTCCGGGCATTGCATCGATCAAGTTCCCGCCCCCGGCGCCGGGCCAGGCCGCCGACCGCATCGCCCGGTTCCGGGCGGCTGTTCCCGGGCGTGTTTCCCTGGGCATCAGCGGCGACTGGGCCGCGGCAGAGGCCCTGCTCGCCGGCTGCGACGTTTGGTATTCGGTCGTCGCCGGTCTGTTTCCCAAGACCACGCGGATGATCTTTGATCTGGCCAGGACCGGCCAGGGCCACCTGGCAATGGAAGCATCTGCCGCGCTGGAGCCCGTGTGGGTGCTCTTCCGTGCGTACGGGAGTCTGCGGGTCGCTGCCACCATGGCCGAAGTGCTGGGCTTCGTGGAGGCGCCGTGCCTGCCCCGCCCGCTGAAAAGCCTTGACGGTGAAGGCCGCACGAGGGTCGAGGAAGCCCTGCGGCTCAGCGGCCTGGGCGCCTGAGCAGGTGCGGCATGGGTAACCTGAACCGAGGTACGGCGGAGCAAAAAGGACGGGCTGAGCAAAAGGCACAGATGGAGCAGGGCCCGCAGCCAATACCGGCGCCGGGCCCGGCCCGGACCGGCGGCGGATTGGCCCGCTACGTGGCGGCCGCGACGCTTGCCCGCACCGCAGACGGCGGAGCCGTTGTGGCGATCGTCCTCATGGTCACCACCAGCGGGGCGCCGGGCTGGCTTGCCGGCCTGCTCGGCGCCTGCATCACGGCCCCGCACCTGCTGGGGCCGCTGGTGGCGCGGAGCTTGGACTCCTGCCGTGACGGCCGTGTACTGATCGCGTGGGCCTGCATGGTCCATGGCGCCACCCTGGCGGCCGCCGTCCTGCTGTACCCGGTGGCATGGCCGGTCACCGGCATTCTGCTGGTGGTTTCGGGACTCGTTGGCCCGCTGCTGACCGGCGGCATCAGCAGCCGACTTCCCGCGATCGCCGGCCCGGGCCAGGTCAGCCAGCGCCGTGCCCAGGGCTGGGATGTGGCAACCTACGGAATCGGCGGAACCATCGGCCCCAGCGTCGTGGCTGCCGTCTCGGCCTGGGCGGGACCCACAGCAGCCGCGCTGATTCTGGCGGCGGCCACATTCGTGGCTGCCGCCGTCGTTCGATTGCTGCCCTACGTTCCTCCCGCAGCAGTGGCAGCGGAGGTTCCGCGGCCGGTCCAGACCCTGCGGCTGATGGCCGTCACAGGCCGCCTGCGGCGGATGCTGTACCTGACCGCGACGGTGGCGTTCTCCGTTGCGGCCCTCCCCATCGCGGCCGTCGCCTCCACAGCCATGTTCCACGTGCAACCGGCTGCCGCCGGCGTGCTGACGGCCGCGTACGGGTTGGGCGGCCTGGCCGGATCGGCCGGAGTGATGTGCCGTCCGCTGCGGGGCGACGCGGACCGGCTGGTCACCCGGCTTGCGGGAGCGGTTGCGGCCGCGCTCGCGGTCGCCGCGTTGTCCGGGTCCTTTGTGCCTGCCGCCGCCGCGTACGCAGCCGCTGGGGTGATGAACTCGTACTTCTTCGCGGCGACCCTCGCCGCCCGCAGCGAATTTGCCCCGCCGCAGGTCCGCGGGCAGGTGTTTGTTTGGGTCGGTGCCCTCAAAATTGCCGCCGGGTCCGCCGGAACAGCCGCCGCCGGCGTCGTCATAACAGGGGAGCCGCAGCTTCCGCTGTTCCTTGTCGCCGCACTCATCGTGGCCGTTGCCGGGGCATCCGTCCTGGACCGCCGCAATGCCGGCGGGCCGGACCCGGGGTGATGGCGGCTGGCCGCGGGTCGATCAGCTGTGGTTCGTGCCCATATCCCGGGTTCGCCGTTACGATTTGAGTTCCGGGGCTTTCGGGCCCGCCCGCAGCAGCTGAAGGACACCATGACAGCCCAGAATGCATCCTCGCCGCCACGGGCCGCCGTGGTGGTCAACCCCGCCAAGGCTGATGGCGCCGACCTCCGCGCCTCGCTGATCCGGCTGTGCGACACGCAGGGCTGGGCCGAGCCGCTCTGGCTGGAAACCACGGTTGAAGACCCGGGCGTGGGTCAGGCCCGCGAGGCACTGGAGGCGGGGGTCGACGTCGTTATTGCCGCCGGCGGCGACGGTACGGTGCGTTGCGTGGCTGAGGCGCTGGCCGGTACCGGAACGCCGATGGGCATGGTCCCGCTCGGGACTGGCAACCTGCTGGCCCGCAACATGGGCGTGGACATCACGGATCCCGTTTCCGCAGCGCATGACGTCCTGAACGGCACCGACCGCACAGTCGACGTCGCCAGGTCCAGCTTTGACGGGTCCGACGACGAGAACGTCTTCCTGGTGATGGCCGGCGTGGGCTATGACGCCGCGATCATGGCGGACACCGTGGACGCGCTGAAGGACCGCGTGGGCTGGCTCGCCTATGTGGAAGCGGGCATCCGCAAGCTGCCGGGCAAGCCGGTCAGGGCCACCATCCAGGTGGACGACAAGCACCCGGTCAAGCGGCGGATCCGCAGTGTCATGGCAGGGAACTGCGGCCGCATCATGGGCGGGATCGAGATTTTCCCCGAAGCGAAGATCGACGACGGCATCCTGGACCTGCTGATCCTGGCGCCCCGCGGGCATTTCGGCTGGCTGGGCGTCGCGGCAGGCATTTTCGGCCGCAGGAAGAACCGGAAGGAATCCGCGGAGTACTTTCAGGGCAAGAAAATCGAGATCACCCTGGACCACGAGGAGGAGTTCCAGCTCGACGGTGACCATGTGGGCGCCGTCAGACAGTTGTCCATCTGGGTGGAGCCCGGGGCGCTCAAAGTCCGGATGTAGACCCGATCCGGTAGTAGATCTTCCGGACGTAGAGCGCCCCGGGCTTGGGAGTGCCCGGACCTGACCTAAATGGACAGGCGCGTCAGTCCCCGAGGAGCCTGCCCCACCTTGGTGCGAGCAAGGGGGAGCCGGCGAGCTTCAGGCAGTGCCACAGCGTCACGGCCACCGAGTCCAGCACCGGGACGCCGGTGCCCGCCTCGATTTCGGCGGCGATGTTGGCGCCGTACAGGTTGGTGCAGAGGTAGATCAGCGCATCCGGAGCGTCGGCCGCGAGTTGCAGTGAACCGGGACGCATTTCATCATCGGTGACCCGGCCGAAGGACTCGTTGTCGCTCAGGCCCAGGCAGCGGTGGCTGACGGTTTTGATGCCGTCCCGCTCGTAGGACTTGATGATGGCCTCGTTGACGTCCTCGGTGTACGGCGTGAACAGCCCGATCCGTTCGGTGCCGAAGGACCGGAACGCCTCGAGGTACGCGAGCGTGGACGTCGTGGCAGGGATGCCGGTGGCGTCCGTGATTTCAAGGACGAGGTCGCGGTCGTGCGTGGACCCCAGCCACGATCCCGAGGTGCCGTTCCACGCGATCACGTCCACGTCCGCCGTCGCCAGCAGCCTGGCTGCCTCGCGCATGACGGCGGGGTCGAACTGCCGGTCCGATGAATCGTCCAGCGCGATCCGGGTTACCGGTATCCGGGTGAAATGGATCGTGACGTCGGTGCGGTCGCCCAGGATGCGGTAGCTCTGCGGTTCCAGGCACGTGTTCGACGACGGCACGATCATGCCGATCCGGGTGGGCCGGACAGGTGAAGCCGGGCGGTGGGGTGAAGTGTGGCGGTTCAACGGGTGCTCCTAGAGGGTCGCGGCGGACAGGTCGGCAGCGGCGGCAAGGTGTTCCCGGAATCCGTTCCGGGCCACGAAGCGGCCCACGGCGCCCGGATCGTGGAAGCCCTCCCGGTCCAGCACCACGCGGCCTGCGGAAACCACGACAGCGGGCCAGCCGGCCAGCGTGCGGCCGTCGAAGGGCGAGAAATCAGTTCCCATGTGCAGCGAGCCGCCGTCCACGGTGCGCTGTTCAGCGGGATCGAAGAGCACCAGGTCGGCGTCGAATCCCTCGGCGACGGTGCCCTTGCCGGGGAGGGCGTTGATGCGCGCCGGTCCGGAGGAGAACACCTCCACGAAGTCCTCGACGCTGCTGCCGGATTCAGCCATCGCCGTGAACGTCACGGGCATGCGCGTCTCCACGCCCGGGAGGCCGTGCGGCATGGCGCGGACGTCGTCGGTGCGTTCCCGCTTCTGGGTCAGGTCGTAGCAGGAGTGGTCCGAGGACACGGTGTGGATGGCGCCGCCGGCCAGCCGCTCCTTCAGCGCCGCCACCGTTTCCGGGCTGCGCATGGGCGGGCAGCAGGCGTACCACTCCGGGAAGGCCGAGCTGTAAACGGTGTCATCGAGCGTGAGATAGTGCGGGCACGTCTCCGAGTAGGCTTCCTGGCCGCGCTCCCGGGCCTCGGTAACCAGGTCGACCGCCCCTGGCGTGGACTGGTGGACGAAGTACACGGGTGCCTTGGTGTATTCGGCCATGGCCAGGGTTTCCTTCACCGAGATTTCCTCGGCAAGCTCAGGGCGCGTGCGGTGCAGGTGCTCGATGCCGATCCGCCCGTCGTCGGCGTGCTGCTGTGTGCAGTCCGCGATGATCGGATCGTGCTCGGCGTGGATGTAGGTGAGCCCGTCCAGCCGGACCATTTCGCGCATCACCCTCAGGATGGTGTCCCCGTCCGCCATGGTGCTGCCGCGGTTGGTGGTGTACATCTTCACGGAGCGGACGCCCTCGGCGGCGAGCTGTTCGAGCTGCCACGGCACTGTCTCGTCCCAGCTGACCACGGACCCGTGCAGGGCCACATCGCAGCGGGACTCCTGCGCCAGTTCCTTCTTGTTGAGCACGGCTGCCAGCGGGGTTTCGCGGGCGTCACGGGGGATGCCGAAGTCGATGATGGTGGTGGTGCCGCCCCACAGGGCGGCGGTCGAGGTGGTCCGGTAATCGTCCAGGGTGCGGAACCGGCCGGTCACCTGGGCCACGTGGCAGTGCCCGTCCACGCCGCCGGGGATCACCAGCTGGCCGGTGGCGTCGACGGTGCGGAGTGCGTCGGGTGCGGGTTCTGTGGCGTCGACGAGCTGGCTGATCTTGCCGTCGACCACCACGACGTGGGCATGCCGGCGGCCAAAACTGTTGACCACGGTGCCGTTGGCAATGACGAGTTCGGGGATGCGGGACATCGTTGTCCTCCTGACTGGGGAGCTGACGGGTTTGCTGGGGCTGGTTGGGTGCGCCGGGGCTAGCTGGGTGCCACGGCGTTCGACGCCGTCTGGGCGGCGGTCAGGGCGGCGTCGAGATTTTCGGACAGGCCCTTGCGGGCCTTGACCGGCGGCGGGGCGAACGCTCCGGCCCGGTGCATGCCGGACTGAAGCTCCACAATGGCCTCCGCCATGCGGATGCCGGCGGAAATGCCGTCCACCACGGGGACCGGGATCTGGCCGCGAAGTTCGCGGGCCAGCCCTGCGAGGGGCGCGCCGGCGAGGATGACGACGTCGGCCCCGTCCTCGGTGACGGCCTGCCGGCTCAGTGCCAGGAGGGTCTCCTTGAAGTCGTGCTGCACCGAGCCGATGCCGTTCAGGCTTTCGTTGATGGAGCGGATGGATGCCAGCCGTCCGCCGAGACCAAAGCGTTCCACACAGTCCCGGTACCACGGCCGGATCCGGTCGGAGATGGCGATGATGGAGAAACGGTGCCCCTGTAGCGCCGCGGCGCAGAGGGCGGCCTCGGTGATGCCGATGACCGGCACGTCGGTGAGTTCCTTCAGGGCCGGCATGCCCGGATCCCCGAAGGCCGCCACGACGACGCCGTCGATCTTTGGGGAGGCAGGGTCCTCACCGGTGCCGGTGGTGTGTTCGGCGATGATCTCAGCCACGGCGCCGGCGGCGATCAGGGACTCAAAGCGGGTTTCGATGTATTCCACGCCGTGCCCGGCGGTGCAGACCACCAGCTCGGTGTCCGGCGAGGCGGAGCGCAGGGCCTCCGATTCGATCAGCGCGGTGACGTCGTCGCTTATGTTGGGGTTGATGACAAGAAGTTTCATTTTTTCTTCCGGTGCAGAGCGGGTTCGGTTTTCTGGAAGTCGTCGGGGAACTGTTCGCGGTATTTGCCGATGTGCGACGCCGACTGGGCCGCGGCACGGTCGGGATCACCGCTGGCGATGGCCTCGTAGAGGTCCCGGTGTTCCTGGATCAGTTCCGGCAGGTCGCTGACGTGGCGGAAAAGCCAGTGCATGCGCCCCTGCAGGGGTTCCAATGCGGATTTGAGGAAGCCGTTGTCCGCGATTCGTGTGATGGCGTCGTGGAATTCGCTGTTGGCGCGGTGGGCCTCCATGACGGCGCCCTTGCCGAGGCACCGTTCGGCCTCGTCCAGCAGTCCGTCAAGGTAGACAAGGTTCTCCGGTGTTGCCCGGACGGCGGCAAGGCGGCAGGCGAGTACTTCGAGCGACTGACGGACGTCGAAGAGATCCTCCACGTCCTTGGGGCTGAGCGAGCTGACCTCAGCGCCCCGTGCGCCCCGGTCGCTGAGCAGCCCTTCCTGGCGCAGCATCCGCAGCGCCTCGCGCACAGGAAGCCGGGAGACATTGAACTCGGCCGCCAGGTCGCGCTCCACGAGCCGGGTGCCGGGAGCGTAATGCCCTTCGAAGATCCTGGTGCGGAGCGCGTCCCGGACAGTCTCGCGGAGGGGGCGTTCCTTGTTCTGGGTTTCTTCTGCGGCAAGCATGATGCTCCATTCGTGTTTTTCTGTGACTCTATGTCCTCGTCGGCATCCATCTCTGCTCAGGCCGACGATTCTGACAAAGACCTGAATCGCGGAGGGCTGAAGCGGCCAAACTCCCGTTCAAGGGCCGCGGCGACCGCGAGTACTTCGCGGTCGCGGTAGGGCCGGCCAACCACCTGGACGCCGACCGGGAGGCCTTCGCTGGAAAGGCCGCACGGCACAACCGCCACCGGGAAACCAAGGATGCTGATGGCCCGGCAGCAGGATCCCAGCTCCGTCCAGCGAATGTCCTTGCCGCTGATGTTGAAGGTTGCGGTCCGGGGATCCGCCGCCGGCACACTGGCCACGGGCAACAGCAGGATGTTGTGCTGTTCCATGAACCCGAGCACCTGTGCGCGGATCGCATCCCGCTCCGCGGCGGCCTTGCGGTAGTCCGCCACAGTGCTGGGGGCGGCGCCCAGCAACGAGCTGCGGAGGTTGCTGCCAAGCCCGTCCTCACGCCCGCTGGCAAGCTCCACCACTTCGGGCATGCCCTCTGCCGTGCGCAAGGCCACGAAGGCTGCCGCCGCCTGTTCGATGCCGGGCGGCCTGCCGCGCGTCGTTGGAACACCAAGAGCCTGCAGGGCTTCCGCAGCACTCTGGACGGCGGCCACCAGATCGTCGCGGACGGGATGAGTGCCCTCGTCCTCGAACCAGGCACAGTTGATCCCGGCCAGGGAATCAACCGGACCGCCCAGCGGTACCGGAACGGTGGAAGGATCCACGCCGTCCGTCCCCGCGAGAACGCCGAGCAGCACGCCCAGATCGTCCACGCTCCGGGCCAGCCAGGCCACTGTACCCAGCCGGTGCAGCGCAGACATTGAGTTGGGCGCAGGGAGGCTTGCTCCGGCCGCCGGCGGTACGTACGGGAGGAGCCCTGTTTCGGGCACCAGTCCGACGGTGGGCCGCAGGCTGGTCAGGCCCGTGCAGTGGGCCGGCCAGCGGATGGACCCGCCAAAGTCGGTGCCGAGCCCGAAAGCGCTCATGCCGGAAGCCACGGCAGCGCTGTCGCCGCCGGTGGAACCGCCGGACGTCAGGCGCGTGTCCCAGGGATTCCAGGTGTCGCCGAAGAGCGGGTTGCGGGTATGTGTCTCGACAGCGAACTCCGAACAGTTCGTCTTGCCCAGCAACACCGCTCCCGCCTCCTGAAGGCGGCGGACCGCCGTCGCGGACTCTGCCGGAACGTAATCCGACAGAAGGGGGCTTCCCGCCGTGGTGCGCAGCCCTTTCGTGGCCAGGGTGTCCTTCACCGTGAACGGCACACCGTGCAAGGGACCCAAAGACCTGCCGGCTGCGGCAGCCCGGTCCGCGGCCGCCGCTTCCTCAGTTGCCAGCGGGTTCAGGGTGACGATGGCGTTCAGACGGGGGTTCTCCCGGGCGATCCGGTCGAGGTGCAGTGCCAGGCACTCCGTCGCCGTGAGGCGGCCTTCCCGCATGGCGTTCGCCCATTCCGTCACGGAAAGCCGGGTCAGCTGCTCCGTGTTCAAGGCGGCCGTGTCGATGGAAGCCTTATCCACGGAGGCTTGCGTTGGAGGCAGGGCGGTGTTGTTCATGTCCGTGATCCCTATCGTGTGGTGCTGGCCGTCTTGCCGGCCTCGTTCATGGTGATCTTGGACGTTTCCTTGGCGACGTAGACGCAGAACACCATGAGCAGCAGCGCGGCGGACAGGTAACCGGCCACGGCGAATCCGGAGCTGGTCAGGACGATCAGCTGGATAGCGATCAGCGGGGCAAAACCGCCGCCGAAGACGCCGGCGAGCTGGAAACCTACTGCGGAGCCGGTGTAACGGACCTTGGTTGCGAACAGTTCGGGGATGAATGAGGCAACGGGGGCGTACATGGCCGCGACGATCACGAGGCCGATGGCCGGGGCGATAAGCACCAGGATCGGGTCCTTGGAGTTGAGCATCGCGATGAATACGAAGCTGTAGATGATGCCCGCGACCGCACCGCCCATCATGACCGGCCTGCGGCCAATACGGTCCGAGAGTGCCCCGAAAAGCGGGATGCTGATCATCTGTGCAACAGCCGAAACAGTCGAAGCGGCCAGGGCCAGGCTCTTGGGCAAGCCCAGGTGTTCGGTTCCGTAGACGAGGACGAACAGGGCGAAGATGTAGAACGCAATGTCGCTGCCGATGCGGGCGCCGACCGCAAGGACCAGCTGCTTTTTGTAGTGCTTGAAGACGTACAGGAGTGGAGCCTTGACTTCTTCCTGCTTCTTCTCGGCGGCCTTCTTTTCCGTTTCCGCGAAGACGGGCGATTCAGCGAGCTTCATTCGGATGTAGAGGCCGATGGCGACCAGCGCGAAGCTGATCAGGAAGGGGATCCGCCAGCCCCAGGCGAGGAAGGCTTCCTTGGAGAGGGCCGACGTCATGAGCGTGAAGATGCCGGTGGCCAGAAGCAGGCCGGTGGGAGCAGCGGTTTGGACGAGACTGCCGAAGAGACCGCGCCGGCCGCTCTTGTCTGATTCGGTCACCATGAGAGCGGCGCCGCCCCATTCGCCGCCGATGCCGATGCCTTGCAGGAAGCGCAGGCTGACCAGAAGGACCGGAGCCCAGACGCCGATGTTTTCGTAGGTGGGCAGGAGCCCAACGGCGGCACTGGCCAGGCCCATCAGAAGCAGTGTGGTGACAAGGACGTTTTTGCGGCCGATTTTGTCGCCGAAGTGTCCGAAGATCGCGGCGCCCAGCGGACGCACAAGGTAGCCCACAGCATAGGTGGCCAGGGCCAGCAGGAGGCCCGTTGCCGGCTCTGAACCCGGGAAGAAGAGGAGGGGGAAGACGATGGAAGCCGCTGTGCTGTAGGCAAAGAAGTCGTAGTACTCAAGCGTGGTGCCGACGAAGCTCGCGGCGACGACTCTCTTCATTGAGTTCCCGCCGCCCTTCTGCTTGACGTCGGACAGGGAACCTCGGGTTTGGGAGTTGATCGACATGTGGCCCTCCTGGGCGATGCGATGGGGGTACAGGACCGGGTTTGGGTGAGGTGAGGAAGTCTGTCCTCGGAGTGCCGGTTTGGGATCCCAAATCTCACGGTAAGCCGTGCGTGAGTTGAAGTCAATAGTTTTGGGATCCCAAACGAGAATGGTGTTGAGGGCTGGCCAGCCTTAGACGGGAAGCCGCTTGTTGTAGTTCAGGGTGAGTACGGAGACCCCCATGATGATGGCGGATCCCACGAAGTAGAGCAGCGCCCAGGTGTAGGAGCCGGTGGCGCCGACAATCAGGCCGACGGCGATCGGCGTGACGAAGCCGGAGATGTTGCCGCTGAAGTTCATGGCCCCGCCGAGGACGCCGGCGTTGGTGCGGCCGCCCAGGATGGCCGGGATGCTCCAGAACAGGCCCACCCAGCGGAGGAAGAACATCACCACGGAGAGAAGGACGACGGCGGTGGTCGGGTCCGCAACGACGGTCACCCCGACGAGACCGCCCACCACCACGACGCTGGAGATGCCCAGCAGCGTCCGCATGACGCGGTTGGCGGAGGCGCCGGACGCCCGCCATTTGTCGGCAATGGTGCCGCCGAGGATCTCGCCGACGAAGCCGGCGCCGAAGATCACGAAGGTGGACCAGCCGATGGTCTTCAGGTCGAAGCCCTTGGCCTGGGCCAGGTACAGCGGGCCCCAGGTAAGCAGGCCGTAGAACACGCCGTTGAAGCCGAGCCAGCCAAAGCACATGGCCCAGAAGGAGCGGAACTTCAGGTAGGGGAGCAGCGCGCGCTTGCCCTTGCTGCCTTCCTTTAGGGCTTCGGCGTCCTCCTCGGCGTGGGAGGCCTCGATGTAGTCGGCCTCGGCGGCGTTGACCCCGCGGTGCTGGCGGGGATTGTCGCGGACGTACCACCAGACTGCCAGGCCCATGAGGACGGTGGCGGCGCCGGCGATGACGAAGGACGTCCGCCAGCTGCCGGTGGAGGCAATGAGCCCGGCGATGAGGATGCCGCCCAGGCCCGCGCCGAGGGGAGCGCCGGCGTCCAGGATGGTGGCGCCGCGGCCACGCTCCGACCTGTGCATCCAGATGGCGTTCAGCTTGCCGCCGGCCGGCATCACGCCGGCTTCGGTGACGCCGATGCCCAGCCGGGCGATGAACATGCTGAGGAAGCCGCCGGCCATGCCGGAGGCGGCGGTGGCCGCGCCCCAGCCCACGCATGAAGCGGTCATGACCTTGCGCGGACCGAACTTGTCGATCAGCAGGCCGACCGGGATCTGCATCAGGGCGTAGGTCCAGAAGAACGCGGAGAGCAGGAGGCCCACGAGCTCGGGGGGAAGGTTGAATTCCTTCTGGATGATGGGCAGGGCCACGGAGATGGAACCGCGGTCGATGTAGTTGACGGAAACCAGGACGAGCAGCAGCAGGAACAGCTTCCAGCGGACGCTGGTGCGCCGTTGCACGCCGTCCTTGCCGGGCTTGGTGCCGCGGGATTCGGGGGATGGGGCCTGGGTTGTCACTGCTTCAGTATCTGGGAGAGACACAGCTTCTCCTTTGCGGGAAGGGTGCGGACAGGGGATGGGGGGATGTAGTGGGGCGGTGCGGCCGCGTTCGGCGGGACTCTTCGGGCCGGCGGTGTTGGGTTTTGCGCCGGCGGAAAGACACCTGCCGTTTGGGATCCCGTTTTGGGATCCCAAATTCAAGGTAAGGAGTGGCGTGGGACACTGTCAAGGGTTTTCGGCAAAGATGGCCGTGGCCCACGAAAAAACGAATTGTGACCGAGGGCCGGACGGCAAGGCATCGAAAGGAAGTACCGAATGAAAACGGTCCGACTTGGAAACTCCGGCCTGGAAATCAGTGCCGTTGTCCTGGGCATGATGAGCTATGGCGATCCGGGGAAGGGGTCGCACGGGTGGAGCGTGGGGCTCGATGAAGCCAGGCCGTTCGTGCGGCGCGCCTACGAGGCAGGGATCACCACCTTCGATACTGCCAACGTGTATTCGGCCGGGTCGAGCGAGGAGATCACCGGAACCCTGCTCAAGGAACTGGCGCCCCGGGAAGAGATCCAGATCGCCACCAAGGTCCACGGCCGGATGCGCCAGGCCCGCAACGGGGCAGGCCTCAGCCGCGCCGCGATCCTGCACGAGATCGACGCGTCGCTCACCCGGCTTGGCACCGACTACGTCGACCTCTACCAGATCCACCGCCACGACCCGGTGACCCCGGTCGAGGAGACGATGGAGGCCCTGCACGACGTCGTGAAGGCCGGCAAGGCGCGGTATATCGGGGCGTCAAGCATGTGGGCCTGGCAGTTCGCCCGAATGCAGCATGTGGCGGAGCTGCACGGCTGGACCAGGTTCGTGTCCATGCAGGACCAGTACAACCTCCTCGAACGGGAGGAGGAGCGTGAAATGCACCCGTTCTGCCAGGCAACGGGCGTGGGCGTGATCCCCTGGAGCCCGCTGGCACGCGGCAACCTGGCCCGGCCGTGGGGTGCCGCCGGATCCGGAACGCGGCAGGACACGGACGAGTTCGGCAAGGGCCTGTACAGGCAGGACGAGGATGCGAACAAAGCCATCGTCGGCGCCGTCGCAGCCGTGGCGGACGAACGCGGCGTGCCGATGGCGCAGATCGCCCTGGCCTGGAGCGCCGGCAAGTCCGCCGTCACCGCCCCCATCATCGGGGCGACGAAGGAACGCCATATCGACGACGCCGCTGCCGCCGTCGGGATTGACCTGACTGAATCGGAGATCCGGCGCCTCGAAGCGGGCTACACGCCCCGCAACCCGTCCGGGTTCTGAGGGGTCCGGATTCTGGTCCCAGGGTTATGCCGTGGCGCGGGTAAGTCTGCCGCCGTCTGGGTACGGGTCACTACAACGCCGGATGCAGGGCGTTGACGTACTCAGGAGGATCGGCAATGGCACAGGCTTCTTTGCTGGAGCGAATGAAAAGTCAATGGACCGGGCTCGGGGCCGGTGTGTACGCGGCGGCCCTGGTGATCGTGGTCCTGGGACTCTGCGGCGTGGTCGGTGTTGTCCTCCATCTCCCGTGGCTTTTCCCCAGCCTCGGCCCCACGGTGATGCTGTTCTTCGAATCCCCTGAGCAGGAGGCATCCAGGCCGGTCAACGCCCTCACCGGGCACGGCGTCGGGCTGGTGGCGGGTGCCCTGTGCCTGTACGCGTTCGGGCTGCAGGGCCAGCCTTCGGCGCCGGTGGGCGGGCTGACGCCGCTGCACGTGATAAGCGGGGCCCTGTCGGTGGCGCTGACCACGCTGGTGCTGACGTGGGTCGGCCTGCCGCATCCGCCGGCCGGAGCGACCACACTGATCATCAGCCTCGGCATCCTCACCACGCCGCTGCAGCTCCTGTCCATAGCGGCGGCCGTGGTGATGACCACGCTCATCGGCTGGGGGCTGAACATGCTGCTGGGGACGCGTCCGGCCCGGAAATGAGCCCGGATCCCTGCGCCTTCCCGGATCCCTGACCGTCCACATTTGTCTGAGCCTCCCGGTGCGCCAGGATTTCGGCGAGCTCTGCAAGCCGGTGGGCGCGGGCCGATTCGGCCGGCGTGAACGGCTCGCCGGGACGGAAGAAGGTGATGGGTCCGTGCCAGGCGGTGGGGATCTTCAGGACGGTGCCGGCGTCGTTCGTTTGGGCGCGGTCCGTTGGACCGCTGTCCGTTGGGCCGAGGTGGCCGGCTGACTCGCTTCCGGGGTCAAGGATCCGGGCGGACAGCAGTTCCGCCACGGCCAGCGGGAGCTCCCCGGGAGTGGCGGCAATGCGTGCGGCCAGGCTGAGGGCCTTGGTCTGCCCGTCGGCCATGGCCAGGGCGGTGGTGGGCCAGACCTGCGCGCTCCGGCCGCCGCCGTCGGTCAGGGCCTCCAGCAGCTGGCGGTCACTGACCTCGCCCGGGGCGGACAGCACGAATTCGTCCATCACCCCGCCCCGGACCGGGTGGACGTGGATGCCCAAAATGTTGGTGTCCAGCAACGCCAGGGACCTGGTGATCCGCTTGAGGGAGCCGGGCTCGTCGCGGAGCACCGTCCTTGCACGCCACAGCGCCGGTGCCGTGCCAAGCCTGCGCCGGTGGCGCAGCGCTGGTGCGTGGAGCCAGCGCCGCAGGATCCGCGCGGCGGACGGCTCGGCCACCCAGATCACCAGGACGGTGGCCGTCAGCGTCAGGACCAGCACCTTGGCCAGATAGGGCAGGTGCGTCTGCACCACCAGCGCGTGCACCAGCAGTTCGATCGGGAGCATGACGGCGACATTGGCCACCGTGAGGCGCGTCTTGGTGGGCTCGGGCATCTGCCCGCAGACCTCGCAGCTCAGTTCGGCAGCGGCGGAATTCGGCTGGTGCGGGTGCGGCCTGTGTCGGGCCGGTGCGTGGCGGATCCGCGGGTGGGCCTTCGGCACGTGGGGCTTCATGGTGCCAGCCTGCCCGGCTGTTGTTACGGCGGGGTTGCCCCCGCGTTCCGATCCCGCGAAACATCCCAGGCCGCTGGAGTTTTTGTCCAGATAATGGCCGCTGATGGGGCTTTTGGGGCGAATAGCTGGACAAAAACTCGAGGCTGATGCACGTCTATGGCCAGCCTCCGGCCCGGTCCCTACACTGAAGGGACCAGCGTGCGGAGCTCCCGTACAACGGCCTGCTCGCACGGAAGAGTCGACTCGTGGAGAGCACCGTCATGCCCATCAGCATCAGTTCAGGTCATACACGCCGCCGTGCCGCCGTAGGGTTCCTCGCCCTCGCCGCGCTCCTGGTCCCCGCACCCGTCGCCTCGGCCGGAGAGGCCAGGGCAGTGCAGTCCCGTTCGGGGGATGTCGCCCCGGTCATCCTGCTGGACGGGGCCAAGGGTGCCGAAGGCATCGCCGCCGCCGGCAGCACCAAATTCTTCGCGGGCGACCTCGTCACCGGGGACATCTACCGCGGCGACATCCGCAAGGACAAGGCCACCAAGTTCATCGATGCGCCCGACGGCAGGGTGGCCGTGGGCATGAAGGCGGACCGGCACAATGATCTGTTGTTCGTCGCAGGCGGCCCCACGGGCCAGGCCTACGTGTACGACACCGACACGGGCAAGACGGTCAAGACCTACCAGCTGACCAAGAAGGAAGCCTTCATCAACGACGTGGCGCTCACCGACCACGGCGCGTGGTTTACCAACTCGCGGCAGGCTGAGCTGTACTTCATTCCGGTGGACGACGACGGCGACCTCGGCAGCGTCCGCACGCTGGCCCTTAAGGGTCCTGCGGCGGACACCAGCAAACAGTTCAACCTCAACGGCATCGCCTACTCACGTGACGCCCGCCGTTTGGTGGTCGCCCACTCAGGCAACGCGGCGCTCTACACGGTCAGCCCGCGGACCGGTAACAGCACCGAGATCACCGGCGTGCAGGTCCCCAACGTCGACGGCGTCCTGGTCAAGGACGACACCGTCTGGGCCGTGCAGAACATGTCCAACCAGATCAGCCGTCTCCGGGTGAACTTCCACGAGTCGACTGCGAAGCTGCGGGAAGTCATCACCAGCCCGGACTTCAACATCCCGACGACGGCCGCCCTCTTCGATGACACCCTCGCCGCCGTCAACGCCAAGTTTGGCGTGCCGAACGCCAAGACCTTCGAAGTGGTCACCGTGGACGCACGCACCAACGCCACCAAGTAGGAAGCGGCGCCGGGCCGAAAGCGGCCAGGAGACGAACGCAACAGTGCGGGCGGCGGCCTCCACGGGAAAGGCGGGGGCCGCCCCATTAAGCTGGTAGGCGGACGCCAGTGCCGCCGTCGTCAGCTCCAAACTGCAACGAAAGGCGCGATTCCCCCGTGAAACTGCTGGCCGAGATGTTCACCCTTGCCCCGGCAAACAAGGATCATCACGTCGCCATGCGGTGCGCCGTGGGCGTGTTCGTCCCGCTGATCACCCTTGTGCTGCTGGGCCGACTGGACCTGGCGATCTTTGCCTCCTTCGGCGCGTTCACCGGCATTTACGGCCGCGGCGAGCTGCACCGGAAGCGGTTCTTCATCCAGGTCCGCGCCGGCGGGCTCATGCTTCTGGTGATCCTCCTTGCCACGCTGACGGCCCGGCTGGTGCATGCCGGCGGCCTGTCGCAGGAGGCGGGCATCTGGCTGCAGGTGCTGGCCACCACCCTGGTGGCCGGCGGCTG
This sequence comes from Arthrobacter sp. NPDC056691, assembly GCF_042791415.1. Taxonomy (NCBI): domain Bacteria; kingdom Bacillati; phylum Actinomycetota; class Actinomycetes; order Micrococcales; family Micrococcaceae; genus Arthrobacter; species Arthrobacter sp. NPDC056691. The sequence continues at coordinate 37,262 of NZ_JBHTXX010000031.1, forward strand.
CTCGCTGGTGATCGCCCGCTGGCGGCACCGGCCGGCCGGCTCGCTGTTCCACATCTTCGCCTTTGCCGCGATCGCGTCCATTCCCAACCAGCCGCCGCTGTGGCAGGGCCTGCTGGTGTCTGTCGTGACCACGCTTTTCTGCCTGGCCGTGGGGCTGTCATCGCGGGTGCTGCGGAGCCACCGGACGGCGTGGGAGATGCCTCCGCCCGTCCGGCTGACCGCGGAGGAGAAGCGCGCGGCCGGGCTCGAGGCCGTGGGCTACCTCGTGGCCGCGGGGCTCGCGGGCACCCTTGCCACCCTCGTGGGCCAGCTGCTTGGCTTCGGGCACAACTACTGGGCCATGGTGGCGGCGGTCGTTCCGCTGGTGGGCCGCACCACGCGGCACCGCATCGCCCGCGGCATCCAGAGGATCATCGGCACCGTGCTGGGCCTCATTCTCCTGGCGGGCATCCTGCTGCTGCAGCCGGTGCCGTGGCAGACAGTCCTGGTGATCGCCATCTGCCAGTTCGGCGCCGAGCTTTTCATTGCCCGGAACTACGTGCTGGCCCAGGTCTTCGTGACGCCGCTGGCACTGACATCCACACTGCTGGTCTCCCCGGGTGCACCCGGCATCCTGCTCCGGGACCGGATCGTTGAGACGGTGATCGGCGCCGCCGTCGGAATCGCCGTGGTGCTGGCCCCCGCCGTGTGGACCCGGCTTTCGCGGCGGATTTCGGCGGGGGTCGCGGCGCGGTAAGACGGCCGCCTGTGCGGGCGGGCTCAGCCGCGGCTCATTCAGCCACGAGGAGCGCCTGGGGCGCGGCCTGCTTCATCCTCGTCTGCAGCCAGCGGATTTCCAGCGCGGAATCGCCCTCACACTGCTCCACCACGCCCTGGAGTTCCTTGTCCCGGTCCCCCTGGGCGGCCTGCCCCAGCATCATCCACGTGACGTCGATGTGGTTGACCAGCACGTACAGGTCCTGCAGGTCCAGCATCAGAGCCAGCGGGCCGAAGCGGACCTCCTTCACGCCGCTGGCCGTCAGCCGGTGCTCCTCCTCGCCCTCGACATCCTCGCCGTAGCGGTCGATCACCGGCTTCAGCGCCTCCCGGTGCGCATCGCATTTCCTGGCGAACGTCTGCAGGATGAAATGCACGTCGGGTTCGTCGCCGTGGCCGTCCGCCACAACCCGGAACGACGACGCGAGCGTTGCCTCCGCCTCGTCCAGCAGGCCGATGTAGACAGGCAGTTTCATCGCTGGGCTCCTGTCGCGCGGCGGGATGCTGTGGTGTCGGGGGCCTTCGACGGACCGTCGCCGCTGCGCAGCTTTTCGACCCGGACGGCGGCGTTCTTGAACAGCGGCTGCTTGGACACCGGGTCCCATTCGGTGATGGTGAGTTCGTTCGCGGCCCGGTGCCGGCCGCCGTCGGACTTAAGAACGACGGCGGGATCCCCGGTCCCGCTGCCGGCGGCAGCACCGGCGTCGGACGTGTCCCAATATCCGTAGTGGAACGGCGCGAAGACGGTGCCCGGCCGGATGTCCCCGACCCGCACCGGAACCTCGAGGCTGCCGCGGCGGGAGGTCACCCGGGCGATGTCCCCCTCCTGGCACCCGGCGCGCGCGGCATCCTCCACGGACATCTCGATCCAGGGCTCCGGCGCGGCAGCGTTGAGCCGGCGGCTGCGGCCGGTCTTGGTCCGGGTGTGGAAATGGTACGCCGTCCGGCCGGTGGTGTAGCGGAGCGGGTAGTCGGCGTCCGGTTCCTCATGCGGCGGGGTGTAATCGAGGGCCTTGAGCCAGGCCTTCCCGGGCTGCACCGTTGCCTTGTACTCCGTCTCGCCGGTGGTGGCGCCGGTGAGGAGGTCGTGCCCGAAGGACTCGCAGTACTCCGGCGCGGTGGGGAATTCGGCGTCGGCGTACAGCCGCTCGGTACCGGCGGGGTGTCCGGTACCGCCGGGGTGCTCCTCGGTGCAGGGCCACTGGATGCCGCTGCCGCCGCGGAGTTTGTCGTAGCTGAGGCCCGTGTAGTCGCACGGGCGGCCGCGCGAGCATTCCTTCCAGGCCTCGAAGCCGTCCTCGGGGCCGGACCAGTCCAGCAGCGGCTGCCCGTCCTTGTCCGTGAACCCCATCCGGCGGGCATAGTCGAGGAAGACGTCGAGGTCACTGCGTGCCTCGCCGGGCGGGTCGACGGCCTTCTCGGACAGATGGACGGTCCGGTCGACGTTGGTGAAGGTGCCGGTCTTCTCGCCCCACGCAGCGCAGGGGAGGACGACGTCGGCATACTGCGCCGTCTCGGTGAGGTAGATGTCCTGCACCACCAGGAACAGGCCGTCCCTGTCCAGGATGTGCCGGATGCGTTCGAGCTGCGGCATGGACACGGCCGGGTTCGTCGCGGAAATCCAGAGGAGCTGGATGGAGCCCTGTTCGACGTAGCGGAAGATCTGCAGGGCGTGCGTCGGCGGGGCCCAGTGCGGGATGATCCCGGCGTCCACATTCCACAGCCGGGCCAGGTCCTGCACGTGCTGCGGGTTCTCCCAGTTGCGGAAGCCCGGCAGGTCGCCGTCGGCCCCGCATTCCCTGTTGTTCTGGGCGGTGGGCTGGCCATTCATCTGCAGCAGACCGCAACCGGGCCTGCCCAGCATCCCGCGGAGGAGGTGCAGGTTGTTGACCTGGCACGCGGACGCCGTCGCGTGGGCCGACTGGTAGAAACCTTGCAGGACCGTGGAAAGCACCCTGTCTTCGGTGCCGAAGATTTCCGCCGCGCGCCTCACGTCGGCCGCCGCCACGCCGCAGGTTTCCGCGACCCGCTCCGGGGTCCACGGCTCCACCACGGTGCGCAGCTGGTCCAGGTTGGCAGTGTGCTCGGCGATGTAGGCCTCGTCGATCCAGCCGTTGGCGAAGAGCTCGCGGACCAGCCCGTTCATGAGCGCCAGGTTGGTGCCCGGATGAAGCGCCAGGTGCACATCGGCGCGGCGGGCCACCTCGGTGTCGCGCGGGTCGATGCACACGAGCTTCGGCGGGTTGGGCCCGTCCAGCCGGTCCAGCACGCGCGACCATAGCACCGTCTGCGTCTCCGCCATGTTGTGGCCATACAGGAAGCCGGCGCTGCACTCGTCGACGTCCGTATAGCTGCCGGGCTGGCCGTCGGCGCCGAAGGATTCCTTGAGCGCCGCAGCGGCCGTGGCGGTGCACAGGCGCGTGTTGCCGTCCATGTGCGGAGTGCCGATCCCGGCCTTGCCCAGCATGCCCAGCGCGTAGTACTCCTCCAGGAACAGCTGCCCGCTGGTGTAGAAACCGTGGCTGAGCGGGCCCTTGCCGGCCAGGAGCTCCTTGCTCCGCTCCACGATGCCATGGCGGTGTCCCAATCGGTTTCCACCAGTTGGCCGTCGACCCTGATCAGCGGGCGGGTCAGGCGGTCCCGGTGCACTTCGCCCTGCCAGCTGCCGTAAAGCCCCTTGGGTCCCAGCCGGCCGCGGTTCACCCGGTCTGCCGCGCGGCCGCGGATGCCCACCATTTTCCCGTCCTTGACAGCGATGTCGCAGCCGCAGCCGTTGCTGCACAGGACACACGCCGACTGCACCCAGCGGTCCACGTCGCCGTCGGCCAGCCCTTCGGCCAGGACCTGGTCCACCCGCTCCGGCCACGCTTGCCCGCTTCCGTGGGGTGTCCGTTCACCCCAGATGTCTGCGATCCGGTCCGTCATGGGGTCAGCCTCCAAGGATGGTAAGTGGACTTACTGTCCTTAGGTTACCCGCCGTCGTCGTCCGCGGAAGGGCTGGCTCAGGAGTGTTCGACGGCGGGCTCCCGGCCGGGTGCCGCGGCGATGGCATGGGGGACGGCCACCAACGCGGCGACCGCAAGAACGGCGGCGGCCGCGAATACGTAGAAGCCCCACGGGTAGGCGATGCCGGCGGCCACCAGCGTTCCGGTGACGGCCGGTCCTGTGATGGCGCCGAACCTGCCCACGCCGGCCGCGAAGCCGAGGGCCGTGCCGCGGAGCCGGGCCGGGAACAGCTGGCTGACCCAGGCGTAGACCAGGACCTGGGAACTGAAGACGAAGACGCCGGTCACGAAGACTGCCGCATTGAGCAGCAGCTCGCTTTGGACCTTGATGCTGAGGACGGCAAGGAATGCCGCGGACAGGCCGAACCACAGCAGGACGATCTTCTTGGTGCCGTGCTTGTCCGCCAGGATCCCGGCCACCACGAGGCCCACCACCGCGCCCACATTCAGGACCAGCAGCAGCACGAGGCCCGCACTCACGGTGTACCCGGCGGAGGCCATGAGCTGCGGCAGCCAGGTGTTCAGGCCGTACACCAGCAGGAGGCCCATGAAGGAAGCCACCGCGATGCCGAGGGCGACGAAGGGGTAGGGCTTGCGGATAAGGTCGCGGAAGCTGGCCTGCCGGGTCGTCTTTGCGGGGGCGCCGTTGGGTGCCGTTGCGGCCGCTGTTTCCGCAGATACTGTGGCGTGCGCCGGCGGCAGGGTTTCCGGCAGCCGGAACCACAGGAGCGGAACCAGGGCGAAGCCGGCCAGGCCGCCGACGACGAACATGATGCGCCAGTCCGGCACCACCAGGATGGCCAGGAAGGCGGTGGCAACGGCACCCACGTGATACCCGGTCATGGTCCTGGTGGTGGACTTGCCTGCGGTGCCGGCCGGGGCGTAGTCGTTCATGTAGGCCAGCGCGGCGGGCAGGCAGGCGCCCAGGCCGAGCCCGGCGAGGAGTCGGAAAATGCCGAAGACGGCCACGTTCGGCGCGAAGGCCACCGCAATGGTGAAGAGGGAAAACCACGCAACGCAGGCCACGAGGAGGCGGCGCCGGCCCAGCCGGTCGGAAAGCGGAGCGATGAACAGTGCTCCGATGCCCACGCCCACCAGGGAAATAGTGGCCGCGTAGGTTGCGCCAACGGCATCGAAGCCGAGTTCATGGGTCTTGATCAGGGTGGGTATGACGGTGCCCAGCACCACCAGGTCGAATCCGTCCAGCACCATGGCCAGCCAGCAAAGCCAGACGGGCCACTGTGAGCGGCGGGCAACAGGGAGCGTTGACATGGGGAACCTCATCGTCCGGGGTAGAAGCCTGTTATGGAATCGAACGTGACGCGGGGCAGGCGCCGCACAGGGTGGCGCACGGGTGGGCCGGGGAGGTCCGTGCTGGGGGCCGGCGCGTTTGCCGCCATCAAATTTCGACATGAGATTTGTATCACCGCCGGGTGTAATCTGGGACAACATAAACCATTCAATGGAAGTTGGGTGCCGTGGCCAACTCAGTGTCCGGGGATTCGGTGGTGGACCGCGTGGTGCGCGTCATTGCGGCGTTCCCGGCCGGCGTCACCGTCCTGCAGCTGTCCGAGCTCGCCGAGCGCGCGGACCTTCCCCTCACCACCGCCCATCGCCTGGTGCGGCAACTGGCCACGCACGGGCTCCTGGAAACCAGCCCCGGCGGGTCGGTGCGGCTGGGGCTGAGGCTGTGGGAGCTGGTGAACCGCAATTCGCCCACGCTGGCCTTGCGCCAGGCAGCAATGCCGTTCATGGAGGACATCCAGCATGTGCTGAACCAGAACGTGAACCTCGCCGTGCTCGACGGCTGGGAAGCGCTCTTCGTTGAGCGGCTGTCCCGCCGCGGATCCGTGGCAAACCGCGCCCAGATCGCGGGCCGGATGGCAGTGCACGTGTCGTCGGCCGGCCTGGCCCTGATGTCTCACCAGCCAAAGCATGTGCAGGCCGAATATCTGGACCAGTTCGCGGACCCAGCCGGCAAAGTTGGCCGTGACGACGTGCGCGCCCTGCTGGCCGAGGCCGCGAACCAGGGCTTCGCCGAACTGGCGGGCGTGATCGATCCCGACACCTGGGGTATCGCCGTGCCCGTGCTGGACGGCCAGAAGCGGGCGGCGGCAGCGATCGGCGTCGTCGTTCCCCTCCGGGAGATGCGCATGCAGGCGCTGGTCCCGGCACTCCAGACGGCGGCGCGCGGCATCGCGCGCCGGCTCAGAGAGGGTGCCGGCTAAGCCTTCTCACCGGCCGTTGCTTCCATTCAGCGGAATCGCTGTAACGCCGCCCACACTCTCCGGCGCACACTGTTAGCCAGCAACCACCTTCCGCCCGGGCTCCGGTCTTTGGGCACACGCAACGGAGCGAGGAACATCATGGCACGACAGACCATCACTACCCAGGTGGCCATTCTGGGCGCGGGCCCTGCGGGACTCATGCTGTCCCACCTCCTGGCCAAGGCCGGCATCGAATCCACAGTGATCGAAGTCCGCAGCCGCCAGGAAATTTCCGAAACGGTGCGCGCCGGCATCCTGGAGCACGGCACGGTCAACATGCTCGTGGACGGCGGTGTGTCCGATCGTGTGCTGCGCGAAGGCGACCGCCATGACGGGATAGAGCTGCGGTTCAACGGCGAAAGCCACCGCATCGACTTCAAGGAACTCGTGGGGGAGTCCGTCTGGCTGTACCCGCAGACGGACGTCTTCATGGACCTTGCCGCCCGGCGTGAAGCCGACGGCGGCGACGTGCGCTACAGCGTGACCGACACGACCATTCACGACATCGAGGACAAGCCCAAGGTCTGGTTCACGGATTCCGACGGCGTTGAGTATGAGCTCCAGGCAGACTTCATCACCGGTGCCGACGGCTCACGCAGCCACTGCCGCTTCCAGATCCCCGAGGCCCACCGCAAGTGGTACTTCCATGAGTACCCGTTCGCATGGTTCGGAATCCTTGCCGAAGCGCCGCGGAGTTCCGACGAGCTGATCTACGCCAACTCCGAGAACGGCTTTGCCCTCATCAGCCAGCGCACCCAAACCGTGCAGCGCATGTATTTCCAGTGCGACCCCAAGGAAAACGTGGCCGACTGGAGCGATGACAGGATCTGGGCGGAGTTCCGCAGCCGGGTCAACGGCAACGGCTTCGAGCTCAAGGAAGGCCCGGTCATCGACAAGATGGTCCTGCCGTTCCGCAGCTTCGTGCACACGCCGATGCGGCACGGCAAGCTGTTCCTGGCCGGCGATGCCGCGCACACCGTGCCGCCGACTGGCGCCAAGGGCCTGAACCTGGCGATCCACGACGTGAAGGTGCTGTTCGAGGGGCTCGACAGCTACTACAACAGCGGCTCCACGGCCCTTCTGGATTCGTACAGCGACCGCGCCCTGGACCGGGTGTGGAAGGCCCAACAGTTCTCCTACTGGATGACCACCATGCTGCACACGCCTGCGGATGCCGGTGACTTCGCCCGGGCGCGTCAGTTGGGCGAGCTGAACTCGGTGGTGTCGTCGCGCCACGGCCAGGCATATCTTGCCGAGGCCTACACCGGCTGGCCGTCGCGCTGAACCTCCCGGGGTGGCCCGCCCACCCTACGTCCCGCGGTCGGGCTTAGGATCGGGTCCATGGAAGCCATCACCATCATCGGCGGCGGCATTGCCGGCCTGGCGCTAGCGGCCGGCCTGGACCCGCAGCGCTTCGACGTCGCCATCCACGAGCAGCGGACCGGCGAGCCGGCGGTGGAAACGTCACTGGCCATGTGGCCGGAGGCGCAGGCTGCCCTGGCGGTGCTGGGGGTGCTGCCGCAGATCAGGGCGGCGGGCGCGACGTTCGGCGAGATGGCCTTGCGCGACGCGGCAGGCACAGCCCTGGTGGCACCCGAGGTCCGCGGGGTCCTGGGCGTCTCACGGGCGGACCTCATCCGGATGCTTGACGCCGCCGTGCCCGCATCCGTGCGCCGCGTCGAGGGCAGGGTGGATGACATCCCCGCTACCGGGCCGCTGGCGTCAGGCCTGCTGGTGGGTGCCGACGGCGTCCACAGCGTGGTGCGCCGCACCTTCTGGGGCGCCCGGTCGCAGGCCAGGCTGACGCCGTACCTGGCGTTGCGCGGCGTCCTTACCGTGCCGGCCCATGCCGACACCGGCGGGGAATACTGGGGACGCGGACAGCTGTTCGGCATCACGCCCGCGTCCGGCGGGAGGACTTACTGGTATGCCTCGTTCCGCTCGAACCTGGGCCCGGCAGGTGTCGATGCGGCTGAAGCGCTGCAGCAGGCAAAGGCGCGCTTCGGCGAGAGCGCGCCGGCCGTCCGGGCTGTGCTGGAGCACGCCAAACCGGACGCCACGCTGGCGCAGCGGATCTGGACCACACCGAGTCTCGGCAGCTTTGTGCGGCCCGGCGTGGTCCTGGCGGGCGACGCTGCGCACGGCATGACGCCCAACCTTGGCCGCGGCGCCTGTGAGGCGCTCGTGGACGCCGTCACGCTGGCCGAACTCCTCAACGCCCATCAGCTGGAAGACGCACTGAAGGCCTACAACCGGCAGCGCGCCCTGAAGACGCAGCTGCTGCGGCTGGCCTCCTCTGCCATGGCAGAAGTAGCCCTGGCCGAACGGTCGCAGCCGGTGCGCGACGAGCTGAAGGTTGGCGTCCCGTTAACGCCCGGCTTCCCCGGTAAAACCCGGACGACGGCGGGGCGCTAGTCCTGGTGCAGCGTTTCGGTGAGGTGGTGGTTGGGGATACGGTCGCGGTCGTAGGTGATCTCCGTGTAGCCGTGCGGTTCGGGCTTGCCGGTGGAGCTGAGGTTCACGAACACGATCTCCTCGATGGTGAGGATGCTCTGCCGCGTGATCATGTTGCGTACCTCGGCCCGCATGGTCAGCGACGTGCGGCCGAAGCGCGTGGCGGTCAGGCCCATCTCGATCAGGTCGCCCTGCACCGCGGAGCTGACGAAGTTGATTTCGGAGATGTACTTGGTGACGGCGCGGCCGTTGCCGAGCTGGAGGATGGCGTAGATCGCGGCTTCCTCGTCGATCCACTTCAGCAGGCTGCCACCGAACAGCGTGCCGTTGGCGTTGAGGTCCTCGGGCCGCACCCACTTGCGGGTGCGGAACGTAATGTCTTTGGTTTCCATAGCGCGAGATTAGCCGACGGCGGCCCGCTCCACCGGAGTGTGACGGCCGCCGCGGTTGTGCGAACGCTCAGGCCATGGCGGTGTGCGCTGCGCTGTGGCAATCGATCCGCTTGGCGTAGCAGTAAGAATGATCGACGCCGATGTAGGGACCGAAATTGGGAACGGGATCGAAGCCGGAATTCGCATAGAAGTTGCGGCCGTCAGTCTGCGCCGAGCCCGCCTCCGCCGTGATCCTGGTGATCCCCTGGGCAAAGGCCTCGGCCTCGAGGGCGGCCAGGATGGAGCTGGCCACGCCGGACCCGCGGGTATAGGGCAGAACGTAGAGGCGCTTGATCTCCGCCGTCTCGGAGTCGAGCAGCCGCAGGCCGCCGCAGCCCACCGGCTGGCCTGATCCCTTGTCGTAGGCCACGAGAAACACGGCAGTGTCCACTTCTGACGGCTTGGGTCCAGGCTCATGGTCGGCACATCCGAAGCGGGCGTCCAGTTCAGCCTGCTGCGCCGCGCGCAGGTCGGCGCCCACAGGGTTCGACCAGCTGACTTTCCGGATGTTGAGCCTGGGATTGGTCTGCATCTGTGCCTCGATTCGCCGAAGGGTTGTGCGAATTAAGGCTAGAAGCGCGCCGTTACCGCGGTGTTTCCTTCCGGTAAGCGCCGTGGGAACACTTGGCGCCGTGCTTGCCTGTGGCCGTGCTGTTACGGCTGGCGCCGAGCTGTTACGGCCGCACCAGGGTCCGCAGGAGCTTCAGGGCCACCGAGATGGACGCGATGTCCACCTGCCCGGGCCTGGTCACCTCGGCGAACGTGTCCTTGATCCGGGCCAACTGTTCCTGGTGCCCGCGCTCCCAGGCCACGATGCGTCCAATCGGGTCGGGGGCAGCCGGGTCGGCGTCCCGGGTGTGCTGCATGACCGAGACCGTCATGTCCGCCACGGCGGAATAGACGTCGTCCCGCAGGGCGGCCCGGGCGAGGGCCTCCCACCGGTTTTGCCGCGGCAGGTCCGTGATGCGCAGCAGCAGGCTGGCGGCCCCGATCCGCTGGAACACCGTGTAATAGAGATCCGTGATCGTGGCGAGGGGCTCCCCGATCTGTTCCGACACCAGCGAGATGTCCAGCAGTCCGAAGCTCTCCAGCATGTCTGCGGCCCGCAGGCCGAGGTCGTGCGGCAACCCCGCCTGGTCCCAGTGGGCGAGGCGGTCCTGCACGCGGTCCAGGTCAGAGCCACGGAGGTAATCCACTGTGCGGGTCCGGAACATCTCCAGCGTTGGCGTGATCCGTGCCAACGCCTCCGTGACGGGCCGGTCCCGGTGGTCGTGTGTGACGTACCAGCGGGTGGCCCGGTCGAGGACCCGGCGCATGTGCAGCGCGACCTCGGCAGCATGCTCGGTGGGGAATTCGGGCGGCAGGGCGGCAATCCGGTCCACGACCCACGGCAGGTCGTAGACCTCGCGGGCCACGACGAAGGCCTTCGCGACGGCCGCAGGGGTGGCGGTCGTTTCCTCGATGGCGCGGAAGGCGTAGGTTATGCCGCCCAGATTGATCATGTCGTTGGCCACCACGGTGCAGATGATCTCGCGGCGCAGCGGGTGTGTGTCCAGTTCGGCGCCGAAGCGCTCGGAAAGCTGGCGCGGGAAGTAGCCCCGGAGCACGCCGCGGAACCAGGGGTCATCGGCGAGGTCGCTGGCCACGAGGTCCGCGGCCAGCTCAATCTTGGCGTAGGCGGCCAGCACGGACAGCTCCGGGGCGGTCAGTCCTTGGCTGGAACGGAGCCGGTCGTGCAGCTCCGCGGTGCCGGGCAGCGCCTCGATGTTCCTGTCGAGGTCCGCGGCGGTTTCCAGCCAGTCCATGGCCCGTTCGAAGCCGGGGCTCCAGTTGGACACCAGGTGCCGGTCGTTGAGGAGCAGCACATTCTGGTCGGTGTTGTTTTTGAGGACCAGCCGGGCCACTTCATCCGTGAGGGAATGCAGGAAGCCGGTCCGTTCCACGGCGTCCATGCGGCCGGCGGCGATCACCCGGTCCACGAAGATCTTGATGTTGACCTCGTGATCCGAGCAGTCAACTCCGGCTGAGTTGTCGATGGCGTCGGAGTTGAGCAGGACCCCGCCCAGCGCTGCCTCGATGCGGCCGCGCTGGGTCAGCCCCAGGTTGCCGCCTTCGGCGACCACCCTCGCCCGCAGCTCGGACCCGTTGATCCGAATGGCGTCGTTGGCTTTGTCGCCGACGTCGGCGTTTGTTTCCGTCGCGGCCTTTACATAGGTGCCGATCCCGCCGTTGTACAGGAGATCCACCGGCGCCCGGAGGATGGCTTGCAGGAGTTCCTGCGGCGCCAGCCCCGTGGTGCCGCGCTCCAGCCCCAGGATGTGCCGGACCGGTTCCGTCACAAGGATCGACTTCGCCTGCCGGGAGTACACGCCGCCGCCTTCGCTGATGAGCGACGCATCGTAGTCGGCCCAGGATGAACGGGGCAGCCCGAACAGGCGCCGGCGCTCGGTGTAGGCGGCAGCGGTGTCCGGGGCGGGATCCAGGAAGATGTGCCGGTGGTCGAAGGCCGCCACCAGACGGATGTGGCGGGAGAGCAGCATCCCGTTCCCGAAAACGTCGCCGCTCATGTCGCCGATGCCGGCAACGGTGAAATCCTGGTTCTGGGTGTCCAGCCCCAGCTCCCTGAAATGCTCCTTCACCGACTCCCAGGCACCGCGGGCCGTGATGCCCATCTGCTTGTGGTCATAGCCCACCGAACCGCCTGAGGCGAAAGCGTCACCCAGCCAGAAGCCGTACTCCGCGGCGAGGAGGTTCGCGGTGTCCGAGAAGGAAGCGGTGCCCTTGTCGGCGGCCACCACCAGATAGTAGTCGTCGCCATCGTGGCGGACCACGCGGTCCGGCGGGACCACCGTTTCCCGGCCACCGGCTTCAGCGCCGCGGGGCTGAGCGCCACTGGTTTCACCGCCACCGGCTATTCCGACGGCGGGCTGGACCAGGTTGTCGGTCAGGTCCAGCAGGCCGCGGATGAAGGTCCGGTAGCACTCCTGGCCCTCGGCCAGCCAGGCCGCCCGGTCAGTCGCGGGGTCCGGCAGCCGCTTTGGGTAGAAACCGCCCTTGGCGCCGGTTGGCACAATGACTGAGTTCTTGACCACCTGTGCCTTCACCAGGCCGAGGATCTCGGTGCGGAAGTCCTCACGCCGGTCGGACCAGCGCAACCCGCCCCGGGCCAGTGCCCCGAACCGGAGGTGCACGCCTTCCACGCGCGGCGAGTACACCCATATCTCGTACTTTGGCCGCGGCAGCGGTGAACTGTGGATGGCCGCGGGGTTGAGCTTGATGCTCAGATGCGCCCTGGCCTGGTAGTAGTTGGTGCGCAGGGTGGCCTCCACGAGATTCATGAACGTCCGCAGCAGCCGGTCGGCGTCCAGCACGGGGACGTCGTCGATGGCGGCCAGAAGTTCCTGCCGGGCCTTGGCGGTGCTGCGGAGCCGCTCACCATTGGCCAGGTCCGGATCGAACTTGGCCGCAAACAGTTCCAGCAGGGCGCGCGTGGCCCGGACGTTGGCCAACAGTGTTTCGGCGATGAAGCCGTAGGAATTGGTGGTGCCCAGCTGCTGCAGGTACTTGGCATAGGTGCGCAGGATGACAACCTGCTGCCACGGCACCGACTCACGGATCACCAGGGCATCAAAACTGTCGGATTCGATGTCCGCCCGCATGGCTGCGGAAAAGCAATCCGCCAGCAGCGCGCCCACCTGGGCGGGGTCGACGCCGTCGGGATACTTCACGCCCAGGTCGTACAGGGGCAGGTCGCGGCCGCCGCGGCGCAGGCCGAAGGGGCGCTGGTCCAGCACCTCCACGCCGAGATTGTGGAAGAACGGCAGGAACGCCGTGAGGCTGCGGGAACGGGTGAGGTAGAGCCTGATCCGGGAGCCGCCCGCCGCGGCGGGAGAGGCAGCGTCCGCAGTACCGGCAGGCCCGGGCAGCGTGTAGACCGACAGGGCCGGATCTTCCGGGTCCCGGCCGCCCCGCCCGTCCAGGTCAAATTCCTCGAACCTGCTGATGTCCCGGATGGCATCGTCCGCGCCGCATTCCGCGCGGTAGCTGGGCGGAAACGCGCCCGACCATAGTGCCGTGAGCCTCGCCGCCTCAGGGCCGGGAAAGTGCTCCTTCAGCACTTCGTGGAGGCCCTCGGTCCAGGAGCGCGTGGCCTGCAGCACCCGCTGTTCCAGCGCGGCGGCATCGACGTCCGGCATGGCGCCGCGGGCCAACAGGATCCGGAAGAAGACCCGGGCCATGGGGGAATCTCCCAGCCGTACCTCGAACTCCATGTCCTGTGGCCGGAAGGCTGGCGGAGTTCATGCTCCATCCTGAGCCGGACGGCAGTGTTGTAGCGCCGCCGCGGCAGGAACACGAGGGCATGGACAAAGCGTCCGGGACTGTCCGGACGCAGGAACAGCCGGGTCCGGCGGCGCTGCTGCAGGTCAAGGATGTCGGCGGCCAGCCTGGTCAGATCATCGACGCCGATCGAGAACAGCTCGTCGCGGGGAAAAGACTCCAGGACCGCCAGAACGTCCTTGCTCCGCTGCGACCGGGGTGCGGCCTCGAGGAGCCCCAGCACCGCTGCCAGCTTGTCGCGGATCACGGGTATCCGGCGCACGGACTGGCTCGAAGCGCCCGGGGTGAAGAGGCCCACGAAGTGCCGCTCACCGGTGACAGTGCCCGCGGCATCGAAGATGGGGAGCCGCAGCTCGTCCAGGTAGGAGGCCCGCAGCACGCTCGAGTGCAGCTCACAGGTGGTCAGTGTGAAAACCTGGCCGGCCCCGGGTCCGTCCCACTGTCCGCGTCCACCGCCGTCCGCGTAGGCACCGCCCGCTGCCAGCCCGCCGTCGTCCGCCTGTCCGGCCTCCCCTGCAAGGGCTCTGCGCAGCAGTCCCAGCGCATTCACCGGCTCCCCCGGTGCCTGCGGCGAGGCCGGCAGGCGGCCTTCCGCGCGGCCCAGGCGCTCCGTGTATCCGAGGAACGTGAAATTGCCGTCGTCCAGCCACCGGAGCAGGTCACGGACCTGGTCCGGCGGCGGAGTGGATGACCCGGGGAAACTGTCCACGGAGGCAACGGCGGCTGTCACCGCCTCCTGGATGGCTGCCGCGTCCGTCGCGGCCGCGCGGACATCGTCCAGCACCCGGTGCAGGTTGGCGGTGAGCTCTTCGACGGTGGATTGCTCCGGCAGCCTGTCGATTTCCACCGCCACCCAGGTCTCGGTTGCCACCCGCGTGCCGGTGGCCGCCCGGCCATCCGAGGACCGGGCGTCCTGGACCGCCGGTCCGCCGCCCATGGCTGGGGCCGGCGGGTGTGACTCCTGTGCCGCCTCGGGAACAGCCAGACCCGACCTCGAAGGCCCGTGCCGCAGGTCCAGCAGTTGATGGGTCCGGGAGTCCCGCCGCACCTCGAAAGTGGGGTGCACCAGCAGCCGGATCGCCGCGTCCTCGCGCGTCAGTTCCGCCGTGACCGAGTGGACCAGAAAAGGCATGTCGTCCGCAACAACTGCCACGATTGTGGCGTCGAGGTCGTTCAAAACCCCGACGGCGGCCTGCCCCGGGGCGCGCTCCGCCGCCACGGAAAGGTGGTACATCGCCCGCGTCCGGAGTACGTCGAGGCTGTAGTCCCCGATGTCTTCCCCGGACACGTGCTCGTAATAGTCAGTCAGGAACGATTCGCCGGGCAGGTAGGGGCCGTCGCCGCGGTCCCCGCCCCGCGGCACCGTTTCTTGTGCCATGGCAGTGCGCCTCCACCGTGCGGGACACCGCCGCAAGTCGCGGTTGCCGGTCCTGTCCCGACGCCTGCTTTCATGATGGCCGCGTCCGCTGGCGCCCGTCCAGTACGTTGGTTCGCTATGTGGACGACGGCAGGCCTAGCCTGTGGTTTTTCCCATCGGGTCCTCGGCGGCGGGGTCGGCCAGGGCGAGGCCACCCACCGGGCTGGCGTCCCAGTGGATCAGGTTCCAGCCGCCGTCGGGATCGCCTTCCAGGGCCACGATGCCGGTGTTCGCCAGGACGTGCCGGGCGGCGAATTCCATGTCGATGTTGTTCGCCCGGTGGCCTGCCCAGACACGGATCGCGGCGCCGTGGCTCACCAGGGCGACGGCACCGGCGCCGGCGGCCTCCGCGGCCACCTTGGCGATGGCAGCGTCGTAGCGCTCGAAAAACTCGTGCCCGTTGGGCCCGGCGGGCATCCGGCGGTCGAAATCTCCGTCCGTCCAGGCGAAAACGGTGCTCATGTACCGGCGGTGGGACTCGTGGTCCGTCAGCTTTTCCAGGGCGCCCGCCTCGATCTCATGGATGCCGTCCAGGATCTTCACGTCGAGTCCCAGCTCCAGGCTCAGCGGTTTGGCGGTGATCTGCGTGCGGATCAATGTGGAGGCGTACAGCGAGCTGATCGGCTCGTTCGCCAGGGCCCGCGGCAGCGCCTCCGCCTGGCGCTCGCCCAGCTCGGTGAGGCCGGGGCCCGGGTGGGCGGTGTCCAGCTGCCCCAGCACGTTCCCGGGGGTTTCGCCGTGGCGGATGAGCAGCAGCCTCATGGTGTCGCGTTCCTTGTCGTCGTCGGGAAGGTTGGCGGCGCGGGCCGCCGTAGGCGGGACCGGCCGCTTCTTGCGGAAGCCGCCGGAAACAAAAGCGGTGCCGGGCAACAAAGCCCGGCACCGCCGTCGTACTTATTTGAGGTGGTCCACCAGCTGGTCCGCGATGCCGGTGTACTTGCCCGGCGTCAGGGCCAGCAGCCGCGCCTCGGCATCAGCGGAGAGGCCCAGGCCCTGGACGAACTCCTGCATCCGGGCGGCATCCACGCGCTGGCCGCGGGTGAGGTCCTTGAGGCGCTCGTACGGGTTCTCCATGCCTTCGACGCCGGCAATCGCCTCCGCGCGCATAACCATCTGGATGGCCTCGCCCAGGACTTCCCAGTTCGTGTCGAGGTCCTCGGCGAGGACACCCTCGGCGACGTCGAGGCGCTCCAGGCCCTTGGCCACGTTGGAGATGGCCAGCAGGGAGTGGCCGAAGGCGACGCCGATATTGCGCTGGCTGGAGGAGTCCGTGAGGTCGCGCTGCCAGCGGGAGGTCACCAGGGTGGAGCCCAGCACGTCCAGGAGCCCGGAGGAAATCTCCAGGTTGGCCTCGGCGTTTTCGAAGCGGATCGGGTTGACCTTGTGCGGCATGGTGGAGGAGCCGGTGGCGCCTGCCACGGGAATCTGCGCGAAGTAGCCGATCGAGATGTAGCTCCAGATGTCCGTGCAGACGTTGTGCAGGATCCGGTTGAAGCGGGCGACGTCGGCGTACAGCTCGGCCTGCCAGTCGTGGCTTTCGATCTGGGTGGTCAGCGGGTTCCAGGTCAGGCCGAGCTTCTCCACGAACGACTTGGCCACCTGCTGCCAGTCCGCGCCCGGGACGGATGCCACATGGGCGGCGTACGTGCCGGTGGCGCCGTTGATCTTGCCGAGGTATTCGGTCCTGGCGACGCGGTCCAGCTGCCGGTTCAGGCGGTGCGCAATGACGGCGAGTTCCTTGCCCAGGGTGGTGGGCGTGGCGGGCTGGCCGTGCGTGCGGGACAGCATCGGAACGGCGCGGTTGTCCTCGGCCATCTTGCTGATCTGGGCCACGAGGGCCCGGGCGGCGGGCAGCCACACGTCCTCCACAGCACCCTTCACGCCCAGGGCGTAGGACAGGTTGTTGATGTCCTCGGAGGTGCAGCCGAAGTGCACCATGGCGGTCAGGTTTTCGATCCCGACGGCGGGCAGCCGGCGGCCGATGTAGTACTCCACGGCCTTCACGTCGTGGACGGTGACGGCTTCGATTTCGGCCAGCTCGGTGACGGAGGCGGCATCGAATTCGGTGACGATTGCGCGCAGCTGCTGCTGCTGGTCCGCGGTCAGCGGGCCGGCGCCCGGGAGGACGTTGTCCCCGGTCAGGTGGATCAGCCACTCCACCTCGACGGCGACGCGGTCGCGGTTGAGGGCTGCCTCGGACAGGTAGTCAACGAGGGGGCCGACGGCGGACTTGTAGCGGCCGTCCAGCGGGCCGAGCGCGATTTGTTCCCCTGATGCGGCGAGGGCGAGGCGTCCGGAGGGCGTACGGGTGTCAGCTGTGGCGGCAGTTTCAGGCATGAGCTGATTCTTTCATGAAGTTCTGTGCCCGCTGAAGCACGGGATTCCGTGTGACTTCCCCTCCACAGGCCCGCCCCCGCGCACTTCTCCACATGGACGACGCCGGCCGTTCCGTTGTTGTCGGTCCGCACCGTAGCGTCGTGGGCAGGAATCGAGGAAGGGGCCAGGCGCCGGGGCGCCGGACCGCAGGGATGGGGGTACCCGAATGAGCGCCAGCGTCACAGGCATGAGCGCCATCATCACGGCGGGGAGCGTCACGGCGGCGGACGCCGCGGCATGCTCGTCGCGCAGTTTCGAAGTCCAGCTGTTGGCCGGGCGGGTGGAGGCCTGCGCGGAACAGGTCGATGCCGTGTGTGCCAGGCTCTCGCAGCTCCAGCTCATGGACTGGCAGTCACCTGCCGGTCAGGCCTACCGGTCCAGCCTCCGGGTGCAGGCAATGGCTCTCTCCGGGGCACGCGAAGGAGTGCTTGGCGCCGCCCTCGCGCTGCGGCGGCACTCCGTCCATGTCGCGGAGTCCGCCCTTACGGCTGCCGGAGGTTACTGATGGCCGAGGCCGCGCCGGGTGGCAGCGGCGGCCAGCTTCGTCCCGTCGAGCCGGTCTCCGACGGTGTGCTTTCCGTGCGCGGCGGAGTGGGCGGGATCTCCTTCCAGCTCGAGGAACTGGATACGGGGGCGCGGGAGCTGGACGCGCTCGCCCGGGATCTGGCGGCTGTCGAGCTGGGTATCTACAGGGTCTGGGAGTCGCTGGGAAGCTACCAGCGGGACGATCCGTCCAGCGGTGCCGAGGCCCTGGCCGCTGTCTGGGAGGGGCGGCGCTCTGTGGCGTCGGTGCGGGAGGAGATGGACCGCCTGGCCGGCGGTGTGCGGGCCTGCCAGCTCGAGTACAGCGCGGCCGAGACGGCGAACCTGCTCATCACCCAGCTCCACTGGGACGCATCCTGGTTGTGGGGACGGCAGGTGGTTGACCTTGGCCTGGCCCGGGACTGGCGGGACTGGCGCCCCAACACGGCCAGCACCGAGGCCATCGCATCGAGTGACCCCGTGGTGGCCGGCACCATCCTGGCAGCGCTCCTGGGAGTGCGGCAGAGCCCGGTGGACGCCGCCGTAAAGATGGCGCTCGCGTCCGGCATGGCGGGGTCGAGTGTCCCGATCCTTGCCCGGACGCTGCTGGACCGCGTCCTGCCGGGGTTGCAGCCGCGGCCGGTCAGGGCCCTCAAGGAGGGCTCCGCGGACATCGACCTGGACGCGTCCCCTGCAGGTCTTCTTGCCCGGGCAGGAGAGGTGGAGGACGCCGGTCCCGGCCAGATCGAGGTCATCCAGACAACCAGCGGGGGACGGGACGCGTTCATCGTGATCATTCCGGGAACCCAGCCCGGCAACACCGGCGGGCCCAACCCCTTCGATGAAGCCGGCATCGGCGAAGCTTTGGGATACGGGTCCGAGTACACGGCCGGGGCCATCCGGGCGGCCCTGCGCGAGGCCGGGGCAGAGGCCGGGGACCAGGTGGTGGCTGTGGGCTACAGCCAGGGCGGTATCCATGCGATGAATCTGAGCCAGGACAAGGCCTTCCTTGCCGAGTACAACCTCAAATACGTGCTGACCGCGGGATCGCCGGTGGGCGCAATATCTCCGGGGCCGGGCGTCAGCAGCCTGCATCTGGAGCACCGGCAGGACTGGGTTCCGGGGAGCGAGGGCCTTCCCAATCCGGACACCAGGGACCGGGTGACGGTGACGCTCAACGGTCTGGTCAGGACACCTCCCGGGGAGGACGCCGGCCTCGGTCCCGGGCACAGGCTCACCAACTACGAGGCCGGGGCCCGGGCAGTCGCTGCGAGCCCCGATCCTTCGCTGGCGGCGTCCACCGCCGCGCTCGCCGGTGTGGTGGGCGCGGGGGGAACGGCCAAGGCCACCCGGTTTCAGCTGGTCCGCGCGCCAAAGCCGCCCGTGCCCGCACGGCAGCTGCCGGTGCCCGGCCCGGGCCGGATCGTTCTTCCAGGCCAGTCTCCTCAGCCGGAATCCCGTGCAGAACCCCGCACGGTGTCTGGCGGCGGCGCCGCCGGAGTCAGCGGTGGCGGGCGCCGGGGAGCCGGTCTGCCACGAGCGAAATGACGGTGATGATGATGGCGGCCAGCACGGCGGTCCAGAAGAACGAATCGATCGTAAAGTGCACCGGCGTGTAGCTGCTGATCCAGGAGGTGAGGTAGAGCATCGCGGCGTTGATCACCACAGTGAACAGGCCCAGCGTCAGGATGGTGATGGGCAGGGAGAGAAAGCTGACCACCGGGCGCACAAACGCATTGACCAGGCCGAATATCAGCCCGATGAACAGGTACGCGAGGACAATGCCGGCAGCGTCGGTTCCCTGGTTCACCCCGGTCTTGGCAACAGCTTCCGTGGTGGCTGTGGTGGAGATGTCCAGGCCCGGCAGAAGCCAGCTGGCAATCCACAGCGCCAGTCCGTTAATGATCACGCGCATGATGAAAGACCGCATGCGCCCATGCTGTCACACCGCAAGGTCTGGCAGGCAGTCAGGGGCATAGGCTAGGTGGCATGACTTCATCAGAGACTATGGCGGGGGGCCTGAGGCCCCGACCGGTGGTTGACCGGCTGCCCCGCTACGCTGCCGGCAAGCCGCCCGTCGCTGTCGACGGCCTTGCAAGCTACAAATTGTCGTCCAATGAGAACCCGCTGCCGCCCATCCCGGCCGTGGTGGAGGCCATCGCCGCCCAGACCGACTTCAACCGCTACCCCGACCCCCTCAGCACCAGGCTTCGCGCCGCGCTCGCCGGGTTCCTCGACGTCCCGGCCGAGGACATCGTCACCGGTGCCGGCAGCCTCGGCGCCCTCACCCAGCTGCTGACCACGTTCGCCGGCCAGAACGACGACGGCAAGCCGGACGAGGTGATCTACGCGTGGCGGTCCTTCGAGGCCTATCCCATCTGCGTTGGGCTGGCCGGGGCTGAGAGCGTCCGAATCCCCCTGATGGCTGACGGGCGCCACGACCTCGACGCCATGGCCGCAGCCGTGACCGTCCGAACCAGGGTGATCCTGCTGTGCACTCCCAACAACCCCACTGGCCCCATCCTGACCGCCGAGGAAACCGAGTGCTTCATCAAGGCTGTTCCTTCGGATGTTGTGGTGGTCATCGATGAGGCCTATCAGGAGTTCGTCCGCGCTGAAGACGCCGTGGACGGCATCCGGATGTACCGCAAGTACCCCAATGTGGTGGTGCTCAGGACGTTCTCCAAGGCGCACGGCCTCGCCGGCCTGCGGGTCGGCTACAGCGTGTCCCAGCCCCAGCTCACCCAGCACCTGCGCGTCGCCGCCACCCCGTTCGCGGTCTCGCAGATCGCCGAAAAGGCGGCGGTGGTGTCCCTGCAGAATTTTGACCAGGTTGTAGAAAGGGTACAAAGCCTGGTGGAGGAGCGGGACCGGGTGACAGCAGGTCTCCGGGACCTCGGCTGGTTCGTTCCGGACGCGCAGGGGAACTTTGTCTGGCTCGGTTTGGGCGAGGACAGCGCAGAGTTTGCCCGGCTCGCCGGGGAGCGGGCGCTGTCCGTGCGGGCCTTCGGAAACGAAGGCGTCCGGGTCAGCATCGGCGAGGTGGAAGCGAATACGCGATTCCTGGAACTCTGTGCGGTCTACACAAAACCGCCACGCCGTTCCTAGCGCTTAACAAACAGCCGGCGCTACCTACGCCGGATAAAGTAAGGAACAGTAAGCCAAAATATATATGCCTCGCCGGGAATGCATTCCCCGCGAGGCATATATCCCAGCGACATTGCAACGCATCCGGATGCGGCAGGCAAGGAGACGGTATGGGCGCAACACATCTGCCCTCCACCGAGTTCGATGGAACGGAACTGGACGACCAGCTCGAGGCGCAGGCCGAGGCTGCCCTGGGCGTGCCCCCGGCTGAAATGGTCCAGCTTCTGGGTCCCGACGGCACACTGGGCACGGATTCCGTGTTCTCCGAGTACGCCGCGCGTCTCGATGCCGAAAAGCTCCGCGGTTTTTACGCGGACATGGCGGCCATCCGACGCTTCGACCAGGAAGCCACGGCCCTGCAGCGGCAGGGGCAGCTGGCCCTGTGGGTTCCGCTGACGGGCCAGGAAGCAGCCCAGATCGGATCCGGCCGGGCCAGCCAGCCGCAGGACTACATCTTCCCCACCTACCGCGAGCACGGCGTTGCCCTGACCCGCAACGTGGACCTGGCCGAACTGCTGAAGCAGTTCCGCGGCGTCTCCAACGGCGGCTGGAACCCGAAGGACACCAACTTCCACCTGTACACGCTGGTGCTGGCTGCGCAGACGCCGCACGCCGTCGGCTATGCCATGGGCATTCAGCGCGACCAGCGGCTGGCAGAGGCCCGGAAGCTGGACGGCGCCCAGGGCGTCGACGGTCCAGCCGAGCCGAAGGCCGCCGTCATGGTCTACTTCGGCGACGGTGCGAGCTCCGAGGGCGACGTCCACGAGTCCATGGTCTTTGCCTCCTCGTACAACGCCCCGGTGGTCTTCTTCTGCCAGAACAACCACTGGGCCATCTCCGTGCCCACTGCCGTGCAGACCCGCATCCCGCTCGCCAACCGCGCCAAGGGCTACGGCTTCCCGGGCATCCGCGTGGACGGCAACGACGTCATCGCGGTCCACGCCGTCACCGAATGGGCGCTCGAGCACGCACGCCAGGGCAACGGCCCGGTCCTGATTGAGGCCTTCACCTACCGCGTGGGCGCCCACACCACAGCCGACGATCCCACGAAGTACCGCGAGTCCTCGGAGGAGGCCCTGTGGCGCGAAAAGGACCCGCTGGACCGCCTGGAGAAGTACCTCCGCGCCGAGGGCATGGCCGACGACGCGTTCTTCGCCGGCCTTGCCGCCGAGGGCGACGAACTCGCCGCCTACATCCGCAAGTCCACCTACGCGTCGGACGCCCCGGACATCAGGACGGCCTTCGCCAACACCTACGTCGAGGCGCATCCGCTCGTGGCCGAGGAACTGGCGTGGTTCGAAGAGTACAGCGCAGGCTTTGCCGGCGAGGACGAGGGAGAAGGGGCAGGCCGCCGATGACCACCATGACCATTGCCAAGGCCATCAACGAAGGCCTGCGCGCCACGCTTAGCAACAACCCCAAGTCCCTCCTCATGGGCGAGGACATCGGCCCCCTCGGCGGCGTGTACCGCGTCACCGACGGCCTGATCGGCGAATTCGGGGCCGACCGCGTGGTGGACACCCCGCTCGCAGAATCCGGCATCATCGGCACCGCGATCGGCCTGGCGCTGCGCGGCTACCTGCCCGTCGCCGAGATCCAGTTCGACGGTTTCGTCTTCCCCGGCTTCAACCAGATCACCACCCAGCTGGCCAAAATGCACTCGCGCAGCAACGGCAACCTCACCGTGCCCGTTGTCATCCGCATCCCCTACGGCGGCGGCATCGGCTCCATCGAGCACCACTCGGAATCGCCCGAGGCACTGTTCGCGCATACCCCCGGGCTGCGCATCATCACCCCGTCCAACCCCCACGACGCCTACTGGATGATCCAGCAGGCCGTCAACTGCCAGGACCCGGTAATCGTCTTCGAACCGAAGCGCCGCTACTGGCTCAAGGGCGAGGTCGACACCGAATCTGCCGGCCCGGCCGAAGACCCGTTCAAGGCCCACGTGGTCCGGGAGGGAACCGACGCCACCGTGGTGGTCTACGGCCCGCTCGTCCCCGTGGCCCTCGCCGCCGCCAACGCCGCGGCCGAGGACGGCCGCAGCATCGAAGTGATCGACCTGCGCTCCATCTCGCCGATCGATTTCGACGCCATCGAGGCCTCCGTCAAGAAGACGGGCCGGCTGGTCGTGGCGCACGAGGCACCCACCTTCGGCGGCATCGGCGGCGAAATCGCTGCCCGCATCAGCGAACGGGCCTTCCTGTCGCTGGAGGCGCCGGTCATCCGGGTAGGGGGCTTCCATATGCCGTACCCCGTGGCCAAGATCGAAGAGGACTACCTCCCGGACATCGACCGCATCCTTGAGGCGCTGGACCGCACCTTCGCGTACTGACGCCGTGGCGCACCGGCGCCTGCTGACTCTTTCGCCTACCGCCTCCGCACACCTCCCGGAGCGCCCGAGCTTTCGAACCCGAGGATCCCATGACGCTTAACAAGTTCAACCTCCCCGACGTCGGTGAGGGCCTGACCGAGGCAGAGATCGTTTCCTGGAAGGTCAAGCCCGGCGACGAGGTGGCCATCAACGACGTCCTGTGCGAGATCGAGACGGCCAAGTCCCTCGTGGAGCTCCCGTCACCGTTCGCCGGTACCGTCACCGAACTGCTGGTCCCGGAAGGGGCTACGGTCGACGTCGGAACTGCCATCATCAGCGTCTCTGACGCCATGCACGGCGACCCCACGCCGGCCGACGCGCCCGCGCCGATGTACGGAAAACTCCCGGTGGACGCCGAGCCCGCCGCCAGCGAAAAGTCCGACGGCGGAGCTGCCGCCGGCGGCCTTGCCGCCGGTCCGCTGGTTGGTTCGGGGCCGAAGGCCGACGCCGTGAAGCGGCGCCCGCGCCTGACGCGGTCCGCTATTCCCGCGGACCCAGTCCACGGCGCTCCGGAGGTCGAGCCGGTGCAGCCGCATTCTATGGGGGACGTGCTGGACGAGTCGGTTTCGGCTGGCGCAACCGACGGCGGGACCGCAGCCAACGGTGCCGACAAGCCGACCTTGGGCGGAGCAATCTCCGGCCTCATGAACAGGGTCCTGGCCAAGCCGCCGGTGCGCAAGATCGCCCGCGACCTGGGGATTGACCTGGCAGACGTTGTGGCCACGGGTGCGCGCGGCGAGGTGACGCGCGAGGACCTGGTCAGCTACCAGGCGCAGCGCGATGCGGAAGTGGACAAGGCGGACACCTTCTGGGGCGCCTCCGGCCGTCCGCAGGAGCAGCGGGTTGAGCGGATCCCGGTCAAGGGCGTCCGGAAGGCCACCGCGAAGGCCATGGTGGAGTCGGCGTTCTCCGCGCCGCACGTGAGCATCTTCGTGGACGTGGATGCCAGCCGGACCATGGAGTTCGTCAAGCGGCTCAAGGCCTCGCGTGACTTTGAGGGCATCAAGGTCTCCCCGCTGCTGATCCTTGCGAAGGCCGTCATCTGGGCGGCGGCCCGGAACCCGAGCGTTAACGCCACCTGGGTGGACAACCCTGACGGCAGCGACTCCGCCGAGATCCATGTCAAGCACTTCATGAACCTGGGCATTGCCGCGGCCACGCCGCGCGGGCTGATGGTCCCGAACATCAAGAACGCCCAGGACCTGTCCCTCAAGGAACTGGCGCTGGCCCTGAACGAGCTCGCCACCACGGCGCGGGCCGGCAAGACCCAGCCGGCGCAGATGCAGGGCGGTACGCTGACCGTCACTAACATCGGCGCCCTCGGCATCGACACAGGAACCCCCATCATCAACCCCGGTGAGGTGGCCATCGTGGCGTTCGGCACCATCAAGCAGAAGCCGTGGGTCCTGGACGGTGAGGTCATCCCGCGCTGGATTACCACGCTTGGCGGATCCTTCGATCACCGCGTCGTGGACGGCGACCTTTCCGCCCGCTTCATGGCCGACGTCGCTGCCATCCTGGAAGAGCCGGCTCTGCTGCTCGACTGACCCGCCCTGCTCGACGGACAGGCCCGGGAGGGGTACCCTCCGGGGAAAGGGGGATGGACCGGACAGGCAGGGACGGGGTTCCCATGAGTGAGGATCGCGGGATCGTCAGCATCCGCGTGAAAAACCGCGTGGCCCGGATCATCACGGAAGCCCTTCAGCCGCCCATCACAGTGGCGCTGCTGCTGCTCCTCAGCCCGGCCATGGAACCCGGCTTTCCGGGTACCGTCTGGTTCGGTGCGGTGGCGGTACTGTTTGTGTGCGTACTGCCGCTGGCCGCCGTCGTTCTCCTGGTGCGGCTGGGCAAGGTGACGGACCACCACGTCAGCGACCGCAAACAACGCGCGCCGGTGCTCGCCATGTCGGTGGTGTC
Source organism: Arthrobacter sp. NPDC056691 (assembly GCF_042791415.1). Lineage (NCBI taxonomy): Bacteria > Bacillati > Actinomycetota > Actinomycetes > Micrococcales > Micrococcaceae > Arthrobacter > Arthrobacter sp. NPDC056691. Next base: position 62,266 of record NZ_JBHTXX010000031.1, read on the forward strand.
CCTGCTCGCAGGGCTGGCAGTGCTCCTGGCCATCAACGCCCCGTACAGCGTCATTGTGGTGGTGCTGGCGATAGTGGGAGGCGTGGTGGTGCTCGCCGTCATCAGCCTGTTCTGGAAAATCAGCGGCCACGCCGGGGCCATCGCGCTTACGACGGTCATCTCGGTGCTGATCCTAGGCGTCCAGTGGCTTCCGTTGCTGCTGCTGGTTCCCGCTGTCGGCTGGTCCCGGGTGGTGCTGCGGGCCCACACGGTGGCGCAGGTTGTTGCCGGTGCCCTGGTGGGCGGCGGTGTCACCGCGGGCCTTTGGTGGCTGCTGCGCGAGCTGCTGGTCCGGATCGGCTGATGCCCGGAACCGGGCGCCCCTAAGTGACGCCGGAGGCTGGCTCAGTAAGCGGCGTAGGAGTTGGCCAGCAGTTGGGCCATGGCCGGATCGCCGGACATGCCTGCCATGCTTACGGCGGCGGCCAGCATGATGCCACTCACGGCGGCAATGCCGCTGCTCACCAGCGTGAGGAACTTCCAGTCTTCGCGCAGGACGCTCTTCAGAGTGTCCGGCAGCTGCAGGTCGGGGGAGATGAGGTTCGGGGCGCTGTCCACGGAGCCGTCGTCGAGGAGGGCGATCACGCGGCCGGCGGAGCGGTCAACGCGCATGGCGCTGATGTGGTTGCCGTGGCGGGCAAGAAGGATGTCGTGGCCGACGAGGTGGCGACGCTGGAGAGTAAGCACAGTGTTCCCCTGAAAGGTAGATTTGGAATTGTCCGCACCATCGGGGGCAACTCCAATTTTATCTTTCAGGGCATGCCGGATCGCCGGAAAACGGGGTGAGACTGCCCACCAGCCCGGGTGATCCGCGTCAAGTCAGTCTGGACAGTGCCTGCCGGCTCCGGCTAGTCGGCGCCGTAGGTGTTCGCGATATAGACGTCGCAGGACGCGCTGTGGGCCACGCTGTTCGCCACGCTGCCCAGCACCCGCCCCAGCCCCTGCATGCGGCGGTTTCCCACCACGATCATGCTCGCCTCGAGGCGGTCCGCCTCCCTGACCAGGGCTTCGGCGGGTTTGCCCCGCGCGGAGGAATACGTGATCTCGAAGTCGCCGCCCGCCAGCGCGGTCGCCACGTCCCGGGCCACCTTTTCAGCATCGTCAGCGGACGACACGATCCACCTGTCGCTACCGCTGCCGAAGACTTCGGTCCGGTCGGTGTCGAACGCGGACACGACGTGGAGCCCGGCGCCCAGCGCCGCAGCCAGATCCCGCGCCACCTCCGCTGCCTTGCGTGCGGTACCGCTTCCGTCCACACCAACAACAATCGTTCCCGCCATGGCCGAATCTCCTTTGAATAGCCTGATGTTCCGTTCGCTGCCCAGCTTAGGCCAACGCGTCTATGGCGTCCTGCAGTACCGGCGCCAGGCGCCGCACGCCCTCCGCGATGGCCTCCGGCGGAACGGCGCTGAACGCCAGGCGGAGCTTGTTCGACGGCGCGTCCGAGTGGGTGAAGGCTGCGCCGGGAATGAAGACGACGCCGGCACTGATCGCCTTGCGGAGCAAAGGATAGGTGTCCACGCCCTCGGGCAGTGTCACCCAGACGAAGAATCCGCCCTGCGGCCGGGTCCAGCTGAGCCCCTCAGGCATGTCCTTCTCCAGTGCCGCCAGCATCGCGTGGCAGCGCTCGGCATACAGCCCGCGGTACGTTTCGATCTGGCCCTTCCAGTCGTAGTCCCGAAGGTAGGCCGAGACGAGCATCTGGTTCAACGTGGGCGGGCAGAGCGTCACTGCCTCGGAGGCCAGGTAGTAGCGGCGCTGGAGGTGGGCGGGAACGAGGGCCCAGCCGATGCGCAGTCCCGGGGCAAAGATCTTCGAGAACGAGCCCATGTAGATGACGTCGTCGGGGTTGCCTGCCCGCAGCGGCGCCAGAGGCGCGCCGTCGAACCGCAGCAGGCCGTACGGGTTGTCCTCAAGCACCAGAATGTTGGCGCGGCGGCAGATGTCCACGATCTGCTGCCGCCGGTCCTGTGCCAGGGTGATGCCCGACGGGTTGTTGAAGTTGGGGATGGTGTAGAGGAACTTGATGTTTTTCCCGGCGGTCTGGAGCGCCGCGATCCGGGCCTCGAGAAGCTCAGGCACCAGCCCGTCGTCGTCCATGGGAACCGCCTCCACCTGGACCTGGTAGGCCTCGAACGTGTTCAGCGCACCCACGTAGGTGGGTTCCTCCACGAGGACCACGTCGCCGGGGTCGCAGAACACCTTGGTGGCCACATCCTGGGCGGACTGCGAGCCCGCCGTGATCACCACGTTCTCCGGCCGGGCATCCAGGATCCCTTCGGCGGCCATGACCTCGCAGATCTGCGTGCGGAGTTCCTCGGTGCCCTGGCCCCCGCCGTACTGGAGCGCCGTGAGGCCGTCCTCGGCGATGATCCGTGCGGCCGTGTGGGCGAGCTTTTCGAGGGGCAGGGACTGCAGGTAGGGGCTGCCGCCGGCCAGCGAGACCAGGCCCGGCCGCATGGAGATGTCGAAAACATCCCGGACCGCCGACTGCTTGATGTTCGCGGCGCGCTCGGAGAAGAGTTCGTCGTGGCGGTGGGCTGATGTCGCGGCCCGCTCGATGGCGTCGATGGCTTCGGCGGGGAGGACGGCTGCGGCGGCGGCGAGTGTCTCGTGGGTCACAATCCCAGAGTACAGCCATTGGTTGCTGATTAGGCAACATCTGTTGACTTGTTTCGGATGCGATTCTGAACTGAGCCTGCGGACGCCTTTACCTTCGGCAGGACAAGGCATGGAATGGAGCCATGACGTCACTCGAGCCCACGCCTTCACCGTCCCGGCCCGCGCAGTCCCAGTCCGCCCAGGCAGACGCCTTCCGCCAGATGCACGCCGGCGGTGCCGTTCCGCTGGTGCTCGTGAACGTGTGGGATGCCGCCTCCGCCGTGCTTGTGGAGAACGCCGGGGCGCGGGCGATTGCCACCTCAAGTTCGGCCATCTCGTGGAGCCTCGGGTTTCCGGACGGCAGCCACGTGCCGCCGGAACTGGCCTTTGACGCACTCCGCAGGATTGCCGCGGCCACGAGCATCCCGGTCACGGCTGATATTGAAGCCGGGTATGCCGGTGCTGACGGCGCTTTCGACGACGGCCGGCTCCGGCAGACTGTCGCGGCGGTGCTGGCGGCCGGGGCCGTGGGTGTGAACATCGAGGACTCCGGCGGAGCCTCCCTCACAGCCGTGGACGAGCAGGCCCGCAGGATCAGTCTGGTCCGCGGCATCGCGGCGGAGGCCGGGGTGCCCCTCTTCATCAATGCCCGGACGGACACGTACCTTTCCGGGCAGTCCGGGGACTCTGCCTTCGGGGAGACGCTGGCGCGGGCCGAGGGCTACCTTGCCGCGGGGGCCGACGGAATTTTCGTGCCGGGCGTGACGGACCTCCACATCCTGCATGAGCTCAGCAGGCGGATACCGGCGCCGCTGAATGCCCTTGCCGGCGTCGGATCGGCGTCAGTGGGCGAACTGCACGACGCCGGTGTGCGGCGGGTCAGCATCGGCGGCAATGCCGCGAAGGCGGCGTACGCAACAGTTTCCCGCGTGGCCGCCGAAATCCTCGGCGACGGCAACTGGTCCGGACTTGCCGGTTCGCCGAGCCATGCTGAGATGGATGCCCTGTTCGCCGCGGAGGCGGGCTCTCCCGGGAGGCCGGGCGCCCAGCGTTCGTAAGTTAGCCCAGCGTTCGTAAGTTAGCGGAGGCCGAGGACCTGGTCCAGGGGCACGCCGCTGACGTAGATTTCCGCGCGGACGGCATTGGCGGCCGTGACGGCTGTGTGCGTGAGCTGAGCTTCAATCCGCGGAAGATCGCACACGCCGCCGGGCTGCACCGCGCCGGTCAGGTTCACCACCACGGTGGTGCCGTCGAGGTAGCCCGACACGTACTGGAGCGAGGACGCCGACAGCGCGTTGTACAGGCCGCTCGCAGGCGGTGCGCCCGGACCGGACAGGAGCCTGCTCATGGCGGCCTGCAGCGGCTCGGTGATGGAGGAATCGGCATTGTGCACGGCCACCAGGCTGTCATTGCAACCGAAGCGCACGCCGGACCTGCCGCCGTCGTCGATCGCAACGTAGTACACCGCGGTGCCGGCGCCGGAAGCTTCACCGGTGCCGGTCCCCGGCAGGGAGGCCCCGGGTACGGAGCCAGATGTCGTGGGGCCCGGCGAGGCCGGGCCGGCCGCGGCTCCGGAGGCGGGCGCCGGTTGCTGTCCGGCTCCGCCCGGAAGCTGGGCTTGCGTGTCCGCAGCGGTGCCTGCCCCGAGTCCGCCGGACGGAAACCCGCCCGGCCCTGAACCACCGGCAGCAGTTTGGCTGCCGGCAATCTGGGCGCCCGGGTTAGGGCCCCCGGAGGCAGGCGGAGCTGACGCCGGAGGAGCGGTTTCGGAAGCCGCGGCCGCTGTTCCCTGACCAGCAACGCCCGAACCGGAAGCACCCTCGCCGGAAGCGCCCAGGCCGGATCCGGAAGCGGTGGGCGCGCCGGCGCCCTCGGGCGGACTCACGGGAGGAGCCGGGCGGGGTTCGGGTGCGGCCGCAGGGGCGGGCCCGGCGTCGTACGCGTTTTGGAGGGAAGCGCAGGAGCCTAGCCACAAGGGCAGTGTCAGGCAAATGGCGGCGACCGCCGTCGCCAGCGGTCTGGCTCCCCAGCTTGACTTCATGACTGCACCGCACTCCCTGCCCCGGCACGTCCCGTACATCAACGTTACGGCGGGGCGGCGGGGCGGGGAACGGTGCCCGGGTGTCAGTTTGGCCGCAGCTCAGTCACGGATTGGTTGCAGCCTTTCCCGGCCGTCCGGCCGGGCGCAGGGCGCGGAAGCGCGCACGCCCCCAGCCGCTGTGAACTGGTCCGCTGTGAACTGGTCCGCTGTGAACTGGTCCGCGTGCCGGAGGCGTGCGAAGGGGAGGTGCCGCTTAGGCAGCTGCGCCGGCGGGCTCGACGGCGGCAAGGGTGACGAAGAGTTCCTTGATCTGCTCAACGACCTCGGCGTCGTCCTTCGGGTGGGTTTCGGCGAAGCGGACCATGGAGCCGGGGACGGCGAGCTTGGCGTCCTCCAGGACGCGGGCGCCGGCGATGCCGACAGCCTTGCGGGCCTCGTCCTGCGCCCAGACGCCGCCGAACTGGCCAAAGGCGGTGCCGACGACGGCGGTGGGCTTGCCGGCGAGGGCGCCAGCGCCGAACGGGCGGGACAGCCAGTCGATGGCGTTCTTCAGCGAGGCGGGCATGGTGCCGTTGTGCTCCGGGGTGACCAGCAGCAGGGCGTCAGCCTGGCCGGCCGCCTCGCGCAGGGCGGTGGCGGCTGCCGGGACCTGGCCTTCGACGTCGATGTCCTCGTTGTAGAAGGGGATGTTGCCCAGGCTCTCGTGGATCACGATCTCGAGGCCTTCCGGGGCGTTCAGCTGGATGGCTTCGGCAAGCTTGCGGTTGTGGGAGTCGGCGCGGAGGCTTCCCACCAGGGCGAGTACGGTGCTCTTGGACATGTGAACTCCTTAGGTCTTGCCGCGGAACGCTCCGTGGCGAGTGGTTCTTGGAGGCGTTTGGTGCCTTCACCCAGACTAAACGGACTACGGTCCGGATATTATTCCCGGGGCTAGAATGCTTGGTGTGAGCCTCATCCCAATCCGCTCCGGGTCCTCATCCGGCCAAGGGCCCTCGCCCGGGCCCTCATCGGGCCCCGGAGCGGAACGCAGCGATGCTGCCCGGAACCGGGAGTTGCTCCTGTGTGCTGCCCGGCAGCTGGTGGAGGAGTGCGGCGCCGACGGCGTGACCATGGACAAGCTGGCGGAGCGCGCAGGCGTCGGCAAGGGCACCGTGTTCCGCCGGTTCGGCAGCCGGGCCGGCCTCATGATGACCCTGCTCAGCGACGCCGAGGCCGACTTCCAGGGCCGCTTCATGTTCGGGCCGCCGCCGCTTGGCCCCGGGGCGCCGCCGCGGGAACGACTGATCGCCTTCGGTGCCGAACGCATCCGCTACGTCCTGGAATTCGGTGAGCTCGCGAGGGCCGCCCAGGCGTCCCTGCACAACAGGTTCGAGGCCCCCGCGGCGGTGCTGTGGCACCGGCACATCGAGTATTTGCTGCGCTCGGCGGGCTTTGACGCAGACCCTTGGCTGATGGCCATGTCCCTCAGCGCAACCCTCGACCCCGAACGGCTGCTGCATGCCGTCCGCGTGCAGCACGTTTCGCCGGAGCGGCTGGAGGAATCCTGGCGCGAGCTGGTCAGCCGCGTCGTCGGGGGTGTGGCGGGGTAGCGTGGCACCATGAGCACCGATTCCTCCACCCCCGCTACCCCGATCCGCACCGCCGTGGTGGGCTTCGGCCTGTCCGGCCGGGTTTTCCATGCGCCGCTGATCGCGGCGGACCCCAGCTACTCGCTGGACGTGATCGCCACCTCCGACTCAGCCCGGCAGGCTGCCGCCGTCGAGCAGTACCCCGGCGTGAAAACAGTGCCCGACGGCGATGCCGTCCTTGCGCTGGCCCCTGACCTGGACCTCGTGGTGCTGGGAACTCCTCCGGCCACCCACTATCCGTTGGCGAAGGCTGCGCTGGAGGCCGGGCTCGACGTCGTGGTCGACAAGCCGTTCGCCGTGACGAGCACGCAGGGGCAGGAGCTGATCGCACTCGCAGAGCGGCTGGGGCGGGTGCTGACAGTGTTCCAGAACCGGCGCTGGGACGGGGACTACCTCACGGTCAAGGCCCTGCTGAAGGACGGAGTGCTGGGTGAGGTGACGCGGTTCGAATCACGCTTTGAACGGTGGTCGCCCGAGGTTTCCAAAGCCTGGAAAGCGGACGCGACGGCGGCCGACGGGGGCGGTGTCCTGTTCGACCTCGGCACCCACCTCCTGGACCAGTCGCTGCAGCTCTTCGGCCCGGCAACAGTGGTCCACGCCGAGCTTCTTGCCCGGCGGCCGGGCGAAAAGACGGATGATGACTGCTTTGTGGTGCTGCGGCACGGGAACGGCGTGCTTAGCCATCACTGGATGAACATGCTCTGCGCCCAGCAGGGCCCCCGCTACCGGGTCCTCGGCGCCGGCGGAGGGTATACGAAGCACGGCGTGGACCCGCAGGAGCCGTATATTGTGGCCGGCGGGAGCCCGCTGGATGCCGAGTACGGTGTGGAGGCCGCCGAATGGGCCGGGCAGCTGGGCCGCGACGGGCACCTTGACCGGCTGCCCACGGAGCGCGGGAACTATCCCGAGTTCTACCGGATCCTCGCGGCCAAGATCTCCGACGGCGGCGCCGCCTCGGCCCTGCCCGTCCCGGTAGACCCGGCCGGCCCCGTCGAAGTCCTCAAACTCATAGAAAAAGCGCGCGAACTGGCCTCTGCTTAAAGAGAACGCCGCCGGTTGAGCTTGTCGAAACCAAGCTCAACCAGCGGCGTTCTCAGCCGGCGGAACCGTTAGGCCGAGACCAGCTCGTGCCAGTCGGCCACCAGGGGCAGGTTGTGTGCCTCGGAGACGGAGTGGTGCGCCACGTGGCCTCCGGCAATGTTCAGGCCGGCGGCGAGGGCCGGGTCCTTCTCGAAGGCGGCCTTTACGCCGAGGTTTGCCAGGGCAACGCCGTAGCGGAGCGTGACGTTGGTCAGCGCGTAGGTGGAGGTGTTCGGGACGGCGCCGGGCATGTTGGCCACGCAGTAGAAGATCGTGTTGTGGACCTTGTACGTGGGTTCCTGGTGCGTGGTGGGGTGCGTGTCCTCGAAGCAGCCGCCCTGGTCCACGGCGATGTCCACGAGCACCGAGCCGGGCTTCATCCGGGCCACGAGCTCGTTGGTCACCAGCTTGGGGGCCTTGGCGCCTGGGATCAGGACGGACCCGATCACGAGGTCGGCGTCCACCACGGACTTCTCGATCTCGTACTTGTTGGATGCCACGGTTTTGAGCCGGCCCTGGTACTGGGCGTCGAGTTCGCGCAGCCGGTTGATGTTGATGTCCAGGATGGTGACGTCGGCGCCGAGGCCCAGAGCCATGGCTGCAGCGTTGGTGCCCGCGACGCCGGCGCCGAGGACCACCACCTTGGCGGGGCGGACGCCCGGAACGCCGCCGAGCAACACGCCCTTGCCGCCGGCGGGCGCCATGAGGGAGGTCGCGCCGACCTGGACGGACAGGCGGCCGGCCACCTCGGACATCGGGGCCAGCAGCGGCAGGGTCCGGCCTTCCTGGACGGTCTCGTAGGCGATGGCGGTGACGCCGGAGTTGAGGAGCTCCTGGGTCAGTTCGGGCTCGGCGGCCAGGTGCAGGTAGGTGAAGAGGATCAGGCCCTTGCGGAAGCGGTGGTACTCGGCCTTGATGGGTTCCTTGACCTTCATCACCATGTCCGCGCGGGACCAGACCTCATCGGCGTCTGCGATGATTTCAGCGCCCGCGATGGAGTATTCCTCGTCCGTGATGCCGGAACCCAGGCCCGCACCGCGCTCCACCAGGACCGTGTGGCCGTGGGTGCGGAATTCGTGGACGCCGGCTGCTGTGATGGCGACGCGGAATTCGTTGTTCTTGATCTCTTTGGGGACACCGATGATCATTTTTTGGGCTCCAGATTCGATGGCTGCAAGGCCGGAATGTGTGGGTGAAGTTGTGATTCCAGAATAGATCCGGCTGTGAGGCGCGCTACAGGAAGCGATCGCCTCCGCCGCAGCTAATCCGCGTGTTTCCGGGGTTTTCCAGCGCCGCAGCTCGACTAATGTCGACCGCCGGGGCGTCAGGTGTCGCCTGATGTCCGTTCGCCCAAGATGCCCCGGGGGACGTAGTCTGGCAGCATGCAGCAGGATGTGGAACAGCTCGTGGAGCGGGTGGCCCTCAAGCTGGGCCGCGGGCTTTCCCTGGAGGACCTCGACGGCCTTTTGCTTGCCTACAGCTCCAACCAGTCGCACGCGGACCGGGTGCGGGTGAACTTCCTGCTGAGCAAGCGGGTGCCGCTGGACGTCAAAAACTGGCAGCTCTCGCACGGCATCGCCACGGCGGTGCGGCCCGTGGTGGTGCCCGCCAACGAGGAGCTGGGGATGCTCGGGCGCGTCTGCGTCCCGCTTCTGGTCCGCGGGTTCCGGGTGGGCTACCTGTGGGTCCAGCTGGATGTGGAGGACCAAAGCGCGACGGCGATCCTCGCCGAACTGCCCGGCGTCCGGGACGAGCTGGATGTGCTCTCCGGACTGCTGCTGGACTCCAACACCGCTGAGTCCGAGTTCCGGCGCAGCCGCGAACGGGAGTTCCTGGCCGCCTGCGCCGGGGAAGCCAATGCGGTTGCTGCCGTGGCGGGCTGGAAGGAAGTCCAGGACCGCGGGCCCTGGCAGCTGGTGACGGTCCTTGATGCCGACGGCTGGATGGCCGGCCCGGATCCGATCGCCTCAACGCTCATCCACCGCGCCGCGGCGCTGCAGGCCACCATCGGCGTGGACGCGGTCCTGTTCAGCGCAGGCGCGGAAACGCACTCGGTGGTTCTCTTCCGGGAGTCCACGGGGCGCGCCAGCCAGGCCCAGGTTCTGGTGCACTACCAGTTGGAGCTCGCCAAGCGGTCCGGCCGGTCCGTGGAGCGGATCATTCTGGGGACCAGTGAGGGATTCGGCCGCATCAAAGACCTGGCCGAGGCGTACCGGCAGTCCAAGGTGGCCGCCCTGGCGGCAGCGGTTGATCCGCGGCTCGGCGAGCTGGTGGACTGCCGCGCCACGGGCGTTTACCAGCTCCTGGCATCAGCCGGCGGCGGGGCAGGGGTCTGGAGCGATGCAAGTTCGGTTAATTTCCGGGCCCTTGAGGACCATGACAGGAACGGGGAGCTGCTGCCCGTGCTGGAGCTGCTCTACGACAATGACGGTTCTGTCCAGGATGTTGCCGAAAAACTGCACCTGCACCGCAGCAGCATCTACAACCGGCTGGGCCGCATCCGTCAGCTGCTGGGCGTCGATCCGCTCAAGGGGATGGTGCGGCTGGAACTGCACGCGGCCCTGAAAGCGCGGCGCTGGGCGTCAAGGCCAAGAATCTGAGGCGGCTACGCGGCGTTGCCTTCACCACTGGGCAACTGCTCGGTGGTCCGCTCGGCAGGACGCTCCGCGGCACGCTCCGGCGCGACGCCGTCGGGAAGGCGTTGCGGGAGCCCCTGGAGCGGGGTGCGGAACTTGGCGACACGGCTCTGGACCCACAGGGATACTGCCACGAAGACCACACAGCTGGAGGTAAAAACGGCGGTGTTGTTCAGGCCCATGACGATTCCCAGGGCAGCCGCCACACCCATTGCGACGACGCCCGCCACGATGTGCAACCCCCTGAATCTCACCACGAATAAAGAGTAACCCTGCGCGCCAGCCGGAAGTCCTGCTTCCGGGGGATCGTTGCTTGATCCTTATCACCCCGTCATTTTCGGCGAGGAAACCTAGTCCCGGAGGGTGATCAGCTTCCAGGGCAGGCGCGTGGGGTTGGCCGGCGAAACGTCCACTGAGACGTCCGCCCGTGCCACGTCCTCCTCCAGGAACAGGGTTCCGGTGGCGATGCGTGCATTGTTGGACGCGATGACGCGGCCGTTCGGCCCCAGCAGCACCACCACCGGCTCGCGGAGCTGAAGGGCGCGGAGGAAGATCCCCTCAAGGTTCGCGAGGGTCAGGTCGCATCCCAGGATCTGAATCCCCTGGGCCGTGGGCGCCGGAACACAGAGCGTGATGATGTTGACGTTGATGCCGCCGAAGTCAACGTACGGTCCAACGGCCACGGGCTGCCCGCTGGCGGTCGGAATGGTGAACCAGTCGCGGGACGTGTAGTCGTAGTAGTTCAGCGAGTCCGGGTTGAGGTCGTGGGTGACGAAACGGGGTACGCCAGTCCGCTGCGTCCGCCACCATTCCAGCCAGTGGGTTGCCTCCCGGAGACTTCCAGGAGCGTACGCGATGCCGGCTCCCACGATGAGGTCCGAGTGCCGCTTGATGAAGTTGGCCAGCTCCTGCTTCAAGTAAAGGAATTCGCTGCGGCGGGGTACGCCCGACGCCGCTGCCGCCGCTGCCGTGACGGTGCCCGCAATCTTTTCCAGGTCGACGAAAACGCGGCTGATGCTGGAGGAGAGCGCGGTGGCCGTCCGCTCAAGGGCTTCTTCTACGGTCTCCACGTCACGCACCTTCTTCGGGCCGCATCGTCAACCTGAGATGCTGCTCTATCAAGTATTCGGTCTCGTTGCGGCTGTGCCGCTCTGCCGCGCTGGCGGCCGCGTCAGCGTCCCGCGCCCTGATCGCATCAACGATTGCGGCGTGTTCTTCCACCGACTTGCCGTAGTTGTCGGCCTGGCCGGAGCGCCCCCACCACAGGGTCATCAGCTCAGCTTCCAGCTGAAGGGCAGCCGAGGTCAGCCTGCTGGACTGCGCGGCAATGCTGACGGCAACGTGGAACCGGCTGTCCATGCGGCGCCGCGCACGCTCATCGGCCGAGTCCCGGTGGCGCCGGGCCAGATCTTCAAGGTGCTCCACATTTTTTGGATCAGCACGGCCGGCGGCAAGCCTCGCGGACATTGACGCGATGGCAGCCCCCAGGTCGCCAAGGTCCCTGAGCGCCTCGGTGCTGGTTTCCCGAAGCTTGTCCTGCAACTGTGAATCTGTGAATTCGATCTGCCGGCGAATCACACTGCCGCCGCTGCGTCCCCGGCTGGTTTCGATCAGGCCCTTGGTCCGCAGGGCGGCCAGGGACTGCCGGAGGGTGATCGGGGAGATGCCCAGCTCCCCGGCAAGCACGGACTCCGTGGGCAGCCTGTCGCCTTCGGTGAGGATGCCCATCAGAATGGCTGTTTCGATCTGGTACGAAACCTGATCCGCCCGTCCCAGGCCCTCCGGTTCGCTACCGCGCAAGAGCAGCAGCAGGTCAAGCGCAGAGGTGGAAATTGCCGCACTTTCCATTCCCAGGCCTCCAGCAGTCCGTGGCTTTGATGTCACCGGCGTCGATCCCCCGAGGCTTCGGGCGCCAGCGCTTTTCCGATTACCTTCAATCTTTGCACGTTTAACGTTGTGGGCCACGGCACGGCCGGGCGAGGCGCTACGTTCCGCTTCCGCCGTCGGAGGTCCCGCCGTCGGAACTCACGGCGCCGGCGGCGTCCGCTGCCGCCTGCTTCTTTTTCTGCCCCTCCAGCCAGCTCATGATCGCGGCCAGCCTGATGCGGCGGTGCGTGCCGCGGTATTCCACCGGGATCTCGCCCCGGTCCGTCATGTTCCGCAGGTAGGTATGGGAGATGCCGGCCAGTTCGGCCGCCTGCGAGGTGGTCAGCATTTCCTCCACGCTGCTTACGGTCACCGCTTCGCCGCGGCTGAACCTTGACAGAAGGTCGACGACGGCGTCCCTCGCCTGCGGCGGGAGGCGGTGGACGGTGCCGTCCACGAACACGGTGATGTCAGTGCCGCCGTCGAGTGCGCGCTGCAGCGCCAGCGCGTCTTCGGCAGGAAGGGCGGGCGCCACCCTGGGAGCAATCAGAGCCATGGCAGAAGCCTAACCGCTGCGGAACGGAGGGTTGGATATGCTCGGCGGATGAGACTTGCCGGTGGAGCAGCAGTGACGGCGAACGGCCTGACCGGCCGCCTGTACTCATCCAACGCGCCGTCCACGGGCCAGCCGGCCTACGTGCTGCTCCACGGCATCGGCGTCTCGCACCGCTACCTTGCCCGGCTGCACGTCGAACTGGCCCAACGTCCGGAAGGGCAGCACCGGCAGGAGGAGGACGCCGGCGCTGCCGTCTATTCCTTCGACCTGCCGGGTTTCGGCGGCACGCCGCGGCCCGGCCGTCAGGTGACTGTTGGCGAATATGCCAGCTTCGTCGCGGCGGTCCTGGCGGAGCGTGGCGTGGAGTCCTGCATTGTGGTGGGGCACTCCATGGGAGCGCAGTTTGCGGTGGAGCTGGCACTTCAGGCTCCCCGGCTGGTGACCCGCACAGTGCTCATGGGGCCGGTGGTGGATTCCGCCCGCAGGAGCGCTGCCTGGCACGCGCTCGCGCTGACACGGGACGCACTGCTCAGCGAACCGCCGACCACCAACGCCGTGGTCTTCGCCGACTATTTCCGCACCGGCATGCGGTGGTACCTGACGGAACTGCCCGTGATGATGGCGTATCCGCTCGATTCCCGGGTGCGGGGCGTAACCCAGCCGGTACTGGTGCTCCGCGGCGGAAGGGACCCGATCGCACGCCGGCCGTGGTGTACCTATCTCGCGGCGCAGGCACCGGACGGTGCGTTTGCCGAGGTGCGCGGACGCGGGCACGTGGTGCAGGAGACCGCCACCGAAGATGTTGCCCGCATCATCCGGCACTGGGCCGGCACCGCAGCCGAGGGCTCCACGGCGGCAGGCGGTGCCGTGACCTAAACCCTGGCCTGAACCCCAATTTGCCCTATTGCTACGCGGCGTCAGGCGGGTGCGGGCGCCCGGAAACCGGACGCCCGCACCTCCCTAGCAACTACCGGAACTACAGCCCGAGCTCTTCCAAAACGGGCAGCTTCTCCCGGACCCAGGCCCGGGCTTCCACGGCGCTTGGCGCGGACAGGGCCAGCTTGGCCAGCTCCTGGGCCTCCGCCAGCGTGACAGTCTTCAGCACGGCGGCCACCGCTGCCAGCGACCGGGCCGTCATGGACAGGGTGGTGACGCCCAGGCCGGTCAGCACGACGGCGAGGGCAGGGTCCGCCGCGGCCTCGCCGCAAACGCCCACCGGCTTGTTGTGTCCCTCTGCCCTTGAACCTTCCACGGTCAGGCCCACGAGGCGCAGCACGGCGGGCTGCCACGGCGTGTTCAGCCCGGCGAGAGGACCCAGCTGGCGGTCGGCGGCCATGGCGTACTGGGTGAGATCGTTGGTTCCCAGGCTGGCAAACCCCACTTCGCGCAGGATGGTGTCGGCTGTGAGGGCGGCGGAGGGAACCTCCACCATCACACCCGGCGTCTTGATGCCGGCTTCGGCGCACATGGTGGCGAAACGGGCGGCTTCCTCCGCCGTCGAAATCATCGGTGCCATGACCCAAACGTCGGCCTCCGATTCCTTTTCGGCCTTCGCGATCGCCTCCAGCTGCCGGTCCAGGACGCCCGGGGTGGTGAAGTCGGTGCGGTAGCCGCGCACGCCCAGCGCCGGGTTGGGCTCGGTGGAGTCGGTGAGGAAGGGGAGCGGCTTGTCCGCGCCCGCGTCCAGGGTACGAAGCACTACTTTTTTACCGGGGAAGGCATCGAACACGCCCTTGTACGCGGCGGCCTGCTCCTCGACTGAGGGCTCGGTGTCACGTTCCAGGAAGCAGAACTCGGTGCGGAACAGGCCCACGCCCTGGGCGCCGAGCTTGGCCGCGGCCTGGGCATCCTTGGCCCCGCCCACGTTGGCGAGGAGCGGCACCAGGTGGCCGTCCGCCGTCGAACCCGTCCCGCTGAATTCGGCAAGGAGGGACGCCGTGGCGGCCCAGGCCTCGGCGGCTGCGCGCAGTGAGTCGTCCGGGCTGGCCGTGATGGAACCGGCGGCGCCGTCGACGTAAACCTCGGTGCCGTCCGGGAGCTCGTCCACGCCCACCGCGGCCACGACGGCGGGCAGGCCAAGTGAGCGGGCGATGATCGCGGTGTGGGACTGCGGACCGCCGCCGGCGGTCACCAGTGCGAGGACCTTGTTCGGATCGAGGGTGGCGGTGTCGGCAGGGGCCAGATCCTCGGCCACCAGGATGAACGGTTCGTTCGACGACGGGATGCCAGGGGCGGGCACGCCGCGGAGTTCGGCCACGATGCGGGCGCGGACATCCAGGACGTCAGTGGCGCGCTCGGCCATGTAACCGCCGAGGTTGTGCAGCATCTCGGAGACCGAGGCGCCGGATTCCCAGATGGCCCGCTGCCCGGAAACCCCCTTGGCGATCAGCTTGGCGGCACCCTTGATCAGCATGGTGTCTTTGGCCATCAGGGCCGTGGCTTCCAGGACGGCCTTGCCATCACCGGTGGCGTGGTCCGCGCGGGCCTTCAGCTCATCGTGGACGGCTGTCGAGGCAGCCTTCAGCGCCGCCGTCGCCTCCTCGGGCGTGGTTCCGGCGGCCAGCTGCTCGCCGGCCGGAGGTTCGCTGATGGGCTTGGGCATCTGGCGGATCGTGCCGATGATGCGGCCTGGGCTGACGCCTACTCCTGGGAAGTTCTGCACTGAAGGTCCTCGTTCTCTGCCGGTAACCAGGCCCGCCGGAATCTGCCCGGGCGGGAGCCCGGAAGCTCGGAACGGCTACGTCCGATGTGCGTTGCGGTGCCTGAAAAAAATTGTATGTGATTCAGTTCATATAGCGTTGCTATAGGTGCTAGGGTAGCGGTTATGAGTTTCGATGGCCAGCTTCCGCCCAAAATGAGGCTGTTGCGTGCGGCAGCCGAATTGCTGGCCAACTCCGCGGGGGCCGCTGTTTCCACCCGTCAGATCACGCAGCTGGCGGGCGTCACGGCGCCCACCCTCTATCACCACTTCGGTGACAAGGAGGGCCTGTTTGACGCAGTAGTCGCCGCGGGCTTCGAAGAGTATGTGGCGGGCGAGAGGGATTTCGCCCCGTCCGGACAGCCCCTGGTGGATATCCGGCGGATGTGGGACAACCACGTCCAGTTCGGGCTCAAGCAGCCCGAACTTTATCTGGTCATGTTCGGTAACATCCGCCCCGAGAGCCGCCCCGCCATCGTTGCCGATGCGGAGGGTCTCCTGGAGGAAATGCTGAACAAGGCCGCTGCGGCCGGCCAGCTGAACGTCCAGCCACGGGAAGCCGCCAGGAGCATCCTGGCCGCCAACGTGGGCGTGACACTCATGCTGATCGCAGAACCGGCCGCGGAGCGGAACCTGGAGCTGTCCACGATGACCCGGGACGCCATGATCTTTGCGGTGTCCAGGGACCAAGGGCGGGATGCCGGACCGGAGGACTCCGGGAAGTCATCGGTGGTGGTGGCTGCCATTGCGCTGAACGCGGCGTTGCAGGCATCCCACTCGGACCAGCTCACCAGCTCGGAACTCAAGCTTTTTCTCGAATGGCTCCACCGGATCTCCACCAGTTCCACCGGCTAGTCGAAACTATCGGACCATCCTGCGGTGCCGCAGGGACCACGTTAGGAAATCACATGGCAACAGAGACAGTTGCAAAACCCAAAACCAGTGCGCGGGTGCACGTCCAGAGGTTCGGGACGTTCCTGTCCGGCATGATCATGCCCAACATCGGCGCCTTCATCGCCTGGGGGCTCATCACAGCCCTCTTCATCGAGAAGGGCTGGATCCCCGTCCCTGCCCTGGGCGGGTTCGGCACCAACGCGGCGGGCGCACCGAACGTGGGCCTCGTCGGCCCCATGATCACCTACCTGCTGCCGCTGCTGATCGGCTACACCGGCGGCAAGATGGTCTATGACGTGCGGGGTGGCGTCGTTGGCGCCATCGGCACCATGGGCGTGATCGTCGGCGCAGGCATCCCGATGTTCATCGGCGCCATGATCATGGGACCCCTGGGCGGCTGGACCATGAAGCATCTCGACGCGATCTGGCACGGCAAGATCCGCCCGGGCTTCGAGATGCTGGTGAACAACTTCTCCGCCGGCATCTGGGGTGCCCTGCTGGCCATGCTGGGCTTCTACGGCATCTCCCCGCTGGTGACCGCGTTCAGCACGGCCGCCGGCAACTTCGTCCAGTTCCTGGTGAACAACGGCCTGCTTCCGCTGACCTCCATCTTCATCGAACCGGCCAAGGTCCTCTTCCTGAACAACGCCATCAACCACGGCGTGCTGACCCCGCTGGGCATCCAGCAGTCGCTGGCGCAGGGCAAGTCCATCCTCTTCCTGCTGGAGGCCAACCCGGGCCCGGGCCTCGGCATCCTGCTGGCGTACATGTTCTTTGGCCGCGGTGCGGCGAAGGCTTCCGCCCCCGGCGCCGCGATCATCCAGTTCCTCGGCGGCATCCACGAGATCTACTTCCCGTACGTCCTCATGCGCCCACTGCTGATCCTGGCAGCGATCGCCGGCGGCATGACCGGCATCGCCACCCTTGCCGTCACGGGAGCAGGTCTGGTTGCGCCGGCGGCTCCGGGATCAATCTTTGCGGTGTTCGCCCAGACTGCCCGTGACAGCTACCTCGGCGTGGCGCTCTCGGTGCTGCTCGCCGCCACGGTGTCCTTCCTGGTCGCCTCGGTCATCCTGCGGACCACGCGCCACAGTGACGAGGACGACCTCAGCGCGGCCACCAGCCGCATGGAGGAGATGAAGGGCAAGAAGAGCTCCGTCGCCTCCACCCTCACCGGGGCCGACGCCGGAGGCGGAGTGGGCGTCCTGACCGGGCCCATCAAGAACATCGTGTTCGCGTGCGACGCCGGCATGGGCTCCAGTGCCATGGGCGCCTCGGTGCTGCGCAACAAGATCAAGGCCGCCGGGTTCCCGGAGGTCAACGTCACCAACGCGTCCATCGCCAATCTCAAGGACACCTACGACGTTGTGGTCACGCACCAGGACCTGACAGAGCGGGCCAAGCCTGCCACGGCCAGCGCCATGCACGTCTCCGTGGACAACTTCATGAACAGCCCGCGCTATGACGAGATCGTGGAACTGGTCGAGCGCAGCAATACGGAAGGAACGGCGGCTCCCGGCGCCGGGGCGGCCACAGTGGCAGCCCCGGCCGATGCAGCAACTGCCGGCACCACCGCCGAAACCGCCGGTGCCCCCGAAACCGGTGCGGCGCCGTCGGACATCCTGGTGCCGGAGAGTGTGGTCCTGGCCGGATCAGCCTCCACCCGTGATGCCGCGATCGACGAGGCGGGCCAGCTGCTGCTGGCGCGCGGGGCGGTGGACGAGGATTACATCCGCGCCATGCACGAGCGCGAGGAGTCCGTCTCCACGTACATGGGCAGCTTCCTGGCCATCCCGCACGGCACCAACGCCGCCAAGGACCACATCCGGAAGTCGGCTGTCTCGGTGATCCGCTACCCCGAGGGCATCGACTGGAACGGCAAGCAGGTCAAGTTCGTGGTGGGCGTGGCCGGCGTCAACAACGAGCACCTGCACATCCTGTCCTCGATCGCCAAGGTCTTCACGAATAAGGCGCAGGTGGCGCAGCTTGAGGCGGCGACATCTGTGGACGAAGTCCTGGAGCTGTTCGGAAAGGTCAACGCATAGTGAAGGCTGTACATTTTGGGGCCGGCAACATCGGCCGCGGGTTCGTCGGCCTGCTGCTGCACGAGGCCGGGTATGAGGTGGTGTTCGCCGATGTTGCGGACGCGCTGATCTCCCAGCTCGCCGGGGCGGACAACTACAGCGTGCACGAGGTGGGGGAGAACCCCGCCGTGCGCACGGTGGACAACTTCCGGGCGGTGAACTCCGGCACCCAGGAGGCGCAGCTCATCGAGGAAATTGCGACGGCGGATATCGTCACCACTGCTGTGGGGCCGCACATCCTCAAGTTCGTGGCCCCCGCGATCGCCAAGGGAATTGCTGCCCGGGCCGCGCGGCTGGCGCCGCTGCAGGTGATGGCGTGTGAGAACGCCATCAACGCCACGGACATCCTGCGCGAGTCGATCGCCTCGTCCTGGGACGAAGCGGCCGGGTCGCTGGCGGACGCGGCCGTGTTTGCCAACACGGCCGTGGACCGCATTGTGCCCAACCAGGAACCGGGCCAGGGCCTGGACGTGACGGTGGAGACGTTCTACGAATGGGTCATCGACCGCACTCCGTTCGGCGGGGCTGCCCCGGTGATACCGGGCGCCACCTTCGTGGACGAGCTGGGCCCCTACATCGAGCGCAAGCTGTTCACGGTGAATACGGGGCACGCCTCCGCGGCCTACTTCGGTTTTGAAGCCGGGCTGGAGAAGATCTCCGATGCCATGGCCGACGAGGACGTTGCCGCAGACGTGCGCGCCGTGCTGGACGAGACGAAGCAGCTGCTCGTGTCCAAGCACGGCTTCAGCTATGACGAGCAGGAGGCCTACGTCCAGAAGATCCTGGGCCGCTTCACCAACCCGCACCTGCCGGACACGGTGAACCGTGTGGGCCGGGCCCCGCTGCGCAAGCTTAGCCGGCACGAACGGTTCATCGGCCCGGCGGCGGAACTGGCCGAGCGCGGGATTGTCCCCGAAGCGCTGCTCGGGGCCATCGCGGCCGCCCTGCGCTTCAACGACCCCGCCGACGCCGAGGCCGTGGAACTCAGCCAGATCCTGGCTTCGTCCGAGCCGGCCGCCGCTACGGAGCGGATCACCGGGCTGGCGCAGGACCACCCGCTTTTTGCGGCGGTCTGCGGTCTCGTCGAGGAGCGCAAAGCGGAGGACGTCGCCGCCCCGGCCTAGCCTCCCTGCATATGACGAAACGCACGACGCCGGAACTCAAGGTGAGTTCCGGCGT
>NZ_JBHTXX010000032.1:0-57117 GCF_042791415.1 Arthrobacter sp. NPDC056691
CTTCCGAAAGGAAGCGGGCCCGTTCTGTCCTGAAATCAGCTAGCCGACGCCGTCTCCAGCCCGGCGTCCGCACCGGCAGCGGCAGCCTCGGTCCCGCCGTCGTGCGGTTCGAAGCGGACGAACATGGCCTTGAAGCCGGGGGTGTTGGACACCCGGGCCACGTTTTCCTTGTGGACCAGGGCGTTGGCCTCGGGAAAGTACGCCGCGGCGCAGCCCTTGGCCGTCGGGTAGGCCACCAGCCGGAACTTCTCGGCGCGCCGGTCCGTGCCCTGGAACGTGCTCACCACGTCCACGAGGTCGCGGTCCTGGAAGCCCTGCTCGGCGAGGTCCTCCGGGTGCACCAGGATCACGCGGCGGCCGTCGGAGATCCCGCGGTACCGGTCGTCCAGGCCGTAGAACGTGGTGTTGTACTGGTCGTGGCTGCGGATGGTCTGCAGCACCAGGTGGCCGGCCGGCGGCGTGAGGTACTCCAGCGGGCTGACCGTGAAGCGGCCGCGGCCGATGTCCGTCGCGAAGGACCGGGTATCGCGCGGCGGGTTGGGCAGCACGAAGCCGTTCCTGGTCCGGACCCTGGCGTTGAAATCCTCGAATCCGGGCAGGACCCGGGCGATGTGGTCCCGGACCACGTCATAGTCCTCGGCCATGGACTTCCAGTCCACCGGGTGCCCGGGGCCGAACGTGGCCTCGGCCATCCGTGCCACGATGACCGGCTCGGCGAGCAGGTGCTCGGACACCGGCTGCAGCCTGCCCTGGGTGGAGTGGACCACTGACATGGAGTCCTCCACGGACAGGAACTGGGCGCCCTTGGGGTGCTTGTCGTCCTTGTCCGTGCGGCCCAGCGTGGGAAGGATGAGCGAGGTGCGGCCGTGCACCACGTGCGACCGGTTGGGCTTGGTGGAGATGTGCACCGTGAGGCCGATCCGCTGCATCCCGGCTTCCAGGGTCTCCGTGTCCGAGCACGCCAGCGAGAAGTTCCCGCCCATGGACACGAAGACGTCCACCTCATCGCGTTCGAAGGCCTCCATGGACTCCACGGCATCATGGCCGTGGTGCCGCGGCGACTGGATGCTGAACTCCTTGTCGAGGGCCTCCAGCAGCCATTCCTTCGGCTTCTCCCAGATCCCCATGGTCCGGTCGCCCTGGACATTGGAATGTCCGCGGACCGGGCACGCACCGGCGCCGGGCTTGCCGAAGTTCCCCTGCAGCAGCAGGACGTTAACCATTTCCTTGATGGTGTCCACTGAGTGCGGCTGTTGGGTAACGCCGAGCGCCCAGCAGAAGATGCTGGCCTTGGACTTCACCAGCATGCCGGCCACGGTCTCGATCTGGGCACGGTCCAGGCCGGTGGCGCGCTCCGTCTCGTCCCAGTCCAGGTCCTGGCGGGCTTCGACGTACGCATCAAAGCCATCGGTCTGCGCGTCAATGAAGGAACGGTCGACGACGGTGCCCGGGTTCTGCTCTTCGGCTTTCAGGAGCAGGTGGCCGAGGGCCTGGAACAGTGCGAGGTCGCCGCCCACCTTGATCTGCAGGTATTCGTCGGCCAGCGGCGTGCCGCCGCCCACCACGCCGGAAAGCGTCTGCGGATCACGGAAGTTGAACAGGCCGGCCTCGGGCAGGGGGTTCACCGCCACCACCTTGCCGCCCTTGTCCTTGCACTCCTTCAGCGCGGACAGCATGCGGGGATGGTTGGTGCCGGGGTTCTGCCCCACGACGAAGATCAGCTCGGAATCGTGGATGTCATCCAGCGATACCGTGCCCTTGCCGATGCCGATGGTGGGGTTCAGCGCCGACCCGGAGGACTCGTGGCACATGTTGGAGCAGTCCGGCAGGTTGTTGGTGCCCAGGGAGCGGGCAAACAGCTGGTACATGAACGCCGTCTCGTTGGCCGTGCGGCCCGAGGTGTAAAAGACGCAGCGGTCAGGAGTGCTGGCCCGGATGTGCTCCCCGATCAGCTCGAACGCGTCCGCCCAGGAGATCGGCGAGTAGTGCGTTCCCCCTTCCCGGATGACCACCGGTTCGCTGAGCCGGCCCTGGTTGCCCAGCCAGTACTCGGTCTTTTCCGACAGCTCCGCGATGGAGTGCTTGGCCCAGAACTCGGCCCCCACGGTGCGCAGCGTGTTTTCCTCGGCCACGGCCTTGGCGCCGTTCTCGCAGAACTCGGCGGCCTTGCGTTTCTTGTCCGACTCCGGCCAGGCACAGCCCGGGCAGTCAAAGCCGCCGCGCTGGTTGAGCCGCAGCAGCGACTGCGCCGTGCGGGTCACACCGGCCTGCGCCACGGCGCGTTCCAGCGCCACCATCACGGCCTTGACGCCGGCGGCTTCGGTCTTCGGCTTGTGGACTTCCAGCTCGTCCTCGTTGATGTCCGCGACGGGGGCGGGCTGCTTTCCGAACTTCATTGTTCCAACTTCCTAACCGGCTGCTTTCGTGCCTGTCTGATCACGGCGTAAGGCGCGCCGGGCTTCCCGGTGCGCCTTACGTCGTGGATCGTGGATCTTGTTTCTTTACTGAGCCACCTTGGCGAGGGTTTCGCGTTCGGCGGCGATGGTGGTGTTCTCCCCGTGTCCGGTCCTGACGATGGTGTCCGCGGGGAGGGTGAGGAGGCGTTCGCGGATGGAGGCCAGGATGGTGGGGTAGTCGCTGTAGGAGCGGCCGGTCGCGCCGGGTCCGCCGTTGAACAGGGTGTCCCCGGTGAACACGGTGTTCTCGGTTTCGAGGTGGAAGCAGGTGGAGCCGGGTGAGTGGCCGGGGGTGTGGATCGCCTTGAGCACGGCGCCGGCGACCTGGAACTCGTCCCCGTCCGTGATGTCCCGGTCGGGGGTGGTGCCGGGGTAGACCTGTTCCCAGAGGACCTGGTCCTCCGGGTTCAGCCAGATCGGGGCGCCGACGGCGTCGGCGAGTTCGCGGGCGGCGCCGATGTGGTCGTTGTGCGCGTGCGTAAGCAGGATGCCCAGGACCTTCCGGCCCCGGACCTGGTTGATGATCGCGGCCGCGTCGTGCGGGGAATCAATGATCACGCACTCGGTGTCGTTCCCGACGATCCAGACGTTGTTGTCCACATCCCACGTGCCCCCGTCCAGGGAGAACGTCCCCGAGGTGACCAGGTTCTCGATCGTGACGCTCATGCGCCGGCTCCCTGGGCTGCGGCCTGCTGGGTTACGGCCTGGGTTGCGGCGGGCCGGGTTGCGGTGGCGGGCTGGATTTCGACGACGGAGCGCAGGACCTTGCCCTCGTGCATTTTGTCGAAGGCCTCCTCGACCTGGTCGATGGTGATCCGTTCGGACACGAACGCGTCCAGGTCCAGGTTGCCCTGCTTGTAATGGGACACCAGCATCGGGAAGTCCCGGGACGGCAGGCAGTCCCCGTACCAGGAGGACTTCAGCGACCCGCCCCGGCCAAACACATCCAAAAGCGGCAACTCAAGGACCATCGCCGGCGTCGGGACACCGACCAGAACCACCCGGCCGGCCAGGTCGCGGGCGTAGAACGCCTGCTTGTAGGTTTCCGGGCGGCCGACCGCCTCGATCACCACGTCCGCGCCGTTCCCGCCGGTCAGTTCCCGGATCGCCTCCACCGGGTCAGAGGTCCGGGAATTCACCCCGTGCGTCGCGCCCAGCGACCTGGCCATCTGAATCTTGTTCTCATCAATGTCCACCGCGATGATCGTCGTCGCCCCGGCCAGCTTCGCGCCGGCGATCGCGGCGATGCCCACCCCGCCGCAGCCGATCACGGCCACCGACTCGCCGCGCTTGACCTCACCGGTGTTGATCGCCGCCCCGATCCCGGCCATCACACCACAGCCCAGAAGCCCGACGGCGGCCGGGTCCGCGTCCTCGTCAACCCTGGTGCACTGACCGGCAGCGACCAGCGTCTTCTCCGCGAAAGCACCGATCCCCAACGCCGGGGACAGCACCGTGCCGTCCTCCAGGGTCATCTTCTGCGTCGCGTTGGCCGTGTTGAAACAGTACTGCGGCTGGCCCTTCGCACACGCCCGGCACTGCCCGCACACCGCACGCCAGTTCAGGATCACACGGTCGCCGGGGGCAACCTCCGTGACACCCTCACCCACGGCAGCAACAACACCCGTAGCCTCATGGCCCAGCAAATACGGGAACTCATCCCCAATGCCGCCCAGCTTGTAATGCAGATCCGTATGGCACACCCCGCACGTCAGAACATCAACCAAAGCCTCACCCGGACCCGGATCCGGCACCAGAATCGTCTCCACCGACACCGGAGCATCCTTCGCCCTGACAACAACTGCCTTCACTTTATGAACCATGAGGTCACATTCCTTTCCTGAGCCCGGGGGCCCTTTGGCTGCGGCACCTCAGCCAAATCTAACCGACTTGCTGTGGTTCCAAATCCCCGTCCCGCGGACCGGACATTCCGCCCGCCGTGCTGCCGGTGTCGACGCGGGCGGGCAACTCCTGCGCAGGCGCCGGAAGCGGGGCAGCGTGCACTGCGGCGTGCTCGGCGAGGACGCCCGTCTGGTGCCTGATCTTCAGGCGGTAGAGCAGCGCCCCGCCGCCGGCGACGGCAGCGACGAAGAGGACCCCGCCCCACTGCAGGTACCACTCAAACGGCGGTACCGAGTTGTAGATTTCGGGCCGCGGCCAGATCAGGTTGACCGTCATGGCGCCGCCCCACAGGACCGCCAGGATGTTCACGGGCAGTCCCCACTTGCCCATGCTGAAGCCGGGTTCGGAACGGTCGCCGGAGACCGGCCACTTCTTCACCAGCCGCTTGCGCAGCATGGGAACGGTGACCAGCAGGTAGGACAGGTAGATCAGGACGATGCTGATGCTGGACAGGATCGTGAAAATCGCGGGCTGCATGACGTTGACCAGCAGCGGGATGACGGCCAGGATGCCGATCACGATGGCCGCGACGGTGGGGGTCTTGCGGGCCGGGTCCACCTTGCTGAGCTGCCGGCTGAAGGGCAGGTTGTTGTCCCGGGCCATGGCGAACATCATCCGGATGGCGGCGGCGTGGACGGCAAGCGTGCAGACCACCACGGCAACCACGATGCATGCCAGGAACGCCTTGCCGAAGGGCCCGCCCAGGACGGAGAGCACGATGTGCTGCAGGCCGCCGTCGGCAGCCCCGATCTTGGGGTCGGTGAGGTCCGGCGCGGCCAGGATGCCGAAGAGCAGGATCAGCCCGCCCAGCAGGAACGAGGCCGTGACGGCGCGCAGGATGGCCTTGGGGGCGGTGCGCTTCGGGTCCTTCGTTTCCTCGCCGAGGGAGCTGGCGGTGTCGAAGCCGTACATGACGTAGCCGGAGGCCATGGCGCCGATGAGGAACACGCCGAAGAAGCCGAGGTCGTGGCCTTCGCCGAAACCGGCGGTGTCGAAGAAGACCTCGGGGCCGCGCACCACATGCCAGCCCAGCGCCAGGATCAGCAGCACGGCCGCGACCAGCTCCACGAAGACGCCGATGCTGTTGATCCGGGTCATGAGCTTCACGCCGAACGCGTTGATGAGCGTGGAGATGGTGATCATGATGGTGGCCAGCACCACGCCGTTCATGGCGAAGTCGTAGGGGCCGGTGCCGTCACCGACGAACTGGAAGCCGGACCAGAGCTGCGGCAGGGTGATCTGCAGTGCCAGCGCCACGGACCCGAGCGCCATGATCGAGGACAGCAGCAGCAGCCAGCCGGCGAGCCAGGCCGAGGTCCCGGAGGCGAGGCGCTTGGCCCAGTTGTAGACCGAGCCGGCCACGGGGTAGCGGCCTGCCAGTTCGGCAAAGCACAGCGCCACCATCAGCTGGCCGACGAAAACGATGGGCCAGGACCACGCGTAGGCGGGGCCGGCCATAGAGAAACCAAAGTAGAACAGTTGAAAAACGCCGGTGAGGATGGAGATGTAGCTGACGCCTGCGGCGAAGCTGGCGAACTTGCCAATGCTCCGGTCCAGGGTCTGGGCATAGCCGAACTCGTCCATGCCGCTTGAATCAGTACTCTTGCTGGGTTCCAACATCTGAACTCCTAAGTCAGAAAAGCACGATGGTGATGACCCGCGGCCGCCTTTGGACGCGGGTAACACTACACGCACGTGAAACCGAATGCAGTTGGAATCACGCAGGTGTATCGACGGCCGGGCCCTGCGCTGCAGCGCCCGGCCGTCTCCCCCAAAGTTGATGCCTAGCCGGCCCCGACCGCTCCCGTCACTCCGGGAGCTTCCCCGGGAGCTGAGCCAAACCATCCGCTCGGGGCGGGGGCGATGTTCTGCCAGATGTGCTTGGCTTCGCGGTACTCAGCCAGGCCTGCCTGGCCGAGCTCACGGCCGATCCCCGATTTGCCGAATCCGCCCCACTCCGCCTGGGGGACGTACGGGTGGTAGTCGTTGATCCACACCGTTCCGTGCCGGAGGGCGCCCGCGACGCGCTGCGCCTTCGACGCGTCCGACGTCCACACCGCGCCGGCCAGGCCGTACTCGGTGTCGTTCGCGATCGCGATGGCCTCGGCTTCGGTCCGGAACGTCTCGACAGTGAGCACCGGCCCGAACGATTCCTCCCGCAGCACGCTCATGCCCGGGCGGCAGTTGCCAAGCACGGTGGGCGGGTAGAAGAAGCCGCCGGCGAGCGGGCCGTCGTCGGGGATGTATCCACCGCACAACAGCTCTGCGCCCTCCGCGATCCCGGCCTGGACGTAGGCGTGGACCTGGTCGCGGTGCCTGGCGGAGATGAGCGGCCCCGTCTCGGCGTCGGGATCGAACGGTCCGCCCATCCGGATCTTCTTCGCCCGCCGGACCACCTCGGCCACAAAGCGCTCGGCAACCGTCTCTTCGACGACGAGCCGCGCCCCTGCAGAGCAGACCTGGCCGGAGTGCAGGAACACCGCGGTCAGGGCGTTGTCGACGGCGGCTTCCCAGTCCGCGTCCGCGAAGACGACGTTGGGGTTCTTTCCGCCAAGTTCAAAGGCCACGCGCTTCACAGTGTCCGCGGCGGCGGCCATGATGGTCTGCCCCGTGGACAGGCTCCCGGTCAGGGAAACGAGGTCGACGCGCGGATCGGAGCTGAGCGGTCCGCCCACCTTCGACCCGCTTCCGGTGACGAGGTTCGCAACGCCGGCGGGAACGCCGGCCTCCGCGAGGGTCTCCATGAGCAGGATCGAGGTCGACGGCGTGAGCTCGCTGGGCTTGAGCACGAACGAGTTCCCCGCGACGAGTGCCGGAGCAACCTTCCACGCTGCCTGGAGGAGCGGATAGTTCCACGGCGCAATGAGCGCGCAGACCCCGAGCGGTTCGTACACCACCCGGCTGATGGCATCCGCCCGGCCGGTGTCGATGACCCGGCCGGCGTCGAGCCCGGCGACCTTGCCGTAGTACCGGAAGCACGCGGCGATATCGTCCATGTCGTACTCCGCCTCCACGAGCCGCTTGCCCGTGTCGAGCGCCTCGGCCCGCGCATAGGCGGCCTTGTCCCGCTCCAGGAGGTCAGCGACGCGGAGCATGACCGCACCGCGCTCGATGTCCGTCAGCCGGCGCCACGGGCCGTCGTCGAACGCGGCCCGTGCACTGGCGATCGCCCGCTCCGCGTCCTCTTCCGTAGCCTTGGCGACGACGGCCACCTCACGCCCGTCCGCCGGGCAGCGCACAACGGTGGTCCCGCCGTCGGACGGCTGTTGCCATTCGCCGTCGACGTACAGGCCCCGGGCGAGCTCAAGCTTGGTATCGATTGTCACGCTCATGCCCTTAGGCCCTCGCTGCCGCGGCGGCTGCTGCCGGCGTGGATCCGCCGCGTTCCAGCGGGCTCACACCGTGCCGGTAGAACTCGGCATGCTGGGGCGCGAGCGGCGCCTTGCCGGCGATCAGGTCGGCGGCCTTTTCGGCCAGCATCATCACCGGGGCGTAGATGTTGCCGTTGGTGACGTACGGCATGGCCGAGGCGTCCACCACGCGGAGGCCGCTGGTGCCGTGCACCGTCATGTCCAGCGGGTTCACCACGGCCATGGGATCGGAGTCCGGGCCCATCTTCGCGGTGCAGGACGGGTGCAGTGCCGTCTCGGCGTCGCGGGCCACCCAGTCGAGGATCTCCGCGTCTGTCTGAACGGCGCGGCCGGGCGACAGTTCGCCGCCGCTGAAGGGGCCCATGGCGGACTGGCCGAGGATGTCGCGGGCGACGTGGATCGCCTCGACCCACTCGCGGCGGTCCTGGTCGGTGGAGAGGTAGTTGAACAGCATGGACGGGTGCACCGTGGGATCGGTGGACTTGATTTTGAGGCTGCCGCGGGCGTCGGAGTACATGGGCCCGATGTGCACCTGGTAGCCGTGCTTGGCGTCCGCCTTCTGGCCGTCGTAACGGACGGCCACCGGGAGGAAGTGGAACATCAGGTTGGGGTAGTCCACATCCTCGTTGGAGCGGACGAAGCCGCCGCCCTCGAAGTGGTTGGTGGCCGCGGGGCCCTTCCGTCCCAGCATCCACTGCAGCCCGATCAGCGGGTACCGCCAGAGGTCCAGGGCCGGCTGCATGGAGACCGGCTGGGTGCAGGCGTGCTGGATGTAGACCTCCAGGTGGTCCTGGAGGTTTTCGCCGACGCCGGGCAGGTTCACCACGGAGTTGATGCCCAGCGAGTTCAGGTGGGCTGCGTTGCCCACGCCGGAGAGCTGCAGCAGCTGCGGGGTGTTGATGGCGCCGCCGGCCAGGATCACTTCACCCGCGCTCACCTGGTGGGTCTTGCCGTTGCGGCGGTAGGTGACGCCGGTGGCCACGCTGCCCTTGAAGTTGACCTTGGTGACGAGGGCGCGGGTCAGGACGGTCAGGTTTTTCCGGCCGAATTCCGGCCGCAGGTAGGCGCGGGAGGCCGAGAGCCGCTGGCCCTTGTGGACGTTCCGGTCGAATGCGGCGAACCCCTCCTGGCGGTAGCCGTTGACGTCGTCGGTCAGCGGGTAGCCGGCTTCCTGGGCGGCGGCAAAGAAGGCCTGGAACAGCGGGTTGGTGGCGGGCCCGCGCTCCAGCACCAGCGGGCCTGAATGACCGCGCAGTTCATCGTCGGGGTCCGCCGCCAGCGCGTTTTCCATCCGGTTGAAGTACGGGAGGCAGTGCGCGAAGTCCCACGATTCCATGCCCGCGTCGGCGCCCCAGCGCTCGTAGTCGAGCGGGTTTCCGCGCTGGAAGATCATCCCGTTGATGGAGCTCGATCCGCCCAGGACCTTGCCGCGGGCGTGCGCCACGCGCCGGCCGCCCATGTGGGGCTCGGGATCGGACTCGTAGCGCCAGTCATAGAACGGGTTGCCGCTGGGGAAGGTGAGCGCGGCGGGCATCTGGATGAAAAGGTCCCAAGGGTAGTCGCTCCGTCCGGCCTCGAGGACCAGGACGCTGCTCTGGCCGCCGTCGCTCAGGCGGTTGGCGAGCACTGAGCCCGCGCTTCCGCCGCCGACGATGACGTAATCGTAATTGGTCCGTGTCATGCAAAATCTCCTTCTACCTGGTGCAGGTCACCTGCCGGGGGCGGATAGTCCTTCGTCCGGAAACTGGCGGTGGGGGTTGACGAGATGGTCAGTGAGTTGCGGCGGGTGGAGTTTTCCCTGAGCCGCAAACCGGAAGCCGCCGGTGAAACGCCGTTATTTCCGCGGGACCCCGTTTGTGTGGTGTAGGTCATACACAAGCAGATTAGTGCAGATTGAACAAGTGTTCAAGGTTAAAACTGAACCGATGTTCAAGAAATTTTGGGTACGGCTCTGCCAGGACCCGTTTGGTGTTGTTTTAGCTGGGCCGGTTACCGCTACGCGGCGAAGGCGATCTGCTCCGTGCGGGCGAGGCTCCGCTGGATGGATGCCTCGTCCACGCCGAGGAGGGCCGTGAGCCACATCCCGTTCTGCACGACGACGATGTCGGCCGCCCGCTCCTTGCATTCAGCGGTGGAAAGCCCGGGTTTGGCATTCCCGATCAGGGCCGCGAGCCCATCCAGATACCGGTCGAAGGCTGCGGCATTGATCAGCGCAAAATCCTCAGAGGCCTGCGCAAGCGCCCAAAGATGGAGGCGCAGGGAAAGGTGCTGCGTGGTCAGCAGTTCCGGGTCCGCAACGCGCCGGAGGGCCTTTTGAAGCTGTTCGTCCGGGGACGATGCCGGGTCCGGCGCCACCAGCTCAAGGTCGCGTTCGTCAATCCGGTGCAGGGCTGCACGGATCAGGCTCGACTTGTCCTCGTAGTAGTAGTTGACGAGACCGAGTGCGACCCCGGCTTCGCGGGCCACGGCGCGCATGTTCACGCCCGAGATGCCGTGGCGTGACAGCAGGTCCAGCGCCGCCTCGAGAATGCGCGCTTGCCTGTCAACCTGTTCGCCGGATTTCACGGTGCCTGTACCCACTGGGCCAGACTATGGCGAAACCCGCTATGGTGCATCTGCCGTCCACGAGCGGGGCAGTCAGGGGCGCCCTCCCGCTAGTGCACGGCCTTGAATGCGACCCGGGCGTCCACGCCCTGGGTGCCGGGCCTGGCTTCGAGGGATGCCGCGGCGCCGCTGGCCTCGGCGAGCTGCTGGACGATGGCCAATCCCAGGCCGCTGCCCTCGGACGTCGACTGGCCGCGCCAAAAACGGTTGAAGGCGCGGTGCCGGTCCTCCTCGGAAAGCCCGGGACCGTCGTCGAGCACGTGAAGCTCATACCCTCCCGAGGCACCATCCGGCCGGACCACCAGGCGGATCTCCGAGTCCGGCGGCGCCACGGCCAGGGCGTTGTCGATAAGGTTGTCGATGATCTGTTCCGCCGCGCCGGGCATGGCCATCACCCTGGCCTCCGGAACCGCATCCAGCACCGTCCGCACCCCGCTTTCCTCGGCCAGCGCCTCCCACTGCTCCACGCGGTTCCGGGCGATCTCGCTGAGATCCACCTCTTCCCGGTCCACATGGCGGCTGTCCGCCCGGCTCAGGACGAGCAGGCCGTCGATGATCCGCTGCAGCCGGTACGTCTCCTCCAGCGAGTCGGCCACCATGACGCGCGCGCCGGCGGGATCGTTGCCGACGGCATCCACGGCGTTCTCCAGCCGCAGCCGCAGTCCTGTCAGCGGGGTGCGCAGCTGGTGGGAGGCGTCGCTGGCAAATCCGCGCTGCTGCTGGAGCAGGTGCTCCAGCCGGTCCGCCATCTGGTTGAAGGACCGGGCCAGGGTGCGCAGCTCCGGCGGACCCTGCTCCTCCTCGGTACGGGTGGCCAGATTGCCTTCCGCCAGCAGCTCCGTGGCTTTCTGCAGCCGTTGGATCCGCCTGGTCACGGCGCCGGCCATCAGGTAGGCCAGCAGGCCCGCAAGCAGCACGGTGGTGCCCGCTACCGCCCACATCACCCGGAGCTGGCCGGACACGCGGTCATCCACCACGGAAGCCGGGTAGGTCAGGCGCACCGCGCCGGTGATGTTCTCGCCGCTGAGCACCGGAACCGTGACGTACACCAGGTCGAATCCCAGCGTGTCCGAGTGGCGCTGCCCGGAGGTGATCTGGCCGGCGAGTGCGGCGGAAATTTCGGGGCGCGAAAGGTAAGAGGCCCCGGTAGCCGACTGGTCGTCGTCGGACGTTGCCACGGCCGTACCGGCACGGTCCACCACCACCACGCGGGCCCCGCTGGCGCGGCCGTAGTCGCGGACGGCCGTGGCCACGGTCCCGGGCGCCGGACCGCCTGTCTCAAGCAGCTGCCGTGCCCGCCCGCTGAGCAGGAAGGCGTCGCGTTCAAGGGAGGTGGCCAGCCGGTCGCGTTCCACCCGGACGAGGTAGCTGCCCAGCGGAATGTCCTGTACCAGCACCACCAGGAGCGTGATGGCCATGAACGCGCCGATCAGCCGCCACCTCACCCGGGCACGTCCAGCCTGAATCCGACGCCGCGCACCGCCTCGATCCAGCGCGGGTCGCCGAGCTTCTTCCGGATTGCCGCCACGTGCGCGTCCAGGGTCTTGGTGGTTCCGTACCAGGTGCCGTCCCACACCGCGCGCAGGATGTCGCTGCGCTGGCACACGGCGCCCGGGTCTTCGGCCAGGTAGTAGAGGAGCTCGAACTCCTTGGCGGTGAGGTGGATTTCCGTGCCGTCCACCAGCACCCTGCGCGAGCGCTGGTCGATGCTCAGCGTGCCGATCACGCGGGTACCGTCGGCCGGCGGAGGGCTATCGGACTGCGGATCTGCCGTGCGGCGGGCCACGGCCCGGATCCGCGCGATGAGCTCGCGCATGCCGAACGGCTTCACCAGGTAATCGTCCGCCCCCAGCTCCAGAGCGAGCACACGGTCGATCTCCTCGTCGCGCGCGCTGACAACGATGATCGGTGTCATGGTCAGGGAGCGGATGGACCGGCAGACGTCCGTGCCGTCCATGTCCGGCAGCCCCAGGTCGAGGAGCACGAAATCAGGGCTGGAGGAACGGACCTCGGCGAGCGCCCCTGCCCCGTCGGCGACGTGCCGGGCCTGGAAACCGGCCCTGGTCAGGCCCTCCAGCACGCCGGCGGCCACCGATTCGTCGTCTTCAACCACCAGGATCTGCATATCCGATTATCTTCCGGCCGGAGCGGTACCGCGGCGGATAGCCACGGTTTGATTAGCCTACGTCTCCGAGCTTTGACAATTCTTGGGTCATCGAGGCCCCCAAACCACCCCTCCATCCGCCGACCCTTCCTCGGATCCTGCCGCCTTTCCCCAAACCCTTCCGCACTCGATTGCGGGAGGGTCAGCCCCGACCCGGCGAAACGTGAGGAAGCGTCCTCGCCGACCCGGCGAAAGGTGAGGACGCGTCCTGGCCGACCCGGCGAAAGGTGAGGAAGCGCCGGGGGAAACCCAACGCAAAGTGAGGGAGCGTTGACACGGGGGTTCACGCAGCCCGAACCGGCTGGACACGATGCGCCTCCGGCGTGACAAGTATGTAAAGACAGTAGTTAATAGAGGCATGCCTTCAACCCCTGAGCCGCGCCGCGCCGTCGTGATCGAGGATGACCCGGACATCCGGGGGCTGCTGGTCCGGGTACTGGCCAAACAGGGCTTCGAAGTCACCGAAGCCGGCGCCGGTTTCCCGGGCATCGAGGCGGTGCGGAACACGAAGGCGGACCTGGTCACGCTGGACCTGAACCTTCCCGATCTGGACGGGCTGGAGGTCTGCAAACGGCTGCGTGAGTTCTCGGACGCGTTCATCATCATGCTCACCGCCAGGGTGGATGAGCTGGACAAGCTCACCGGCCTGGACAACGGGGCGGATGACTACATCAACAAGCCGTTCAGCCCCCGTGAGTTCCAGTCCCGGATCAACGCGCTGTTCCGCCGCTCCCGCACCCCGGCAGCGGACGAAGCCGCCCAGAACGACCTCCGCCGCGCCGCCGAGGTCCAGCAAAGCCTGCTCCCCCGCGAGGAGGTCCGGCTGGACGGCTACGAGGTGGCAGGCGTGTTCCGCCCCTCACGCAGCGTGGGCGGCGACTTCTATGACTGGTACCAGACTCCCGACGGGCTGCACCTGACGTTCGCCGACGCCATGGGCAAGGGCATGGGCGCCGCCCTCATCGCGGCCACCGCCCGGGCAGTCATGCGCTCGGTCCGCCACGAGCCGGACCTCGGCAACGCCTTCAGCCTGGCCAGCCGCTCGATCGCCTCGGACCTGGACATCTCCGGGTCCTTCGTCACGCTCTTCCACGCCCGGCTGGACGCCGGTTCCGGCAAAGTCAGCTACGTCGACGCCGGCCATGGCCTTGCGCTTCACCTGCTGGCCGACGGCGGTGCGCAGCGGCTTCCGTCCGCCGGCCCGCCCGTCGGGGCATGGGGCGATGCCAGCTGGACCGAAGCGGACCTGGAGCTTGCCGCCGGTGACTCGCTCGTCGTCGTCAGCGACGGCGTCCTTGACGTGTTTGGCTCCGTCGCGGAGTTCACCGACGCCGTCCGCCGTTCCACGCACGGGCAGCCCACCGCAGAGGCTGCCTGCGCCGCCCTGCTCCGGCTGGCCCCGGCCGAGACCGCGGAGGACGATGTCACCGCGGTGGTGGTGCGGCGCCTGGCCGGGACACCGCACTGGGGCGAGCGGGCCGGAACGGCTGCGCAGTGACCCGTTTCTGGACGCGGTTAGTGGTGCTCCTGACGGTGCTCCTGGGGATCAACTACATCGCCTGGCGCTGGCTGGCCTCGCTGAACTGGGAGGCGTGGTGGATCGCGGTGCCGCTCGTGGCCGCGGAGACCTACAGCCTCATCGACGTCATGCTGTTCGGGATGACCGTGTGGCGCCTGAAAATCCGCAAGGCTGCGCCGCCGCCTCCTGCCGACGCCACCGTGGACGTCTTCATCACCACGTACAACGAGCCGCTGGACCTCGTGATGACCACGGCCCTCGCCGCCAAGCGCATCCGGCATCCGCACAGCACCTGGATCCTCGACGACGGCGCCCGCCCCGAGATGCGCCGCCTCGCCGAGGACCACGGGCTGGGGTACGTCACGCGCAGCGAGGACTGGAACAACATGCCCCGGCACGCGAAGGCCGGCAACCTCAACAACGCCCTGATGGTCACCGAGGGCGAGTTCCTGCTGATCCTCGATGCCGACCAGATCCCCGAGCCGGACATCCTCGACAAGACGCTGGGCTACTTCACCAACCCCAAGGTTGCGCTGGTGCAGACGCCACAGTACTTCAGCAACGTCCCGGCCTCCGATCCCCTGGGCAGCCAGGCGCCGCTGTTCTACGGGCCCATCCAGCAGGGCAAGGACGGCTGGAACGCGGCCTTCTTCTGCGGCTCCAACGCCATCCTCCGCCGCGAGGCCCTTATGCAGCTGGGCCTGGTGGGGTACGTCAAGGAGACGGAAAAGAGTATCCGCCGCGCACTGGCGGCGTCCCAGTCGGCCATCCGCAAGGCCCGGAAGTCGGCCGATTCGGACAACCTGCTCGTGGCGCAGATGCTCGACGAGGTGGAGGCTGCCACCACCGAAGCCCGCCGCAGGCTCGACGACGGCGAGTCGCTGAGCGAGATTACCTACCGGGTGCGCCGGAAGGTGGACCAGGCGGTCCAGGCCCTCGTCCAGGCCGATGTGTCCGCGCTGCAGGCAGACCTTGAGGAAATCGCGGCCATGGAACTGGCGCACGTGGGCGACTCCGGCGTCCCCGTGGTGGCCGACGACGCCGTGCAGCGCATGTCCGCCCGGGACTGGTCCCCGCTGGGTGCCATCGAATCGGTGCAGGCCGTGCTGGACGCACTCTCCGTGGAACGCACCGGCGAAGCCCAGCCCGTCATGCCGCTGGCCACCATTTCCGTGACCGAGGACATGGCCACCGCCATGCGCATCCACGGCATGGGATGGAAGAGCGTCTACCACCACGAGGTCCTCGCCTACGGCCTCGCCCCGGAGGACCTCGCCACCATGCTGACGCAGCGCCTGCGCTGGGCGCAGGGCACCATCCAGGTGATGCTCCGCGAAAACCCGCTGGTGCAGCGCGGCCTTAAGCTGGGCCAGCGGCTCATGTACTTCGCCACCATGTGGACCTACCTGAGCGGCTTCGCAGCGGTGATCTACTTTGCCGCCCCCATCGTCTACCTGCTGCTGGGGATCCTGCCGGTCACCAGCCTCAGCGCCGACTTCTTCATCCGGTTCATTCCGTTCATGGTGGTCAACCAGCTGCTGTTTGCCATCGCCGGCCGCGGCATCCCCACCTGGCGCGGGCAGCAGTACAGCCTTGCGCTGTTTCCCACCTGGATCAAGGCATGTACGACGGCGGCCCGGAACGTCTGGTTCGGGCGTCCCCTGGGGTTCGCCGTCACCCCCAAGGACCGCCAGACCGGCGGCCCCAGCTGGAGCCTGATCCGGCCGCAGATTGTGGTGTCGGTGCTGCTGGCAGCTTCCTCGGTGGTGGGCATTGCGCGGCTTGCCGCCGGGATGTCCGAACCGATCGGTACGCTGGTCAACGTGGCCTGGGTGGTGTTCGACCTCGTGGTCATGAGCATCCTGGTCAGGGCGGTGCTGTACAAGGGTTTTGATCGAAGAGAGGAAGACGGATGGATCTTAGTTGCGAGGTCAAGGATTCGTACGCCGAAATCAAGGCCGCCGGACGCCTGAACATGGTGTCCGCGCCCAAGCTCAGGGAGTTCGTGGCCGACGTTGTTGCCTCCGGATCCAGCCGGATCGTGGTCAACCTGGAGGACACCGCCTTCATGGATTCCTCGGGGCTCGGAGCCCTCATCGGCTGCCTGAAGGCGGCCCGGCAGGCAGGCGGCGACCTCCGCATCGCCGCCGTCCAGCCGCAGGTGAAGATGGTCCTTGAACTGACCAGCATGGACCGCGTGCTGACGTCCTACGCCACCGCTGACGAGGCGTTCGGCAATGACTGAGGTCCTGGCCCGCCGGAAATTCCGGAGTGTGGCGACGCCAGAGTCCGTCGATGCTGTGCACGGCCAACTGGACGGCCTCTGGGAGGATGCCCCGTTCGTTCCCGACATGGACCGGATGACCTTCGCCACCGCAGTGATCGAGGCCGCCGCCAACGTGGTCCAGCATGCGGAACCGGAATCGTCGGATCCCGTGGAACTGGGCGTGGACATCTGCATCCGCAGGTCGAGCCTGCGGGCCGAGGTCAGCGCCTTCGGCGCCGCCAGCCCGGCCATCGACGACGCCGACCCCGCCATGCCCGGCGAGGATGCCGAGTCGGGACGCGGGCTGGCTCTGATCCGCGCGCTGGTCACCACCGTGACATTCACCCGGCAGGACGGGACGAACACCTGGATCCTGTCCAGGGACTCCACCGGCTCCTGACAATCGCGGCTAGTCAGGTGGGGATGATGCGGAACAGGAAACGGGTCCTGACCATGATCCAGAGCAGCGCCAGGATCACCGCGTAGGCGGCGGTGTTGAACAGTACCCGGCCCTCCTGCAGGGCCGGGATGTTGGCGATGACGGCGATCAGGGCCACGTGGATGATGAAGACGTACAGCGTGGCCCGGCCCAGCGGGACCAGGAACCAGCCCAGGGCCCGGTGGACCGGCTTCCAGTACGCCGTCAGCAGCGCGTAGGCGGCCACCACCAGCACCAGGACGTTCAGCAGCCGGCCCACGCCGAGGTAGGTCCGGCCGAAGTAGGCATCGTAGAGTGCCCGGTAGCCTGTGTCCGGCAGGATGGCCACGCGGACGTCGAAGCTGTTGGCCAGGTACGGATTGCCCCAGGCCAGGAACGCGAGGCCCGCGGCCAGCACGGTGCACGCCACCACCACCCACGAATGGGCGGCCAGCCAGGCGATGATCCGGCGCCGGTGGTAGCCCGCCACCATGCCGACAATGAACAGCACCTGCCACACCAGCAGCGGGAACGAATCCTCGAACTCGGACGGCAGGAGCCGGATCCGGAACATGGCCCCGGCCGCATACAGGGCCGTGGTGGCGGCCAGCACCCACACCACCTTTCCGCGCGACAGGGCCCAGAGGACCAGCGGGCTGGCCAGGAGCAGGATCACATACAGGCCCATGACGTTGAACTGCCAGGGGCCGAACTGCAGCAGCAGGATGCCCGGAATGACCTCCGGCGCCACCGGGAAGTGCAGCAGCGAATCCATTCCGGCGTACAGGTCGTAGGAGCGGCCGGCTCCTACGCGTCCGGCCGCCCCCGTACCCTGGTCCACGAAGGACGTCAGGGTGTCTGCGTTGATGGCGGGCACCAGCGAGATCAGGAATACCCCGACCAGCACGACGAGCGCGGTGGCATACAGCTTCCCGGCGCGTTTGGTGGTGTGGTCCACCACGTCACCGAAGTTGTCCTTGACCCGGGGACCGAACACCATGCCCAGGACCAGTCCTGAAAAAAGCACGAAGAGCTCCGCGCCGGACACAAAGCCCACTGCTTCCTGCGTGACCAGCTGGAAGAGCGATGTCATGCCCACGTGGTTCACCACCACAAACACGATGGCGAGGCCGCGCAGTAAGTCCACGCGGGAATCACGCGAGGAGGGGTCGCCGTAGGCCCAGCCGGACGCCCGGGGAAGAAAGCGCGGAAGCAGCCAAAGCAAGCCGACGACGGCGGCCAGGACACCCGCCGTCGTCCACGCACCGATTCCGCCCAGGACCTTGCCTACACCCGTTGATTCGTCGGCGGCCAGCCCGCCGCTGGCCGCCACCGGCCCGGTGACCACGGCCGATTCCGCCAGCCGCGCGCCGGCGGCCGTGGCAACGCCGGGTTGTCCCGTCAGCCGCCAGTCGATCGCTGCCACCCCGGTGTCCCGGGTGCTGGTCCGTTCGTCCCAGACCACGGCGCCAATGTTCCCGAACCGTGCAGACGAGGCGACACCGAGCACCTGGTTCCACCATGCCAGCTTGATCTCCGGCTCTGCCGGGCCGCCCGTGGTGGAGCTGAAGAATGCGGCCGTCTGCAGCATCAGCGGCTTGCTGCGTCCCTGCACGTAGTCCGCATAGAAGTCGCCGTAGCCGCCACGGCCATCGGTGCCGGTCAGCATGCCGGCCAGTTCGCCGTCCGCCGGAAGTGTGTTGACGGCGGAGGCCCCGCCGGTGTCGTCATGGTAGGCGTCCAGGCCGGACCACTCCACGGCGTCGTCACCGGGGTAGTACGGGGAGTAGGCGTCGTCGCTGCTGTCCCAGCGCCCGTCGCCGTTCGTGTCGAGCAGCTTGAAACCGTCCGACCCCGGGGCCGGGGCGTTACGGTTCCGCGCGAAGGGGTAGTCGCGGCCCAGAAAGGGCTGCCACACCATGACGGTGCCCGCGTCGTCCTGGGTTTTGAAGGCTGTGGCCACGGCCCGGAATGCGTTCCGGTAGGCCTCCGGCTGCTGGCCCCAGGGGACCCAGCTGGTGTTCATGTCCGGCGCGAACCTGATGTACAACTTGCCCCGGAAGCCGGTGCTGAGCTGTTCCACCGTCCGGGCAAAAGCTGCTGCGTCCCCCGCGGACACCTGGTCCAGGGACCGCGAGGGCTTGACCGTCAGCAGGGCATGGGCTCCTTGCGAGTCGCTTTGCCGGAAGAATTCGCGGATGTGGACCGTCTCGGATTCCTGCAGCGGGAAGGCGATGTCGTGGCCGAAGATGGCCGGCGTGGCGCCCAGACGTTCCGCGAAACCGGCGGCGCTGTCCTTGCCCCATTCCAGGGCGGCGCCGAAAAGCGGCCCCTCCGCAGCGCCGGCAGTGTCTGCAGTGCCCGCCGGCGCTGGACTGGCCTCAGCCACGCCTGCCGGCAACAGGGCTGCCGGCAACAGGACGAGCAGGAGCACCAGCACCATTGCGGCGGCCCTGCCGCGGCGGCCCACGGCGCCGCTCACGGGGCGGCGGGGAACGTCAGCACCACGGTGGTTCCGCCGCCGAGGCTCTCCGTCAGCGTCAGGTCACCCCCGTGTGCCTGCGCGATCCGCCTGCAGGTGGCCAGGCCAAGCCCGGATCCCGGGCCGTCCCCGTCCCGGTGCAGGCGGACCAGCGGCTCCAGCACGCGCTGCCTGTCCTCCGGCCTGATTCCCTTGCCGTTGTCCGCAACCAGGACCGCGGTCCCGTGGTAGTTGGAGACCGCCGTGATCCTGATTTCCAGGGGACGTTCCGGGCTGCGGTAGTTCAGCGAGTTGGCGAGCAGATTCTGCAGCAGTGCGCGCAGCTGGAGCGGATCGGCGTGCAGCTGCGCGTCGTCGGAGTCCAGCGTGGCTCCGGCTCCGAACGGGATGCCAAGGTCCCGCGCGACGTCCGCGGCGGCCCCGCGCAAAGAGACGGGCTGCGGATGGAGGGCACCGCCCACCTTCGAATAGTCCAGAACATCCTCGAGCATGGCCAGCATGCGCCGCCCGCTGGCGCCGATGAGCTGGACGTACTCGGCGGCCGGATGCTCCGGCGGCATGTCCGGATCGTCCTCGCTCAGTTCCACATAGCCAAGGATCGTGGTCAGCGGAATGCGCAGGTCGTGGCTGACGCGGCCCGCGAACTCGCCCAGTTTGGCGTTGCTCCGCCGCACTTCATCCAGCGCCACGTTCAGCTGCAGCGTCCTGTGCTGGAGTTCGAGCAGCTCCACGGTCTGCTGGGCGAGGAGCTCCAGCATGTGGATCTGCTCCGGCCCGGGGTTTGCGGGCGCATCGGAGAAAACGCACAGCGAGCCCAACACGAAGCCCGAGGCGGTTTCCAGCGGCACCGAGGCGTAAAAACGGACGCGCGCGATCTCGCCGGTCACAAACGGATTGTTCGCGAAGCGCGGGTCCGTGGACGCGTCGCTGACGACGGTGGTTTCCCGGGTCAGGAAGACGCGGGCGCACATCGAGTCTTCACGGGAACAGATGCCCGGTTCGACGCCCGACGCCGCGATCTGGCGCTGCTGGTCCGCGGTAATCACATTCACCACACTGAAGGGCACGTGGCACAGCTTGGCCGCCAGATCAACGAGGTTGTCCAGGGCGCTGCGGACAGCGTCGGTGCGGGCGGTGCCCTGGCGGGAGGGGCCGCCGACGGGTGGGAGGGCGCTGACTTCTCTGTCGCCCAGCAGCCCGTACGCCTGGAGCGCGGCCTGCCGGTCATCGTCCTGCTCCGGGAGCGTCCGAGCGCTGGTGCCTTTCATCCGTCCCCTAACCCCATGCGGGACTCCGACCCAGCGTCAAGTCCCCCCGACGCCGATACTATCCGGCCAAGCTCACCCCCTGCTGTAGTCTCTTGACACCGGCGGACCTGCTCGGCTTCACTATTACGTATGCTGAAATAACAGTTCCATGATGCGGAACTCGCCCTCCCGGATGGGGGTGGCGATCGCCGGGAGAGTATCCGGCCCTCCGCATAGCCGTCACCATGGATGCCAGCATCTGCCTGAGGATCACAACGTGAAGCTTGCCGAATTCAATGCCGCGGACAGGGACGCTGCGAACGCAGTCCTGCGTCCGTGCATCGACGTCCCGCGCTGGGTGGACCAGATCGCCGCTGCGCGCCCGTTCGCCTCCCGCCAGGAGCTCTTCGACGGAGCCCGTGCCGCCGCGGCGCCCTTCACTCCGGATGAGGTGGAAGGCGCCATGGCACACCATCCGAGGATCGGCGAACGCCCCGCCGCGCAGACCGCCGAGGCCGCCATGTCCAGGTCAGAGCAGGCAGGCGTGGACCCTGCCGACACCGGGGTGGCCGACGCCCTGGCCCGCGGCAACCGCGCGTACGAGGAAAAATTCGGCCGGGTCTTCCTGATCCGCGCCGCCGGACGCACCGCCCCCGAAATCCTGGCAGCGCTGAACGGGCGCCTGGCCAACACCCCGGCGCAGGAAGACGCTATCGTCGCGCAGCAGCTGCGGGAAATCGCGCTGCTCCGCCTGGAGGGAGTGATCAGCGAATGAGCGTTTCCCATGTGACAACCCACGTCCTGGACACCGGCGCCGGACGCCCGGCGGCGGGTATCGCCGTCGTGCTTTACGCGAACGACGGCGGCAGCTGGACAAAGCTGGGCAGCGGCACCACCGATTCGGACGGCCGCGCGAAGGACCTGGGACCGGAGGTCCTGGCGCCCGGGAACTACCGGCTCAACTTCGCCATCGGCGACTACTACGCCCGGCAGGGCGGCACGACGTTCTTCCCGGAGGTGGACCTGGTCTTCGAGGTCACCGGCACCGAGCACTACCATGTGCCGCTGCTGCTGAGCCCGTTCGCCTACTCCACCTACCGCGGCAGCTGAAAGGAGACAGAATGCGGCTGATGCGCATTGGCCCCGCGGGCAACGAGGTCCCGGTAATCATCGACGACGAGGGCCAGGCCTACGACCTGCGGCCGGTCACCCAGGACATTGACGGGAACTTCCTGCAGGCCTGGGCCGGCCAGCTGCCGGACCTGGACCTGAGCGGGCTTCCCCGGGTGAGCGTCGACGGCAAACGGATCGGCGCGCCGATCGCCAGGCCCGGCGCCGTGATCGGCGTGGGGCTGAACTACGCCGCGCACGCCGCGGAATCCGGTCTGCCCGTGCCGGAGCGGCCCATCATCTTCTTCAAGCACCCCAACACCGTGGTGGGCCCCGACGACGACGTCGTCATCCCGCCCGGGGCGCAGCGGGTGGACTGGGAGGTGGAGCTGGGCGTGGTCATCGGCCGGCGTGCCAGCTACCTGTCGTCCGATGCCGAAGCCGCAGAGTGCATCGCGGGTTACGTCCTGTCCAACGATGTCTCCGAGCGCGAGTACCAGCTGGAGCACTCCGGGCCGCAGTGGTCGCTGGGCAAGTCCTGCCCCACCTTCAACCCGGTGGGGCCGTGGCTGGTGCCCGCCGCAGCAGTTCAGCCCGACGATATCCGTCTGTCTTCCTGGGTCAACGACGAGGTCCGCCAGGACAGCTCGACGGCGGACATGGTGTTCGGGCCCGCCGAACTGGTCCGCCGGCTGTCGCAGTACATGGTCCTGGAACCCGGGGACCTCATCACCACCGGCACCCCGGAAGGCGTGGCACTGTCCGGCCGCTTCCCGTACCTGCAGGCCGGGGACGTCATGCGGATGTCCGGCGGGAACCTCCTGGGTGAACAGCGGCAGCGGCTGGTGCAGGCCTGAACGGTGTTGGCCTGAAGCCGCCGGGGCGGGCCGGCGGCCGGGATGACAGTAGGCTAGATGGCATGTCTTCCGACCAGCCCACCCCCGAACAGCGCGAAATTCCTGAACGGCGCGAGATCACCGTCCGGCGCGCCCCCAAGTATGTTCCTTTCCTGA
Organism: Arthrobacter sp. NPDC056691; assembly: GCF_042791415.1. NCBI lineage: Bacteria > Bacillati > Actinomycetota > Actinomycetes > Micrococcales > Micrococcaceae > Arthrobacter > Arthrobacter sp. NPDC056691. The sequence goes on from NZ_JBHTXX010000032.1 coordinate 22,553, forward strand.
TCCTGGGCGGGCTGGTGGGCTTCGCCGCGGCGGCGGTCATTGCGTACGCGCTGCCCGGCGATGCGAGCTACGACCGAGGCGCCGTGTACGGCTTCTTCATGGTGCCGTGCGCCGCGGCCGGTGTGATTCTCGGCGCAATTGCCGCCCTGGTGCTGGACCGGGCCAGCGTGCGGCGCGCCCGCCGCGGCGTCGTCGAAGCAGTGCCCGAAGCGGAACATCCCGCCCCCGGCACGGAACATCCCGCCCCGGGCACCGAATCCGGCACTGCTCCGGAGCGGACCACGGACGACGGCGGCGGGCCCGGCCCGCGGTCATAATCCGGCGGCCGGAAATTCCCTACCCCATGACGTGAGATAATCGACCAGTGGCACGCGGCGATGGAAAACTTTCTCATGATCTTCTCCCTGGCGAAAAAGGCCCGATGGACGCTTGCGGCGTCTTCGGCGTCTGGGCACCAGGTGAAGAAGTAGCAAAACTTACCTACTACGGGCTGTACGCGCTGCAGCACCGCGGTCAGGAGTCGGCTGGTATAGCCACCAGCGACGGCAAGCGGATCAACGTCTACAAGGACATGGGCCTCGTGTCCCAGGTCTTCGACGAGACCACGCTTAACACCCTGACCGGGCACCTGGCCGTCGGCCACTGCCGCTACTCCACCACCGGCGCCAGCCACTGGGCAAACGCGCAGCCCACGCTCGGCGCCACCGCCACCGGCACGGTGGCCCTGGCGCACAACGGCAACCTCACCAACACGGCCGAACTGAACGCCATGATCCAGGAGCGCAACGGCGGCCAGCTCAGCGGCGAAATGAAGCAGGGCAACACCTCGGACACCGCCCTGGTGACAGCACTGCTGGAAGGCGAAGAGGGCAAGACCCTCGAGGAGACCGCCGTCGAACTCCTTCCCAAGATCCGCGGCGGCTTCTGCTTCGTGTTCATGGACGAGGGCACGCTCTACGCAGCCCGCGACACCTTCGGCATCCGCCCGCTCTGCCTGGGCAGGCTGGAACGCGGCTGGGTGGTGGCCTCCGAGCAGTCCGCCCTCGCCACCGTCGGCGCGAGCTTCATCCGGGAGATCGAGCCCGGCGAGTTCATCGCCATCGACGAGCAGGGCGTGCGGTCCCAGCGCTTCGCGGACCCGACGCCGGCTGGCTGCGTTTTCGAATACGTCTACCTCGCGCGCCCCGACGCCGCGATCGCCGGGCGGTCCGTGTACGAATCCCGCGTGGAGATGGGCCGCCAGCTGGCCCGCGAAAACACCCAGGAAGCGGACATCGTCATTCCCGTCCCCGAGTCCGGCACCCCCGCGGCGGTGGGCTACGCCGAGGAATCCGGCATCCCCTTCGCGCACGGCTTCGTCAAGAACTCGTACGTGGGCCGCACGTTCATCCAGCCCTCACAGACGCTGCGCCAGCTGGGCATCCGGCTCAAGCTCAACGCCCTCGAGTCCGTGATCCGCGGCAAGCGCGTTGTAGTGGTGGACGACTCGATCGTCCGCGGCAACACCCAGCGCGCCATCGTCCGGATGCTCCGCGAAGCCGGCGCCGCATCCGTGCACGTGAAGATCTCCTCCCCGCCCGTGCAGTGGCCCTGCTTCTACGGCATCGACTTCGCCTCCCGCGCGGAGCTGATCGCCAACGGCGCCACCATCGAGGAAATCTCCCAGGCCATCGGCGCCGACTCGCTGGCCTACATTTCCGAAGACGGCATGATCAACGCCACCCGGCAGCCGCGCGAACGGCTCTGCACTGCCTGCTTTACCGGCAAATACCCCATCGAACTCCCCGGCGCGGACAAGCTCGGCAAGAACCTGCTGGAGCGCACGGACCTGGGCGGACTGCCCGCCGTGTCCGGCGCCGCCCCCGCCGCCGCCGGCTCGGCAGCGGACGCCGCCGCTGAAGCCGCCATCGCCCCGGCTGCTGCCACCCCCGGCAACCCGGACAGCATCCCGGTGACCGAGGATCCCGCGGAAAAGCCGGGTGCCACGGGCTGTGACCCGGGGCCGGATTCCGAGCTCGAGAACCTTCTCACCGACGCCGACCGCGTGCCCGATCTCCACCACGACGCTGCGACCGTCGGCGCTGACAAGAAAGAGTCCTGATGACTTCCGCTTCCTCCACTGCTGACATGAATGCTGCCCAGAACAACACCGGCATCACCTATGCGGCCGCCGGTGTGGACGTCGAGGCCGGCGACCGCGCCGTCGAACTCATGAAGGACGCCGTCAAGGCGACCCACAACACGTCGGTGATCGGCGGCGTCGGCGGTTTCGCAGGCCTGTATGACGTGTCCAGGCTCCTGACCTTCAAGAAGCCCCTGCTCGCCACCTCCACCGACGGCGTGGGCACCAAGGTGGCCATCGCGCAGGCCATGGACATCCACGACACCATCGGCTACGACCTTGTGGGCATGGTGGTTGACGACATCGTGGTGGTGGGCGCAGAGCCGCTGTACATGACCGACTACATCGCCTGCGGCAAGGTTGTGCCGGAGCGCATCGCGGACATCGTCCGCGGCATCGCTGCCGCCTGCTCCGTGGCCGGCACCGCGCTGGTGGGCGGCGAAACCGCCGAGCACCCCGGCCTGCTGGGCGAGCACGAGTACGACGTCGCCGGTGCCGCCACCGGCGTTGTGGAAGCTGACGCGCTGCTCGGACCGGACCGCGTCCGCGCCGGCGACGTAGTGATCGGCATGGCCTCCTCCGGCCTGCACTCCAACGGCTACTCGCTGGTCCGCCGCGTCATCAACCACGCCGGCTGGGCCCTGGACCGCCAGGTCTCCGAACTCGGCCGCACGCTGGGCGAGGAACTCCTGGAACCCACCCGCGTCTACGCCGCCGACTGCCTGGACCTGGCGCGGGCCTTCCCTGTCACGGCGGACAAGGCCGTGCACGGTTTCAGCCACGTCACCGGCGGCGGGCTCGCCGCCAACCTGGCCCGCGTCCTCCCGCAGGGCCTCGTGGCCACCGTTGACCGCTCCACCTGGGAGCTGCCCGCCATCTTCAAGCTGGTCTCCGAACTGGGCCGCGTGCCGCTGCCCGACCTGGAGCGCACGCTGAACCTCGGCGTCGGCATGGTGGCAGTGGTTTCCGCCGAAGCCGCAGACGCTGCCGTGGCCCGCCTGAACGAGCGCGGCCTGCCGTCCTGGATCATGGGCTCCGTCAGCGCCGATTCCGATGATGTGGTCAAGACCGGCCCGGACTACGTCCAGGGCGCCAAGGGCGTGGACGGCGGCGCAGTCCAGCTGGTCAACGCCTACGCGTAACTATCCCATCGAGTGCTCCGTAACTGCCGTTTAGAACCCTCATAAGGGCAGTTACGGAGCATTCGGCGTTTAATAGTGCTGCTGTTAAACCTCCAGGACGCTGAATACGCCGCCCTGCGGGTCCTTCAGGGTGGCGATGGTGCCGCCGTCGTCGTCGAATTCCGGCTCCACCAGCACCTCGGCTCCGGCAGAGACGGCCGACAGCACCGCTTCCTTGACGCTGGAGACGCCGAAGTAGACCTGCCAGCCGCGGCTGCCGGGCTCGCCGTCATCGTCGTCCCCGTCCTCTTCCAGGGCAGGGGCGATGCCAGCCACCTCCGCGCCGTTCACCATCAGCGTGGTGTAGGTTCCGCCGTCGTCCTGCGGGTATTCGGTCACCTCGTGCCCGAACAGCTGCTGGAAGAATCCGACGGCGGCCTGCGGCTCGGGCGTGATCAGTTCCGCCCAGGCGAACGCCCCTGGCTCGTTGTGCCGCCCGCTGCCCGGGTGGGTACCGGCCTGCCATACACCGGTGGCGCCGCCGCCCGGCGGCTCCACAAACACCATGGTGCCGGTGTCCCCGATGTCCTCCGGTCCGAACTGCACCGTGCCGCCGGCGGGGGCGGTTTCCTCCGCGGTGGACCGGGCATCATCCGTGGCGAAGTAGACGTTCCACTGCGCGGGCCGCTTTGTTTCGCCCTGCTGCGGCTGCGGTGCCACCGTGGCCACGAGGTCGTCATCCAGGAAGGCCTTGGCGTAGCTGCGGCCGTCCGGAGTCGGCAGGTCTTCGTAGCGCCACCCGAAAACAGCGGCGTAGAACGCCTTGGCGGCAGCCACATCCGGCGTCTGGACGTCCGCCCAACAGAGCTCTCCGAGGATGTACCCGCTGCGCTGAACCATGCGTCCGTACCTTTCGTTGGCTGAGTTTCCTCCAGCCTAAGTCCTTGAGGGCACGGCTGCATGAAGAACGCAAAAGGCCCGTTGGGCACGCCAAAGACTGGCGTGCCCAACGGGCCTGATAATTTTTGCGACACCTTGGAGCGGGCAACCCGAATGCGGGAAATACCCAGGAGGTGTACGACGGCGCCGTGCAGCAAACTGCCTGGCGGCAGTTCAGCGGGAACGACTAACCGATACGACGGCTGTCTACCTCGTCGTCGTCTTCATCCAAATCGTCCGCGTACTTATCCACGTAGGCTGAATAGTCCGGCTCGACCGGTTCATTCGCGAAATGGCTCGTGGCACGACTTCCCGGACCCGTGAGCTCACGCTGTAGGGCCGAATAATCGGTGTTCGGGGAGTAATACTTGATGTCCCGAGCCTGCTTGGTAGCTTTTGCCTTTTGACGGCCGCGCCCCATGGCGTGACCCCCTTTTGTACTTGGACCGGAGGTGGTCACCTTTGGCGATCGGTGAGGCCCCGGAATGTTTGGTCAATTTGTCGTATCCCTAGATTACATGCTTTCGGCGGCATCTGCTTGCCACGCGGGCCGCCGGAGGCCGCCGCAGCCCGCTTCTCCGCGGCAATCCGGGGCTCGCGCAGTTTTTTTGTTCGATAGAGTCTCCTGAACGACTGAAATTAAGCGAGCGGGGGAATCCGGTTACCGGCCGCACGGGCCACACCGCGGAAACGCAATATTTGCCGGATGCCCGACGCCGAGCGACCGCCTGGAAGGGGTGCCGCCCCATATGAATGACAACGATCCCAGTCACGACGGGGAACGCGGGCCGGCCCGCGGTATCACCGTGCAGCCCGGTCCGGGTACACGCGGACCGGCAGAACCCAAATCCCCCGAACCGGCACAAGGCCGAGCCGAAGCCCAAGCCAGTGCGGCCCGGCCCAAAAGCCTCACCGGGTCGATCCGCTCCCGGCTCGCCCGGCCCGAGGTCCGGCAAACCCTGCTCAAAGCGGGCTTTGTGGCTGCGCTGCTGGTGGCCGGCGGCCTGCTCGTATGGCTCCTGACGTCACTCCTCGCCACTGCCACCATGCAGGCGGCCAACCGGCCCGAAGCGGCAGCGGCGGAGCCCTCCCCCGCCCCGCCGGCCGCGTCTCCCCGCCCCAGCCTGCCGTTGGCCAGCGTGGGTCCGCTGGACTTCCGGGTGGGCGACTGCTTCAGGGACTTCGACCCCGAGGCATCAAAGTCCACGATCGTTGCGTGCACCACCGACCATTCCGCCCAACTGGTGGCGGTCACCCACTACGCCGGCAGTGACGGGTACCCGGGCCGTGACGCCCTGAAGACCAGGGCCAGGGAGACGTGCCAGACGGCGGCCCTGACAGAGAAGTCCAACGCCTACAACCTGAACTACCGGCTCGCTTACCCGAGCACGGCCAGCTGGGGCAAGGGCGACCGCCGCGTGGACTGCTACGTCACCGCATCCGGCAACATCATCAAGGCAAGCCTGCTCCCGTCCCGCTAGTCCCGGCGGCGGACGGTGAGTCCGCTGCCCAGAGGAGGGCCGCCGTCGGGACCTGAGAGTGCCTCCAGGCCCTCCACGGTGAGTTCCCCGAGGTCCGCGGCGGTGTCCACCAGCACGGTGTCGCCGTCGGAGATTTCACCGGCCAGGATGGCTTTCGCCAGCCGGTCGCCGATTTCGCGCTGCACGAGGCGGCGCAGCGGCCGGGCACCGTACGCAGCATCGAAGCCGGACATCGCCAGCCAGGAGCGGGCACCTTCGGTGACCTCCAGCGCGAGCCGCCGCTCATGCAGACGCTTGGCCAGCTCCGCCACCTGCAGCTCGACGATCCGGGCCAGTTCATCGACGGACAGCGGATCGAACAGCACCACCTCGTCCAGCCGGTTCAGGAACTCCGGCTTGAAGGAGGCGTTCACCGTGGCCATCACCGCGTTGCGCTTGGCGTTCGCATCGAGCGTCGGGTCCACGAGGAACTGGCTGCCCAGGTTTGAGGTGAGCACCAGGATCACGTTGCGGAAGTCCACCGTGCGGCCCTGGCCGTCGGTGAGGCGGCCGTCGTCGAGCACCTGCAGCAGGATGTCGAACACCTCGGGATGGGCCTTTTCCACCTCGTCCAGCAGCACCACCGAGTACGGCCGGCGTCGGACGGCCTCGGTGAGCTGGCCGCCCTCCTCGTAGCCGACGTAGCCGGGAGGCGCACCGACGAGGCGCGCCACGGAGTGCTTCTCGCTGTACTCGGACATGTCGATCCGCACCATGGCGCGTTCGTCGTCGAACAGGAAGTCCGCGAGCGCCTTGGCGAGCTCGGTTTTGCCGACGCCGGTAGGACCCAGGAACAGGAAGGAACCGGTGGGCCTGTTGGGGTCGCTGATGCCGGCCCGGGCGCGGCGCACGGCGTCGGATACGGCGGTAACGGCCTTGGACTGGCCGATCAGCCGCCTGCCGAGCTCCTCCTCCATGTGCAGCAGCTTCTGACTTTCGCCCTGCAGCATGCGGCCGGCCGGAATGCCGGTCCACGCGGCGATGACCTCGGCGATGTCGGTGGCGGTGACCTCTTCCGCCACCATCAGGGCGGACTTGTCCGCGACGGCGGCCTCGGCCTCGGCGGCGTCGCTCAGCTCGCGCTCCAGGGCCGGAATTTCGCCGTAAAGGATCCTGGACGCCGTCTCCAGGTCACCCTCGCGCTGTGCCTTGTCCGCCGTGGACCGCAGCTCATCCAGCTTTGCCTTCAGGTCGCCCACGCGGTTCAGGCCGGCCTTCTCGGCTTCCCAACGGGCGTTGAGGCCGGCCAGTTGCTCCTTCTTGTCCGCCATGTCGGCCCGCAGGGCAGCAAGCCGCTCCACGGACGCAGCGTCGGTCTCGCCCTGCAGGGCGAGTTCCTCCATCGTGAGCCGGTCGACGGCGCGCCGCAGCTGGTCGATCTCCTCCGGGGCGGAGTCGATCTCCATGCGCAGCCGGGAGGCGGCCTCGTCCACGAGGTCGATCGCCTTGTCCGGCAGCTGCCGGCCGGAAATGTAGCGGTTGGAGAGCGTCGCGGCAGCCACCAGCGCGGAGTCGGCGATGGCAACCTTGTGGTGGGCCTCGTACCGCTCCTTCAGTCCGCGGAGGATGCCGATGGTGTCGTCCACGCTGGGCTCCCCGACGTACACCTGCTGGAAGCGCCGCTCCAGGGCAGGGTCCTTCTCGATGTTCTCGCGGTATTCGTCGAGCGTGGTGGCGCCGATCAGCCGCAGCTCACCGCGGGCCAGCATGGGCTTGAGCATGTTACCGGCGTCCATGGCGCTTTCGCCGCTGGCACCGGCACCCACCACGGTGTGCAGCTCATCGATGAACGTCACGATCCGGCCGTCGGAGTTCTTGATCTCCTCAAGGACGGCCTTGAGCCGCTCCTCAAACTCGCCGCGGTACTTGGCGCCGGCCACCATGGAGGCCAGGTCCAGGGAGATCAGGGTCTTGCCCCGAAGGCTCTCCGGCACGTCGCCCGCGACCATCCGCTGGGCCAGGCCCTCGACGACGGCGGTCTTGCCGACGCCCGGTTCGCCGATCAGCACGGGGTTGTTCTTGGTCCGGCGGCTGAGCACCTGCACCACGCGGCGGATTTCGCTGTCACGGCCGATGACCGGATCGAGCTTCCCGGAACGCGCCACGGCGGTGAGGTCAGTGCCGAATTTTTCCAGGGCCTGGAAGGTGTTCTCGGGGTCGGGCGAGCTGACCTTGCGGTCGCCGCGGACACCTGGCAGGGCGGCCGCCAGCGCCTCATGGGACGCGCCGGCGTCGCGCAGCAGCCTGCCCACGCCGTCGCTTCCGGCCGAAAGACCCAGCAGCAGGTGCTCGGTGGAGACGAAGGAATCACCCAGCTTGTCGGCCTCGTTCTGGGCGTTCTGGATCGCCTGCAGGGAAGGCCGGGACAGCTGGGCCTGCTGGACCGAGCTTCCCGACGTGGCGGGCAGGGCCTTGATGGCGGTACTGGACTGCACGCTGACGGCGTCCGGATCGGCTCCGGTGGCGCGGAGGAGCGCGACGGCGACACCCTCCCGCTGATCCATCAGCGCCTTGAGCAGGTGTGCGGGTTCCACCTGCGGGTTCCCTGCCGTGGAGGCATTCATGGCGGCAGCCGAAAGAGCCTCCTGGCTCTTGGTGGTGAATTTGACGTCCAAAGAGAGCTCCTTTCGAAGACGGTTTAGATGAGTTGAGTCTACTACGCTCAACTTTGCTTTTTCAGGTCCTCACGGCCAGGTTTTCCCACAGCGAAATGCACCTCTTGCGGACGGGCGAATTTTCCGTGAACGGTGGCCCTTGAACTGTATCGCCGCCGGCCGAATCCCCCTAGGATCAACCTGTGGCTGCCACTACCCCAGAGACAGGACCGGCAATGAAGAAGTTTGTAGTTCTTTACAACGCACCGCAGTCGGCACAATCCCAGATGGCGGAGAGTTCCCCCGAGGCCGCCCAGGAAGGCATGAAGGCGTGGATGGAGTGGGCATCCCGGGCCGGCAGCGGCATCGTGGACATGGGCCAACCCCTGGGCGCAGGCAAGGAGGTCAGCCAGTCGGGCACCTCGGACACGAACACCAGCGTGGGTGGCTACGGCATTCTGCAGGCCGAGGACATGGACGGCGCCCTGGCCCTGCTCGAGGGGCACCCGCACCTCATGATGCCCGGCGCCAGCATCCAGGTGTACGAGACCCTCGACCTGCCCGGAATGTAACCCGCTAGGAGCCCCGGACCCCCGAGACGCTGGTGATCCAGGCGAGGTTGCGCACCACGGAGGCGTGGTCGTTGTAGTAGCCGGTGTAACTCGAAGGGTTCGGGGCCGGCAGGATGTCCGATGTGGACAGGACGCCTGCAAGCTTGCCGTTCACGACCAGCGGGCCGCCGGAGTCGCCGTCGAGCGTGTGGCCGCTTTCCGACCTCGTCCGGACAGACGGGCCGCCATAGTTGTCCACACCCTGCCACACCACCGAGACGTCCGCCGCCTTGAGGTAGTAGGACATGGCACCGGATCCCTTGGACTGATACCCCCAGCCATACACTCTGGCGGTGGTTCCGGTGGCGGGAAAGGAACCGGACAGGCCCACGTAGGAGCCGTAGTACGGCGTGGCCAGCTTCAGCAGCAGGACATCGCCGGCAGGTGCGGGGTAGCGCCCGGCGACCTTACGGACCGCACCCCCGGCTCCGAGGTAGCTGGTACCCAGCCGGACCGACCTCAGGCTCGTGGAGTTGCAGTGCTTGGCCGTGATGACCCAACTGGCAGCGATCAGACTGCCGGTGCACTGCACATTGGTGCCTGCGGCGTCGAAGGAAACTTGCGCCGCGAAGGGGGCGGCTGAAACTGTGGTGGTACCGCCACCGGCTATATCCCTGCTGAAGGTGCCGCCATCATGGGGCGCCGGCACTTCCTTGACGGGCACGCCTTGGGCCGTGGTGGCCTGGGCCGGCAGGGCGCACAGAACGGGAGCCAGCAGCGCCGCACCGGCCGCGGCCGCAGCCAGGATTTTTGCGATCTTCAATGTGGGGCTCCTTAGCGTTGGGTGCGAGAGGTCCGGCTGCGAGCGTACGTGCAGTGACAGAATTTGTCATATTCATTACGAAGCCTGTCACTGCCATCCGGGCCGGGACCGGTGTCTGGCACGGCGGTACTGCGGGCACTACCCTGAGGCCTAGCAGTACTTCCTGTTCCCCAGCCTGCAGCGGCAACAGGCTCAGTTCCGTGATGTGAGGGACCATGACCGGACCGTCGAAACAGCGTGGATGGGCTGGCCTGATACGGGCCGCCGTTCTCGGGCTGGCGCTGCTGCTCACCGGATGCCAGCCGGGCCCGCCCGCGCCCCCGCCGTCGTCCGGGGCGCCGGTTTCACCCGGCACGTCCCGGCCGCCGGCAACGCCAGAGCCTTCCAGCCCGGCGGTTCCCTCCCCGCCAGGGACGTCCTCCCCCACGCGGCCTTCCCCGGCTGAGCCCTCCGCCTCCCCCGAGCCAGGGTCTGTCCACTTCACGGCCCAGGGCGATATCGGGCTGAGCACGGGGGCATGGGACGTTCTGGACACGATTCGCGGCCTTCGTCCTGAGCTAAACCTGGCCCTGGGCGACTTCTCCTACGAGGCAGGGCGCGAGCAGGACTTCTGTGACATGGTCACCGGAAAGCTGGGCGGTGGATTTGCCTACCAGGTTGTCACGGGAAACCACGAGAGCGACGGCCACGACGGCGACATCGCCAACATCGTGAACTGCCTGCCCAACAGACTCTCCGGACTTCAGGGGGAGTACGGAATCCAGTGGTACGCGGACTACCCGGAACGGAATCCGCTGGTGCGTTTCATCATGGTGTCCCCCGGCATCGAATTCCACGACGGAAACACCCTGGACTACTCCAGGGGAAGCGAGCGCTGGCAGTGGACCGCGGCCGCGCTTGACGGCGCGAAGTCCAAGCACATCCCGTGGACTGTCGTGGGCATGCACACCCCGTGCCTCAGCGTGGGCAAATACGGCTGCCAGGCCGGGCGCGACTTCACCAACCTGCTCATCGACAAGAAGGCTGACCTGGTGCTGACGGGGCACGACCACATCTACCAGCGAAGCCACCAACTGGGTGCCGGCCAGGGTTGCCCGGCGCTGGTACCGGATACCTTCTCCGGGGGCTGCCTCGCAGACTCGAACGGCCCCATGGTCCAGGGCGCCGGAACCGTCTTCGCCACTGTGGGCACCGGCGGTGTGGGGCTCTACGAGGTGCACGACCAGGATCCCGAAGCCCCCTACTTCGCCACCTGGTCAGGGAAAAACCGGGACGCCGCCCTCGGCACCCTGGACGTGACGGCCACCGCGGACCGGCTCTCAGCACGGTTCGTTCCGGCGGCAGGCTACTCCTTCACGGACACGTTCGAGATCGGACGGAAGTAGCCGGCCCGGAGACTGCCGGGTCGGCGGACCGGCCCCCTAGGCCCGTTTCCAGATGGCGATCCAGTCCAGGTAGACGTGCCCCGCCGTCTCCGGCTTCGGGCAGCCGAACAGGCAGGCCTCGGTCTGCAGAATGTAGTGCATGGGGATGTTGGGGGTCAGTGAGGTTCCCGCCCCGAGCGAGCGGCCGTCGAGGAAAAACTCGACCTTGCCCGGGCTCCACTCCATCGTGGCCACATGCCACTGCGTGAAGGTGGTGTCTGAGTAGATGATGTCCGTGGCGTAGGGGTCGTTCCCCATCTTGTGCACGGCGCCGTAGAACTTCGTTGAGAGGTCCCCCTCGGGGTAGTCGAGTTCGCCGTCACGGGGCCAGATCCCGCTGTCCGGCCACAGCAGCCAGGCCGTCTTGAAGCCGCGCAGCGGATCGGCCTTGAACCGTACCGAGAACCTCCCGTAGAGGAGGCTGTTGTCCCGGTGCGGGTTGGTGCTGCTGTTCGGAATTTTCGGGGTGGGTGCGGCCCCCATCGAAACACCGTCCTCCGTGTGCAGGTACCAGTCCAGCATGCCGTTCTGCACGCTGAGCACCTTGGAGGGGTAGTAGCCGGACTTCGCACCCCGCTGACCGGCTGTGTCCGGCGTGCCGTCCACATAGCCGGCGCTCCACTTCGCGGCGTAGGCAGGTCCCGGAAATCCGCCAACGGGCACGTCCCCCTGGTTGAAGTCCTCCCGGAACACCTGTTTCCACCCGGGCAGGTCGCCCGTGGGCAGTTCCTGCAGCAACGGGTCAACTGCGGGCACCTCCGCGGTCAGTGGTTTGGGTGCTTGCGGTGCCACCGGGGCGGCTGTTGAGGGAGGCGCGGCGACCGATGGGCCAGTTGCCCGGGCCGCGGCCCGGGAAGGCGCCGGCCTGGATGGCGACGGCGGGGCGGGCTTGGCAGCGCCCGTTTCCGTTCCCTGAGGTGCAGACGCAGTGGATCCGGCCGCTGACGCCGCAGCAGGATCGGTGACCGATGGTTCTGCTGCTGCAGGCCGGTCCGCCTGGAGCCGCTGCGCTTCAGTGGCCACCGTCCCGTAAACCGTCAGCGCCGCGACCGCCGCGAGCACAGCCAGCCGCCCAGCGGGTCCGGGCAAAGTGCGGCGCCCACGGTGCCTGCCGTGGGCTGAGTTAACCATGGGGCAAGTGTGGCACCCGTGACTGCTGCATCCAAGGATTCTGCGACCCCTAAAACTGGGGTTACTTCAAGCGATCCCAAGCTTTTTACAAGTTGGCGGGCCGAACATGATCCGAGGGGGAGTGCAAGCAAAGTTGCCAGTACCGCAGCAGCAGGCGCTTCTATTTCCCGTATCCAGCCGGGGAGGCTGCTCGGGAGGGGCATAGGCATACGACTCCGATGAGTGGTGAGGCTAGTGACCATCCCTATACAAGTTTCATCTGTTCGTGCACCAAATGTAATACCGGTTCCCCTGGCCTCCATCAGCGTGGTAATCCCCACCCTCAATGAAGCCTTTAACCTCCCATGGGTCCTTCGACGCATGCCCTCGTATGTGGACGAAGTGGTGATTGTCGACGGCCGTTCCCTGGACAGCACCGTCGACGTGGCCCGCGCGCTGCGCCTGGACGTCGTGGTGGTCTCCGAGCCCCAGGCAGGCAAAGGCTTCGCCGTCCGGGCCGGGCTGTCTGCGGCATCCGGGGACATCATTGTCATGCTGGACGCCGACGGAAGCATGGATCCGCAGGAAATTGGCTGGTTCATCTCACCTCTCCAGCATGAGTTCGACTTCGTCAAGGGCTCCCGGTATGTCACAGGCGGCGGTTCCGAGGACATCACACTGCTCCGCAGCGCCGGCAACCGGACCCTGACCCGGCTGGCCAACCTTGTCCTGCACAGCAATTACTCGGATCTTTGCTACGGCTACATCGCCATGCGGCGGGAGTGCCTGCAGATCCTTGAACTGAAATCGGAAGGGTTCGAAATTGAAACCGAGCTGATCGTCCGTGCCTCCAGGGCAGGCCTGCGGATCGCCGAGGTGCCCAGCAACGAACTGAACCGGATCTCCGGCAACTCCAATCTTCATACTTTCCGCGACGGATGGCGGGTACTGCGGACCCTGGCCCGTGAATGCGTGGGCTGGGAAGCACCCACGGCCGGTGCCCGGCCCGAGTCGCTCAGGCGCGTGAAATACAGGTACCCCAGCTTGACCCTCCCCCACATTCCGACGGATCCGGCAACCGTCCTTGGCCTGATAGCGGGTGATTAAGGTGAACCATGCTGAAGGGCTCCCGGCCGTTTCGGTGGTGATCTGCTCCTACACGGAAGACCGGTGGGACCGGCTGATGGCCGCCGTCGAATCCGTCCGCGCCCAAACCGTCCCGCCGCAGCAGACGATCCTGGTGGTGGACTACAACGTGGACCTCTACAAACGGCTCATCTTTACGGTCGATGATGTGGTGATCCTGGAGAACACCGGCCCCAAAGGCCTCTCCGGAGCTCGGAACACAGGCGCCGCGGCGGCGACGGCCGGCGTCGTTGCCTTCCTTGATGACGACGCGGTGGCGGCCCCGGACTGGCTGCAGCGGCTGACAGCCCTCTACGACGACCCCGATGTGCTGGCCGTGGGCGGACGCGTCCTGCCGGATTGGGAAACAAGCCGGCCGGACTATTTCGGCGAGGAGCTGGACTGGATCATCGGCTGCACGCACCGCGGCCTGCCCAAGGTGGCGGCCGAAGTGCGCAACGTCATCGGCGCCAACATGTCCTTCCGTTCCCAGGTTCTGCAGGTGGTGGGAGGATTCAACACTGCGCTGGGCCGGCAGAATTCGCTGCCCCTGGGCTGCGAGGAGACGGAGATCTGCATCCGGGCGGTCATCGGCTCGCCCGGAGGCCGGGTGGTGTACGAGCCGGCCGCGCTGGTGAACCACTATGTTCCCGCCCAGCGGGGCACGCTCAGCTACATGCTGCGGCGGGCCTGGTCCGAGGGGATATCAAAAGCCATGGTCAGCAAGATCGTCGGCCACAAGCGCGCCCTGGGGCCCGAGCGCCGGTACGTCCGCAGCGTGCTGCCGCGTGCCGTCGCATCGGGCATAGCGGGCAGGATCCGGGGAACGGATCCCGCCGGCCTGCGCCGGGCAGCGGCCATGGTCGCAGTGCTGGCCGTCACAACCTGCGGGTACATCCGGGGACGCCGCATGCCCCTCGATCCGGCGAACGCGGGACTCGCGCCGCACGAGCCACACGTCAGCTGGAGGGAAGTCAAATGATCCGGATGTACCCGCAGTACACCCCTGCCCAGATGGCCGGGACCAACGAGACCGCTGGAGGCCACGGGGCATGAGTCAGTCCGAAAAAGAATTCCTGCGGGATTCGCTCCCGTCCACCGGCACCAGCTTCGATGTCCACGGCCTCGTGGGCATCGACGTGGCCCCCGGCACCCCCGGCGAAGCACAGCTGCGGGACATGCTCGCACCGTTCCTGGGTCCGTCCCGGGCACCGCTCCGGCTGCATGTTAGCGCCGATACGGCGGAGGTAGCGGACCAGTCGCACGCCGAGGATGCCTACCGGTTCACGGCGGAGTCGCTCTACATCCCGGCTGACCGCGTCCAGGTCCAGGAAACCCGCGACGGTTACTCGGTGCGGGGCCGCGGCGAGCTGCTGACCGCCGTCATACCCTTGCTGGACCGGCTCTGCATCCGGGAGAACGCCGCCATGATCCACGCTGCCGTGGTCGACTTCCGCGGTTCGGGGGTCCTCCTTCCGGCGTGGGGCGGCGTGGGCAAGACCAGCACGGTCGCGAAACTTGTGGCCATGCCCGGCGTGCGCTTCATGGCCGATGACTGGGCGTTCCTGGATGCCGACGGCATGCTCATGGGCTACGCGAAGCCGATGTTCCTCAAGCCGCACCACCGCAGGATCTACCCCGAGGTCTTCAGCGGCGCCCGCAAGCCCCTCGCACCGGGCTGGCTCACTAATACGGTGGCCCACCTCGCCACGGCCGTCCATCCGGTGATCGTCCGCTATCCGAAGACCGCCGCCTTCACGCGCCGCTGGTCCCCGGAGCACCGCATGGTCCATCCGGAGCTGGTCTTCGGGCAGGACGGCATCTCCTCGGCGGCGCTCACCCGGCTGGCAATTTTCCTTGAACGGTATGACGGTTCCGAAGCCCGGCTGGAGACCCGCAGCCAGGAATGGATGACCTCCCGCATAGTCGGGAACTTCCATTCGGAGCTCCCGGTCGTGTCACGGCGGCTGATCGAGGCCCTCGGCGCGACAGGGCTGGTGCCGCTGGAGGAATTCTTCAGCCAGAAGGCAGCCGTGGTGCG
Source organism: Arthrobacter sp. NPDC056691 (assembly GCF_042791415.1). Taxonomy (NCBI): domain Bacteria; kingdom Bacillati; phylum Actinomycetota; class Actinomycetes; order Micrococcales; family Micrococcaceae; genus Arthrobacter; species Arthrobacter sp. NPDC056691. The sequence continues at coordinate 37,923 of NZ_JBHTXX010000032.1, forward strand.
CCGGGCACTGGACGACGTGCCCTGTTCCCTGCTCCGGATCCCCGCCTCGTGGTCCGCCGACCGGACGTCCGACTACGTTGCCGGCCTGATCAGCTCCAAGCTGGAGGAGTAACATGGGCGCCCACGTGAGCGACCTCGAGGTGTCCGTGGTGGTTCCCGCGCGGAACGCAGCCCGCTGGCTCGGCGAATGCCTGGAATCCATCCGCGCCGAAAAACCGCGCGAGATCATCGTGGTGGACGGCTGCTCCACCGACAACACGGTGGAGATCGCACGCTCCATGGGCGCCCGGGTCATCTCCGACGAGGGCCGCGGGCTGCCGGCAGCGCGGATGCTCGGCGTCGAGAACGCCTGCTCCGACCTCGTTGCGCTGATCGATGCCGACGTCGTCCTGCCGCCCGGTGCCCTCGGCGGGCTCCTGGACGAGTTCAAGGCCTGCGGCTACGACGGCCTGCAGTTCGACCTGGTCAGCGAAGCGGACGGTCCAGGGTACTGGGGTGCCGCCCTGGCCTGGCACCACATCCACAGCAGGGTCCGCTCATGGTTCGGCGTGTGCGCCACCCTCATGCGCCGGAAGGTCCTGCTGTCCGTGCCATTCGACGACACCTTCCGCTCCGGCGAGGACATCGAGCTCAGGATCCGGCTTGAAGACGCCGGCTACCGGGTAGGCGTTTCCAGCACCACAGCGGTGCGGCACCGGTTTATGGACTCCTTCGACGCCGCGCGCGACCAGTGGCTCCAGGACGGAGCCGGACTGGCCCGCACCATCCGCAAGCACCCGGGCCGCGGCGGCTGGCTGTTGGTGCTGCCGCTGCTGGCCACGATCCGGGGAGTCGGCCTGTCGCTGCTGCATGCGCCCCGTTTCCTCGCCTACTGGGCCTGCTTCCTGCTCTACAACTACAGATCGATGTTCGGCGAACTGCTGCGCCCGCCCGGCACGGGCCTCTCCGTGGGCGGGAACGCAGCCTGGCTGACGGCCGCGCGGGTGGCACCGATGGTCACCGGCTTCCTGTTCTGGGCTTTGGCGGCGATCATGTTGCCTCCAGAGCAGCTCGGCATGGGTTCCGCCGTGGTGGCCGCAGCGCTCCTGACGGTGCAACTGGGAATGCTGGGGGTAGGGCAAGCAACGCTCACCCTGCTTCCCGAACAGTCCGACGGCGGCCGGCGGCTGATTGCCAGCAGCCTCCTCAGCGTCGGGGTTTCCACAGTGGTTGTGTCCGGCGCGCTAGTTGCCGTGACCCATGCACTGGGGTCCGGCCTGGGGCTGGCCTGGAATGATCCGCTCGTGACGGGGTTGTTCGCCGCCACTGCCTTGTTTGCCGCGACCGCGTACCAGCTGGATCATGTGGGCGTGGCACAGGAACGCTCCGACCGCGCCCTGGTCAGGAGCCTTGCCCAGAGTGTGGTTCAGCTGGCCGTACTGGGTATTGCGCTGGCCACCGGAATCCGGGAAGAAGCCGTGGTGGTCGGAGCTGTTGGCGCCGGCGCCATGGCCAGTGTGGTCCTCGGGCTGCGCCAGCTCAACCGTGCGGGGGTGTCGCCGGACTGGAAGCACGGACTCAGGCCCCGGCCGGCCCTGCGCCTGCTCAAGCCCGGCCTCCCGAACCATGCCCTGATGCTCGCCGACCGCGCCCCCGGCTACCTCCTTCCGCTGATCGTCGCCGCCGTCCTCGGCCCCGCCGCAACGGCGGCCTGGTACATGTTGTGGATGATGGCGTCCGCGGTGTTCTTTGTGCCGCAGTCGGCAGGGCTCTCGCTGCAGACCGCACTGGCCGGCGGCAGGTCCCGGCCCGGACTTGTCTCCTCGGCGCTCAAAACCAGCCTCGGCCTCACACTGGCAGCCGGTCTGCTGCTGCTGGCAGCCGGCCCCTACCTTCTTCGTTTCCTTGGGCCGGAGTACGCTGTGGCTGCCATCCTGCTCCCCATGCTGGTGCCCGCCCTGCTGCTGGGCTGCGTCACCCAGGTCTACTTCGGCGTGTGCCGGGCCGGGGGACGGCTTGCCGAAGCCACGGCCGTGGCGGTGTCCGCCGCTGTCCTCATCGTGGCCCCGGCCGCCTTCACCGCCCAACAGTTCGGCCTCACCGGCGTCTCGGCCCTCTGGGCCGCCGCCCAGGCCGCAGCAGCCCTGATGGCCGCCTGGCGCCTCAGGAGGCTGACCCACCCCATGCCCGCCGCTGAACCGGTCAAGGTTGCACCAGCGGCCCTCCGCCAGCCGACCGGAAGTGAGAAGCCATGACACCCGAACCGACGTCCACGGCACCGGCGGCTCCACCGCCGCCGGCTCCGCCAACGCCCGCGCCGCCCTCGCACGCCCCGCACCGGCACGCTGAACCCAAACACGGGGAAACGCAGCACGGCAACGGCCACCACGACGCCAGGCACGGCGAAGCCAAGCACGGGGAAACCAAGCACGGCGAGCACGCCGAAACCAAGCACAGTGGTGCCAGGCACGGCGGGGCGGAACCGCCCGCCGTCGTACATCATGGCCCCACGCCGCCCTGGAAGCTGATCACGCTGGCCGCATTGGCGGCGGCGGCGCTTACCCTCGGGATCTGGAGTCTGCTCGCCGTCGATCCTGCACGGATCGGCGGGACCGGGCTCGTGGAGGCGGTGCCGCCGGCCTTCTTCATTGCCATCTTCCTGAGCCTGACCGGGTTCGTAGCCACACTGAACCTGCGCCGGCACACCCCCGTGCTGCTGGCCACGCAGGTACTGGTGCTCGTGGTGATCCTGCATTCCGCCGACCCGATCATTCACGGCCTGCCTCGCCTGCAAGCCAGCTACCGGCACCTTGGCATCGCCGACTACATCGCACAGTCCGGCCGGCTGGACACCAACCTGGACGCCTACTTTAACTGGCCCGGGTTCTTCGACCTGCTGGTCCAGCTGTCCGGCGCCACCGGCGTCAGTGACCTGATGGGCCTTGCCACCTGGGCGCCCCTGGGAATGAATCTGCTGCTGCTGGCACCGCTCCTGGCCCTGGCCCGGCGACTGACCTCGCAGCCGCGGCAGGCATGGGCGGGCGTCTGGCTCTTCTACCTGACCAGTTGGGTGGGGCAGGACTACCTCGCACCCCAGGCGTACGCCTTCCTGCTCCTGGTCACCCTGCTGGCATGCCTGCTGAGCGCCTTCAGCGGCTGGGCCTGGCCGACAGGCAGCAACCGGCTTACCCAGTTCCTGGCACGGAGTGCCACCCGCCTGGATCCCACCGTGCCCCACCAGGGCATGTCCAGCCCGCCGCCAGTGGACACGGCCATCCTGCTGGTCATCAGCGCGGGACTCCTCGTGGCCATGACGGCGTCCCACCAGCTCACGCCGTTCGCCGCCATCCCGATCCTGGCTCTGTTCCTCCTGAGCGGACGGCTCCGGCTGCCGTCGCTGCCGATCCTCGCCGCGGTACTGCCTGTCGGGTGGCTGGTATTTGTGGCAAAGGACTTCTTTGATGGCCATCTGACCCAACTGTTCGGCTCGTTTGGCGATGTCGAGGCGCATACGCTTGGCGCGCTGTCCGAGCGGGTGGTCGGCAGCGATTCGCACGTGCTGGTGGTCTACATGCGGCTGGCCGAAGTCGCGCTGGTGTGGCTCCTCGCCGCCCTTGGGGCGTTCCTGGCGCACCGGCGGCGTGCCGCCTGGCTCACCGCCGCGCTCGGCGCCCTGGCCCCGCTGCTTCTGATCCCCGGCCAGCCCTACGGGGGCGAGCTGATGATGCGCCTCTACCTGTTCAGTCTGCCGTTCGCTGCCTGCCTGGCCGTGCTGACGCTCATGCCGGACCGCCGCGGCGGCCCCGGCTGGCGGCGCGCGCTGGCCCTGCTGGCCATGGGGTCTGTCCTGGCGTCCATCACCATGGTCACGCGGTACGGCAACGACAGCATGGAGAAGTTCACGCCCGATGAAATCGCGCTGGTCAAGCAGCTCTACGCGGTGGCCCCCGACGGCTCGATCCTCATCGAGGCGGTCCACAACACTCCGTGGCAGTTCCAGAAGTACGCCGACTACGACTACCGGGCCCTGACCATGGCCCAGCCGAAGCCGGGCGCGGAACCGCTGACCTGCGATGCAGCCGACAGGATCGCCCAGAAGGCCGGCGCGTACCTGATCGTCACCACAAGCCAGAAGGAGGCCGCGGACCTTCTCGAAACAACGCCTTCGGGGGATCTTGACCGCTTCATCGCCACCTGTGGCAGTTCGCCCGGCTGGTCAAAGCTGTTCGAGAACGCCGGTGGCGTGGTCTTCCACATCCAAGGAGCAGGCAATGGCAATTGATCGCAGATACATCGCATGGGTCGTGGCGGCCTTCGCCGTCGCCGCGGTGCCGCTGTCGTTTTTCGGTCCGGAGGCACTGCGGCTGGTGGTCATCGGCCTCCTGATGCTCGCCGGCCCGGGAACAGCCCTGGTTCTCTACCTCCGGTTCGGCTCCGCAGATCCGGGAGCCGAGGGAGACGCCGACGGAGCCGGCGCCCACCGCTCGGCCGCGCAGAGCACCCTCCCGCTGACCATCTCCATCGCCGTGGCGTCAAGCCTGGCCCTGTCCACGATCGTGTCGACGGCCATGGTGTTCGCCCAAATGTGGTCCCCGCCCGTGGCGGTGCTGGTGCTGTCGTTGGTCACCCTCCTCCTGCTGGTCCTCGGCGCCAAGAGGTCCCGGGCAGCCATGGCAGGTGCGTCATGATCGTCTTTTTGGCTGGCTTTGCCACCGTGGTGGCAGTGCTCACGTGTGATGCCTTGCGCATAGTTCGGCCGGATGCCCCCCTGCCGAAAGCTGCGGTGTACACCGCAGCGGCTCTCCTTTCCCTAATCTGCGTTTCGCTTCTGACCAGGCTCATTCAACTGCTTTGACGGCGTTTCGCTCCTGGCGCGGCCTGCCGGCTGCCGGACCGGGACCGGCACCCGGTGCCGGCGACCTCCGAACCGAAAATGATAGTGAGGATTACCAAATGAGCAAGCTGAAAAAACTGGGCACCCTGGGCACCATCGGCGTCCTGATGACGGGCGGGCTGATCCTCGGCTCATCGCCGGCCAACGCGGTGACCTGCAGCAATTCCAGCGTCAAGCCAACAAACTCGCTGACCGGAACCACGGTGGCCGCCACGAGCTTCGAGACGGCGTCGTTCACCCCGTTCAGCCCCTCCACAGCCACCACAGGAACCGCAACCATCAGCACCTCGCAGCGGCGGACGGGCACCTGCTCCGCGAAGCTGCACGTAACCAACGACTCCGGTTCGGTAGCCAAGATGTCGGTCGCCCTGGGTTCCACCGCCGTCAAGACGGCCAACGCCGACGGCTGGTTCAACATCACCACGGCCGGCGTCGCCGGGAACGACGTCCCCTACCTGCGGTTCTTCGCGAACGGCACGCGGATCGCGGACATCTACCGCTACAACAGCAACGGCCAGCTGTGGCTGCGCGTTACGGCACCCAACGGCACTTTCTCCTACACCAAGCTGAAGTCCTCCAGCATCCCGCTGAGCACCTGGCACCGCGCCCAGATGGAGGTCACGGCCAACGGCAGCTCCTCCACCATCAAGGTCTGGTTTGACGGAGCCCTGGAGTTCTCCAGCAGCGCGGTGAATCTCGGCGTCTCAAGCCTGACGCATGTGCAGCTTGGAGCGGAGCACTCCCGCCAGTTGGGCGACGAGTACATCGACGACGTCATCGTCAAGAAGACGCCATAACTGCAGCAGGTTCGCCGTAACACGGCACGGCAGGCGGTGGCCGGTAGTACGCCTGCCGTGCCGTGCTGTGCGGGCCCGGTCCGCGCCGGGTCCGGCCCCAGGCTGGCCGTGTTCAGGCCGCCCGGCCCCAGGCCGGCCCGGTTCAGGCGCGGACTAGACTCTCCCCATGGCCGTCTACCTCGATCCGCCGCTCTGGCCTGCCCACGAGACACTGTTTTCACACCTGATTTCGGACACCTCCCTGGCGGAACTCCACGCGTTTGCCGCCGCGGCGGGCATCCCGGAACGGGCTTTCGACGGCGACCACTACGACGTCCCGCAGCGGCGCTATGACGGCCTGGTCGCCGCCGGCGCCATTCCGGTGGAGGCGCGGGTCCTGGTCCGGAAACTCATCGCCAGCGGACTCCGGATCCCCGCCCGCAGCCGCACGAAGTCCCTCAAGACTCCCCTACTCAACCGCTGGAACACGGTAATGCCGGGCCATGATGCCCTGTTCCTGGACCTGCTGGACCGCTGGAGCGAGAGCCACCGCAGGTACCACGGCTGCACCCACCTCCTCGCCGTGCTGGAAGCCCTGGACCTGCTCACACAACCGGCCCGGCCGCCGCGCACTGTGGTTCTGGCGGCCTGGTTCCACGACGCCGTCTACCGGGGAGCCGCCGGCGACGACGAGGAGGAATCCGCCCGGCTCGCCGAGCTCAGGCTCGGCCAGGCCGGACTTCCGGAAGCCGAAGTCGACGAGGTGGCGCGGCTGGTCCGGCTTACCTCGGATCACCGGCCGGAGGCAGGGGACGACGACGGCGCCCTCCTGTGCGACGCCGACCTGTCCGTTCTGGGCGAGGAACCGGTGCCCTATGCCCGGTATGTGGCCGCCGTCCGGGAAGATTATGCGCACATCGGCGACGCCGATTTCGCGGCCGGAAGGGCCGCCGTCGTCCGCCAGTTGCTGGCGCTGGACCCGCTCTTCCATACCGAGCGGGCCCGGAATTTGTGGCTGGACGCCGCCCGGCGGAACCTGCAGGGCGAACTGGCCTGACAGGCCCTGACCGGACGTTGCGTGACGGTCAGCGGTAGGCGGTGATGAACGGCCTGTCCGTGGGCACGATCTGCTTGCCCAGCGGCATCAGCGACACCGGGATCAGTTTCAGGTTGGCGATGGCCAGCGGGATGCCGATGATGGTGAGCGCCATGGCGACTGCCGTGACCACGTGCCCGATCGCGATCCAGATGCCGGCCACCAGCAGCCAGATCACGTTGCCGAGCAGCGCGGACACGCCGTTTCCGCCCGGTTTATCCACCACCATCCGGCCGAACGGCCACAGGGTGTAGGACGCAATCCGGAAGGAGGCAATGCCCCAGGGGATGGTCACGATGAGCAGGCAGCAGATGATGCCGGCGGCGAAGTAACCAAGTGCCAGCCAGAAACCGCCGAAAACCAGCCAGATGATGTTCAGGAGTGTCTTCATCCGTCCATTCTGCCGGTCGCGGAGCCCCAAGCGCCTCGGGATCTGCCCTGATTTAACCCTTAACCTTCAGCCTGCGGACTTTCGCCCGGGCGGACATCCCAGTCACGGGGCCGGTCAGCCCTTGGCTGCCGCCACGAACGCCCTGATCTTGGCCAAGTCCTTCACTCCCCTGCTCTGTTCGACACCCGAGGAAACGTCCACGCCCCATGCGCCGGCATCGCGGGCGGCCTGGGACACGTTGGCGGGGTCAAGGCCGCCGGCCAGGAGCCAGTGCCGTCCTTCCAGGCCCCTGGCGCGCACGGAACCGTAGTCCCAGGCCTCGCCGGAACCGGGAACTGCGGCGTCGATGAGCAGCAACTCCTCGCCCCAATCGGCAAACGTGTCCGGTTCGGCACCCATGGTGACGGCGCGGATGACCTTCATGCCGGCGTCGTGCACTGTTTTTACGTCCTCGGGTGTCCGCTCACCATGGAGCTGGATCCAGCCCAGCCCGGCAGCGCGGGCGATGGCCACCGCATCCGCGGCCGGTTCGGTGCGGAAGACGCCGACGGCGGCCACGCCGTCGGGCACAGCTTTCACGAGTTGGGTGACCTGTGCGGGCGACACCACCCGGGGGCTGGCCGTCAGGACAAAGCCGACGGCGTCCGCTCCGGCTTCCACGGCCTCCCGGACTGAGTCAGGCGTGCTCAGGCCGCAGACTTTGACGAACATTCACCGGCTCCTTGTTGTTGACAGCGTCGCCCTCGACCACAGCGATCCGTCGCCGACTTTACGCGGGGAGGCAGGGGGCGGGCAACGCGCGGATAGGCTGGGCTGATGCAGATCATCCGCTTCGCCGACCTCAAACCCCAGCCCTGGCGCAACGGCGGCGGGGTCACCCGCGAGCTTGCAGCCGGCGCCGCTTCATCCGGGTCCGCCTCTCCTGAAGCCACGTCAACCGACGCGGGGGCGTGGGACTGGCGGATCAGCATCGCCGACGTCACCCGCGCCGGGGAGTACTCGCCCTTTCCGGGGATGGAACGGGTGCTTACCGTCGTCGAGGGCGAACTGCTGTTGCTGGCCGTGGACGGGACCGAGCACCCGCTCGAAAAGTACCGGCCCTTCCGCTTTCCCGGCGGCGCGGCCTCCTCCTCGGCCCTGCCCACCGGGGATGTCCGCAACCTGAACGTCATCGCCCGGGAGGGCACCTTCAAGGCGTACACCTCGATCATCGAACTGTCCAAGAAGCGTGCCCATCCCGTCTTCGAGGGCCAGCTAGGCGTCCTGCTGCAGGGACAGGCGACGGCCAGCCCCGGACAGGACAGCGCGCCCGTCCCGCTCGGCCGCTACGACGCGGTGGTGGGCTCCGACACCCAAACGCCGGAAATCCTGGGCCGCGGGTTCCTGGCAGTGGTATCCCTCGATCCGGTGACCGGCTAGCGGCTCTGGTACGCGCGAGGTGCCGGAACCTAGACTCGGTGCCATGACCAAGTCAAAATTCAGTGATCTCCTGCTGCTGCAGATAGGCAATGAATTCGCGGCCTCACAGCAGTACATTGCCGTGGCGGTCTGGTTCGCCAACCAGGACCTCCCGCAACTGGCCAGGTACTTCTACCGGCAGTCGGTGGAGGAACGCAACCACGCCATGATGATGGTCCAGTACATGGTGGACCGCGGTGTTGCCGTCACCATCCCCGGTGTGCCCGCCGTACGCAACGACTTTGCCTCGGTAACAGACCCGCTGGCACTCGCGCTCCGGCAGGAGAAGGAAGTCACCAGCAGCATCGAAAGCCTGTTCCGCGCGGCCCGGGCCGAAGATGACGCCCTGGGCGAGCAGTTCATGCTCTGGTTCCTCAAGGAGCAGGTGGAGGAGGTCGCCTCAATGACCACCCTCCTGAACATCGCCGAACGGGCAGAGAACACCTTCGACATCGAGAACTTCGTTGCCCGTGAAACCATCGGCGACGGCGGCCGTGACGCCTCGGCGCCGGAAGCGGCCGGCGGCGCCCTCTGATCTGCCCCCGCTGACGGCCGTGCCCGCTAACCCGAGCGCACGCCGGCGGTGAGGTTTGCCACCACCGGTGGCCACCGCCGTCGGGCGTTGCTAGGGTAAAGCCAAGGTCCCCTTCCCCGGACCTCCGGACGACGGTTCAGTACCCGGTGCGCGACAAGACTGGCCAAAGGATCTGTCATGTCGTGGTTCGTCCTCATTTTTTCCGGCGCGCTCGAGGCGGTGTGGGCGGCAGCGCTGCACCGGGTGTCCCAGTCCTCGGGCCGCCGCCGGGTCGCGGCCGGTGCGCTCTTCCTCGTCGCCGTCGTGGCCAGCACCGCGGGCCTCGGCTTCGCGATGCAGTCCATTCCCACCGGCACCGCCTACGCTGTGTGGGTCGGCGTGGGTGTGGTGCTGACGTCCGCCTACGCGATCGTGGCCAGAGTTGAACGGCCGACGGCGGCGCGGCTGCTGCTGCTCGCCGGTATCGCCGCGTGCGTGGTTGGCCTGAAGGCGGTGGCGTGATGCTCGCAAAGCCTGCCACGGCCTGGATTATCCTGCTCGCCTCGGCCGTCCTGGAAGCTGTCTGGGCCACGGCGCTGGGTCTGTCCGACGGCCTGACCCGCCCCGTGCCTGCCATTGTCTTCGTCGTGACGGCCGCGCTCAGCATGCAGGGGCTGGGCATGGCCGTGAAGCACATCCCGCTCGGCACCGCCTACGCCGTCTGGGTGGGGATCGGCGCGGCGCTGACGGTCGGCTGGGCCATGGCCACCGGCGTCGAGCCCTTCAGCCTGCTCAAGGTGCTGTTCATCGCAGGCATTGTGGGATGCGCGGCCGGGCTCAAGATGCTGCCGGCGGGGCCTTCCCGCCGGCGCGGGGCTGATCCGGCTCCCTAGCCTGGGCGTCCTCCCTAGACTGGGCTCATGGACACGCTCATTCATTCACTTCGGGACATCACCATCCGCCGGATATCGGTCAGCGAGATGGACAACAACGTGTATCTGCTGACGGCCAAGGAGTCCGGGGCGCAGCTGCTGATCGACGCGGCGGATGACCTGCCGGCGATCCAGGGCCTGCTGGCGGACGCCGTCGCGGACACGTCCGGGCCACCGACGCTGGCACTGATTGCCACGACGCACCAGCACTGGGATCACGTGCGGGCGCTGCCGGGCCTCGTCGAAGCCACCGGAGCCAAGACGGCGGCCGGCACCGACGACGCCCCGGAACTTCCCGTGAAGGTGGATGTGCTGCTGGAGCACGGTGACGTGGGGAACTTTGACGGGTTCGACGTCACGGCCGTCCATCTGCGCGGCCACACGCCCGGTTCGGTGGCACTGGTGTATCAGGATCCGGAGGGACCGGCCCACATCTTCTCCGGCGATTCGCTGTTTCCGGGCGGCGTGGGCAACACCCAGAAGGATCCCGATCGGTTCGACCAGCTGCTCACTGACGTCACCGAGCGGATCTTCGGCGTTTACCCGGACGACACTGTGGTGCACCCGGGCCACGGCAAGCCCACGACGCTCGGCGCCGAGCGGCCGCACCTTGACGAGTGGCGCGCCCGCGGCTGGTAGCCTGCGCTACGCATAGTGGCCTGCGCTACGCAAAATGCCGGGCGCGACGGGTTTTGCCGGAGCGGGCGGCCGTTTGCGTGTCGCCAGAACCCTGGCGCGTCGCCAGCTACCTGGCGCGGCGCTCGTTCGACGCCGGAGCCGACGCGCGGCGCGGGGCCTTCCGGGCGGGACGGCCGTCACCGGAGCGGCCGCTGCCGCCCGAGGAGGAACCGCCCGAGTACGAGCCGCCCGACGTGCCGCCGGTGGTGGAGGACCAGACCGGAGCGTTGCCGCCGGACTTGCCGCCGGCAGCTGCCCTCTGGCCGGTGGCGCGCTGGCCGGTGGCCGGACGTCCGCTGCGCTGGCCTCCGGTGCTCGGGCGACCGGTGCCGCCACGAGGGGCTTCGCTGCGGGTAAAGCGGGAATCGCCCCGGCCCTCCGCCGCACGCCCATCCGAACCGCGGCCGGCCGACGAGCGGCCGCCGGCCGCAGGGACGTCGTTGCGGTGCGTGCTGGCGGCAGTGCCGCGGCCGCGGGCGTTGCGGCGGGCCGCAGCTGCCGCGGTGGCGCGGTCCTCGTTCTGCTCAGCGGCGCGATCGAATGCCGCACGGGCTTCGGTGCGGCCCTCAAACGCCGCGGCGCGGCGTTCAGCGCGGGGCAGGTCCGTGCGCGGAGCCTCTGCGGAAACCCGTCCGCGGCCGCCGCGGCCTCCCCGGCCGCCGGCCGTGGGTGATGCCTGGCGGCGGGCGCGCTTGCGCTCGGCGTTGGCACCGGTGGACTTGCCGCCACCCTGCTGCGGAGCCTTGGCTGCGAGCAGCGCGGCGCGGGTGCGGGGATCAACCTTGTCGGCAATCTCGCCGACCAGCTCGGCAACAACCGGCGAGGTGGCTGTGACCCGCTCGAAGGTGACCTCGACACCGGCAGCCTTCATGAGCTTCCTGACGTCCGTCTGCTGCTCGGGCAGGGTCAGCGTGACCACGGTGCCGTCGGAGCCTGCACGGGCGGTACGGCCGGAGCGGTGCAGGTAAGCCTTGTGCTCGGTGGGCGGGTCGACGTGGATGACCAGTTCGACGTCGTCGACGTGCACACCGCGGGCGGCAACGTCGGTGGCCACCAGAACGCGGACGTCTCCGGAGGAGAACTCCGCAAGGTTGCGGTCACGGGCGTTCTGCGACAGGTTGCCGTGCAGGTCGACGGCGGGGATCCCGGCGTCGGTCAGGGTCTTGGCCAGCTTGCGGGCATGGTGCTTGGTCCGCATGAACAGCACGCGGCGGCCGGCGCCGGAGGCCAGTTCAACAATCAGCTGCTTCTTGACGGTCTGGTCGTTGACCACCAGCACGTGGTGCTCCATGGTGGTCACCGCGGCCTGCGGATCGTCCACGGAGTGGGTCAGCGGGTTGGACAGGTAGCGCTGGACGATCTTGTCCACGCCGTTGTCCAGCGTGGCGGAGAACAGCAGGCGCTGGCCCTGGCTCGGGGTCATGTCCATGAGCTTCTTGACCACGGGCAGGAAGCCGAGGTCGGCCATGTGGTCGGCCTCATCCAGCACCGTCACTTCGACGGCCTCGAGGGTCAGGATGCGCTGGCGGATCAGGTCCTCCAGCCGGCCCGGGCAGGCGATGACGATGTCGACGCCGGCGCGCAGCGCCTTCTCCTGGCGGGCCTGGGAAATGCCGCCGTAGATCACGGTGGTGTTCAGGCCCATGGCCTTGGCCAGCGGCTCGATCGTTGCGTTGATCTGGGTGGCCAGCTCACGGGTCGGTGCGAGGACCAGGCCCATGGGGCGGCCGGGCTTGCGGAAGTAGGCGGCTTCGCGCTCGGCGAGGCGGGCCACGAGGGGGATGGCGAAGGCGATGGTTTTACCCGAGCCGGTGCGGCCACGGCCCAGCACGTCGCGGCCGGCCAGGGTGTCCGGCAGGGTCTTGACCTGGATGGGGAACGGGGAATCGATACCCTGGGCGGCCAGGGTATCTGCGAGTGCCTTGGGCGTTCCGAGGGCAGCAAAAGTAGTCATATGCGTTTATCAGGGTCTTTCAGGCGGTATCCAGCGGATATCGGCCCCCGAAGCCGGTTGGCCCAGGGGGTCGCCGAAGAAAAGTCAGGTGGTCAACCGGGCTGCTGCCAGTGTTCAAACAGCGGCCGCCGGGACCAATAGCGTTCATCGACGCAGGATGTGCCTCTCACATGAAAAAAGCCCGCTCTCCAAAATTCAGAGCAAAGCGGGCATCACTGCACATCAAGTCCCACCAGTCTACCATCCGGGCGCCCCGGACCCTTTCCCACCCGTTGCACGGCCCTTTCCCGGCCCCTTTCCCACCCGTTGCACGGCCCTTTCCCCGGCCCATCTCCGGCCCCTGCGCGGCCCCTGGACGGCTTCGGACGGGCACGCCGGTCGGGAGCATGCAGCCCTTCGCAGCGCGCTTGATAGTGCGTGACGCAAGTCACGGACAACAATGGACGACATTTGGGACTGGCATGCTGGACATATGTCGAAGACTATTGCGGCGTTCCGCGCTCACAGCGAATTTCCTGCTGGCAGACCGGATTTCCCGGCTGGACTGCGGAAACGCGCTTTCCGGCCGCGCCGCCCCGCCCGGCGCGCGGGCATCCCGCCTGCCCACAGCCGGGTGCCCCGGCTGGCCGGAACGCAGATGCAGCCTCCCGCCGCTCGTAGTCTTAACACCATCCCAATTGTTAGTTCCGTCACATCTGCGGCGGATCAACGCGGCCGGCACGGCACGCTCGCGCACGTGCCGGCGCCTGTGACAAGGAAGAAGACTTGATGTCTGAACGCACCACCAGCATTTCCGTTCAACCCACCACAGAACGTGCTGAACCCGGCCAGAGCAGGGAACCGCACCTCGCCCGCGGGCTTGGCAACCGCCACATCCAACTCCTGGCCATCGGCGGCGCCATCGGCACCGGCCTGTTCATGGGCTCCGGCAAGACCATCTCCCTTGCCGGCCCGTCCGTCATCTTCGTGTACATGATCATCGGCTTCATGCTGTTCTTCGTCATGCGGGCCATGGGCGAGATTCTGCTCTCCAACCTGAACTACAAGTCCTTCAGCGACTTCGCCGGGGACATCCTTGGCCCGTGGGCAGGCTTCTTCACCGGCTGGTCCTACTGGTTCTTCTGGGTGGTGACGGGCGTGGCCGACATCGTGGCCATCGCCGGCTACGTGGACAAGCTCGCTCCGGGCACACCACTGTGGATCCCGGCTCTGATCACGCCCGTGGTCCTCATCCTGCTGAACCTTCCCACGGTCAAGGCCTTCGGCGAAGCGGAATTCTGGTTCGCCATCATCAAGGTGGTCGCCATCCTGGCGCTGATTGCCACCGGCGTGGTCATGATCGCCACCAACTTCACCTCGCCGAGCGGCGCAGTGGCCAGTCTGGCGAACATGTGGAACGACGGCGGCATGTTCCCGCACGGCCTGTTCGGCTTCATCCTCGGCTTCCAGATCGCGATCTTCGCCTTCGCCGGCATCGAGCTCGTGGGCACGGCGGCCGCCGAAACCAAGGACCCGGAAAAGAACCTCCCCCGGGCCATCAACTCGATCCCGATCCGCGTCCTGCTCTTCTACGTTGGCGCCCTGGTGGTTATCATGGCCGTCAACCCGTGGCGCAGCATCGACCCCGCAAGCAGCCCGTTCATCGGCATGTTCACCCTCGCCGGCCTCGGCATCGCCGCCGTCGTGATCAACCTCGTGGTCCTCACCTCGGCCGCCTCCAGCGCCAACTCCGGCATCTACTCAACCTCGCGTATGGTCTACGGCCTCGCGCAGGACGGCAACGCCCCGAAGGCCTTCGGCAAGCTGAGCGTCCGCAAGGTTCCGCAGAACGCACTGCTGTTCTCCTGCATCTTCCTGCTGGCCGGCCTGGTCCTGCTGTATGCGGGCGACTCCGTGATCGGCGCCTTCACCATCGTCACCTCCCTGGCATCGGTGCTGACCATGTTCGTCTGGTCGATGATTCTCATCAGCTACATCGTGTTCCGCCGCCGCCGGCCGGAACTCCACGAGGCGTCCACCTTCAAGATGCCGGGTTCGGCCTTCATGCCCTACGTGGTCCTGGCCTTCTTCGCGTTCATGCTCGTGGCACTGGCCCAGGCCGAGGACACCCGCCTCGCGCTGGTGGTTGCCCCGGTGTGGTTCCTGCTGCTGGGTGCCGCCTGGTACTTCAACCGCCAGACGCCGCTGCAGCAGGCACGGATCGAGGAGTGGAAGGCCGAGGGCACCAGCGTCCCCGCTGCCGCCGACGCTTAATCCCTCAGACCAGAAAAACCGCGCTGCGGCCACTCCGGTGGTCCGCAGCGCGGTTTTTCTTTGCCTGGTCCGGGTCACGGATCGGGCGCCGGGTCACGCCCTGGAGACGGTGAGAAAGGTGTTAAACGGAAATTACACAGGCTGCCGGGCGCTGTAACACGTGCGGCGAAGGATGGACTCATGCCGGGCCGATGGCAGCGGCCGCAGCGTCCCCTCCGCCGAAAGGATCCGACCGTGATCTTGAAGAACATCTTCCTTCAGGGCATTTTTCCGTTCGACGGTGCGGGGCTCGAAAAGGCGGTGCCCATCCACAGCCAGCTTTCCCACTTCGTCCCCGACGGCGTCATCAACCAGACCCTGTATTTCCGTGGCGGGAACTCTTCCGCGGAACTGGTCACGGTGGTGCTGATGCGGGACGGCGTGCCCATGCGGTACTTCCCGATAGCTGCCAAGGGCGACGTGCACGTCCCGCTTCGCGTGGTGGAAGACATCGACGGCGGCTCCCTGATCGAGCTGAGGCTGCTGGCGGACACGGGGGTCAGTGGATCCGTCGTGGTCGACATGGGCATGGTGGAGCACTGATGACCGCCCTCGCCAGCCGCTCCGGCCGGGGCACGCCGGGTGATAGCCGGCGCAGGCTCGTGGTGATCGGCAACGGGATGGCCGGCGCCCGCGCCGTCGAGGAAATCCTGGCCCGCGGCGGCGCTGTTCAGCACCGGATCACCATGTTCGGCGACGAGCCCTACGGCAACTACAACCGGATCATGCTCAGCCATGTCCTCTCCGGCGAGGAAGACGCCGGCGGCATTTTCCTGAATTCGCTGGACTGGTACCGGGAGAACAACATCACGCTGCATGCTGGCGTCCGGGTGGAAAAGATCGACCGCTTCGCCAAACTGGTGTTCTCCGACGACGGCAGGGCCACTCCGTACGACATCCTCATCATCGCCACCGGCAGCCGCTCGTTCATGCCCGCCGTGGAGGGCCTGTACACGCCGGGCGGCCGACTGCTGCCCGGCGTCTTCGCGTTCCGCACCATCGATGACACCCGGGGCATGGTGTCGTACGCCCAGCAGGACCACCACCGGCGCGCCGTCGTAATCGGCGGCGGACTGCTGGGGCTGGAAGCCGCACGCGGCCTGCAAAGCCATGGCATCGGCGTCGACGTCGTCCATTCCGGCGGGCACCTGATGAACGCACAGATGGGCCCGGACGGAGGTGCGGTGCTGCGCCGGAGCGTCGAGGCGCTCGGCATCAGGGTCCACACCAGCAGCCGCACCACCGCCATCCTGGGCCAGGACAGGGTGCGCGGCGTCCAGTTGCGGGACGCCGCTGATATCGAATGCGACATGGTGGTGGTGGCCGCCGGAATCCGCCCCAACGTGGAGGTGGCGGTGACCAGTGGCCTGCCCGTGGAGCGGGCCATCGTGGTGGACGACCACATGCGCGTCCCGGACGAGGACGAGATCTACGCCGTCGGTGAATGCGTCCAGCACCGCGGCGAGGTGTACGGCCTGGTGGCGCCGCTGTGGGAGCAGGCCGCCGTGCTGGCCGACCATGTCACCGGGGCCAATCCGAAGGCAACTTACCTGGGCTCTCGCACCGCCACCAAACTCAAGGTGGCCGGCGTCGACGTCGCATCCATGGGGCTGCAGGCCCCGGAACGGGACACCGATGAGCACGTGGTGTTTTCCGAACCGAGCCGCGGCGTCTTCAAGTCCATCGTGATCCGGGACAGCAAGATCGTCGGCGCAACGCTGCTTGGGGACAGCCGCAAGGTGGCGTACCTGACGCAGGCGTTCGACCGCGGGCTGCCGCTGCCCGAGGAACGGGTCTCGCTGCTGTTCGACCTCGGCGGGCCCGGCGGCGAAACCGGCGTGGCCGAACTCGACGGCGATGCCCAGGTCTGCAACTGCAACGGCGTCAGCAAGCAGGCCATCGCGGACACCGTGAAAGGCGGCTGCACCACGCTGTCCGGCGTCATGGACGCCACCCGGGCCGGCAAGGGGTGCGGTTCCTGCAAGCTGCTGGTCCGGCAGGTGGTGGAATGGGTAGCCGGCGGCGCCGTGGCGGAGGACCCTGCCGCGGCGTACTACGTTCCCGGCGTGCCGCTGCAGAAGACCGCGCTGATGGCCGCAATCCGGGAGCAGGGCCTGCGGTCCGTGTCCGCCGTGTTCGCGGCGCTGGCACCGGACGGGGCGGAGGACGCGAAGTCGAAGATGGGTCTGGCGTCCCTGCTGAAAATGATGTGGGCCGGTGAGTACATCGACGAACGCGATGCACGGTTCGTCAATGACCGCGTCCACGCCAACATCCAGCGCGACGGCACGTTCTCGGTGGTGCCGCAGATGAAGGGCGGCGTGACCTCCCCGGAGCAGCTCCGCCGGATCGCTGACGTGGCGGACAAGTACGGCATCCCGATGGTGAAGCTGACGGGCGGCCAGCGGATCGACCTGCTCGGTGTTCCCAAGGAGGACCTGCCGAGGGTCTGGGCAGACCTGGACATGCCCTCCGGCTACGCGTACGGCAAGAGCTTCCGAACGGTCAAGACGTGTGTGGGGCAGGAGTTCTGCCGCTTCGGCACGGGTGATTCGACGAAGCTGGGCATCGAGATCGAATCGCGGTTCCAGGGCATCGAGTCCCCGGCGAAACTGAAGCTCGCGGTCTCCGGCTGCCCGCGGAACTGCGCCGAATCCCTGGTCAAGGATGTTGGGGTGGTGGCGGTCGACGGCGGACGCTGGGAAATCTACGTCGGCGGCGCCGCGGGTGCCCACATCCGCAAGGGGGACTTGCTGGCCACCGTGGACGATCGCGAAACCGTGACACTACTGGCGGGGCGTTTCATGCAGTACTACCGCGAGCGCGCCAACTGGCTCGAACGCACGTATACCTTCGTGCCGCGCGTCGGGATCGAGCACCTCCGCGCGGTGATCGTGGACGACGCTGAAGGCCTGGCCGCGCAGCTTGATGCTGCGATGCAGGCGTCGGTGGAGGCCTACGCAGACCCGTGGGCTGAGCGCAACGACCCCTTCACCCCCGGCCAGTTCCGCACCTCGCTCCCACTTGAGGTGCTCCCCCAGGTGCCGGTCCGATGAGCGCCGGGCTGTCCGGCGCCGGGCTACACGCCGACGGGCTGCATGTCCTCGGCCCGGTGGCCCAGGTCCCCGTGGGCGAGGGCCGCGCGTACGCCGTAGCCGGCGAACAGATCGCCGTGTTCCGGCTCCGGAACGGTTCCCTCCGTGCGGTCTCGGCCGTCTGCCCGCACAAGGGCGGCCCGATCGCCGACGGCACCATCGACCGGGCCGTGGTGATGTGTCCGCTGCACCAGCACGCGTTTGAGCTGGAAACAGGCTGCTCCACCACCGGGGCAGCCCCTTTGCGCAGCTACCCGGTGTTCGCGGACGGGGAGCAGAACATCATCGTCCGGCTGCCCTGACGCGCCTAGATGGGCGGACGATTCTGTGGCAGGGTGTTGGCCATGGACCACGAGGGGCACGACGGCGCCGCCCGCCATTGGGACGAAATGTACCGGAGCAGGGCGCGCGTCTGGAGCGGCCGGCCCAACCCGCAGCTGGTGACCGAAGCGGCAGGGCTGGAGCCCGGCACTGCCCTGGACCTGGGGTGCGGCGAGGGAGCCGACGCCCTGTGGCTTGCCGAGCAGGGCTGGACGGTGACCGCGGTGGACGTCTCCGCCGTCGCACTGGACCGCGCCGCGCAGCACGCCGCAGCCTCCCCGGCCGGGAAGCGCATCACGTGGCTGCAGCGTGACCTTGACGCGTGGGCTCCCGAGGAGCAGTTCGATCTCGTGTCCGCGCAGTTCCTGCACTCCACCGAAGCCCCGTGGCAGCGGCCGCACCGCGTGGCTGCCGATGCGGTCCGCCCCGGTGGCACGCTGCTGATCGTCGGCCACCATCCTGACGGCTTGCCGCCCTGGCGGAGCCAGGCTGACGAGAACGCCAACTCGGATGACAGCGGCCAGGGCGGGCACGCTGGCGGGCACAGCGACGGCCACGCGAGTTCGGGGATGTTCTTCACGGCGGAGCAGGCCGCAGCCGAACTCGGCATCGCAGCGCCGGGCTGGCGCGTGGAGGTTGCAGCCAGCCGCGAACGGGAGGCCACAGGCCCGGACGGGCAGTCGGCCCTGCTCGCCGACGCCGTCCTGCGCGCCACCCGCCTGCAGCCGCCACCCACGTAGTCCCGAGCATCCCACCCGGTTTCATTGGAGTTTTTGTCCACGTATCGCGACTTCGAGGGGGTTTAAGTCGCGATA
>NZ_JBHTXX010000032.1:57127-77608 GCF_042791415.1 Arthrobacter sp. NPDC056691
CCCACCTAACCCCCCACCCCCACCCGGTTTTTATTTTGTTTTTTTTCCTCCCTCTGGGTCATTGGGTGTTCTTTTATTTCCCTGATGTCCCCCAAAAAACTCCGTCAGTGGGTGACACGGGGCGCTATGGCGACCGCGGCTGCGGCGATCACCGCGGTCAGCACGAACACGCCGGCAAAGGAGGCCGCCGTCGTCGTAAACGCGGTGAACACGATTCCCGTGGCGGCGAGCGCAAGGGCACCGCCCAGGGAATCTGAAATGGACATTGCCGAACTGTTGAAGCCCTCGGTGTCCGGCGTGGAAAGCGCCAGCGTCATCACGCTCAGCCGCGGATATGCAAGGCCCATGCCGCCGCCGGCGAGGATCCAGCCGGCAATCGCGACGGCGGCCGGCCAGCCAAGCGCCGTGGTCAGCAGGGCCAGGGCAATCGCCAGCAGCACCAGCACCGAACCGATCCGCACTGCGACCGGGCTGCCCAGCCTCCCGCCCAGCCTGCTCTGGACGCCCGACGCCGCCGCCCACGCGAGGGCACCGCCGGTCAGCGTGAGGCCCGCGAACGTGGGCGAGAACGCGTAGCGCTCCACGAGCAGGTACGGCAGGTAGACCTCGGCGCCGAAGAAACCGGCCGCAACCAGCCCTCGGATCAGGATCACGCTGGGCAGGCCGCGCCTGGCGGTGAGGGTGCCGCGCGGCACCAGCGGCCTGACGGCCAGCAGTGCAATGACGACGGCGGCCCCCGCCAGGAGCGGTCCGGCCGCCGGAAGTCCGGAGGACAGGTTCAGGCCAAGCACCGCCAGGGCGGCCAAAGCCGCCCAGGCGAGCCGTCCCGGCGCCCAGGGCGCCCGGGCGCCCGCCGGATCGGGTCCTGTCCCGTCAACGGAGTCGCTCCCGTTCGCGTCCGCGGCACCGTTCGCGTCCGCGGCACCGTTCGCGTTGCCGGACCGCACGCCACGCAGCGCCGGAAACAGCATCGCCAGTGCGGGGAGCACCAGCACGACCACGCCGAGGAACACCCAGTGCCAGCTCGCCAGCTGCGCCACGAGCCCGGCGGCGAACGGACCGACGAGGGACGGGATCACCCACGCGGCGGAGAAGGCTGCGAAGATCCGGGGATGCAGGACGGCCGGATAGACCCGCGCCACCACCACGTAAAGGGCCACCGTCATGGCGCCGCCGCCCAGCCCCTGCACCAGCCGGCCCGCCACCACCGCCCACATGGTGCCGGCCGTGCCCGCCACCAGCAGGCCCAGCGCGAAGACAGCGACGGAGGCGAGCAGCGGGCCCACGGGCCCGCGCCGGTCTGACCAGTTCCCGGCGCCCACCATGCCGATCACGCCGGTTGCCAGCGGCCCCGCGAAGGCGAGCGCGTACAGGCCAGCTCCGCCGAGGTCCCGGCTCACCACGGGCATGACGGTGGTGACGGCAAGGGACTCGAAGGCGGCGAGGAACACCAGGGCACAGGCGCCCACCGTCACCAGCAGGTAGGGCCGCTGCAGGATTCCGGCGCCGGTCGGCGCGGACAGGGCAGATTCGCGCATGGTCAGCCCACCAGCTCGGGGGCACCGGTGGTCACGGCGACAACGTCACCGCTGGCCGTCGAATCGGGGTTGAGCATCCAGCCCACCCGCTTGACTGTCCTCAGCATGACCACGCTCTCCACCAGTTCGATGCCCGGGATGCGCTGCTGGAGGGCCAGTTCCGCGGTCATGACATCGGCAAGCGACTGCAGCCACATGATGATGACGAAGTTGGTGCGCCCGGTGGTCGAGGCGCTCAGCCGCACGTTCCGGAAGCTGCGGAGCTCCTCGGCCGCCGCTTCATGCTGGCCGGGCGGGACGTTGGCGAACCAGTGGCAGGTCACCGGGAAGCCCGAATACCTCTGTGCAATCTCGCAGCGGAAGGAGAGGACTCCGCTGGCGAGCACCCTGTTCAGCTGGCGCTGCACGGTGGCCGGATGCCGGTCCAGCGCCCTGGCGATGTCCGCAGCTGTCGCCCGGCCGTCCTTCGAGAGGAAGGGCAGGATCGGCAGATGGCTGGCGGGCAGCGGCTCCCGCACCGACGCCGAGGGGGCTGACCCTGCCGCCTCCGGGCCGGCCAGGGCCCGGAGCGCCTGGAGCTGGCTGCGGTTGAGGACGTTGATGCGCCAGGCATAGGCGCCGGTGTGCAGCCGCGTGGCCAGTGAGGTCTGGTATTTGACCAGCCCCTCGATGGCATGCAGCTGCGAGACCACGGCGGTGAAGTGCTGCAGGGAGCCGGTAATGACCGTCAGCATCAGATCCCGGTTGCTCGCCGCCTCCTCCACGGTGACGATCTCGGGCACCGCCGCCAGTGCCTGGGTGACCTCGGCCCGGCGGTGCAGCTCGCACTCGACGTCGACGAAGGCGAGGCACATCTTCTGCGGGTCCCCCATCGGATGCGCCGTGACCCAGGCGGCGCCTGCGGCGGTGAGCCGATCCCACCGCGCGGCCAGGGTGGTGGCGTGCACGCCGAGCACCTCCGCGGCGTCTGCCCAGCTCAGCCGGGGTGCGATCTGCAGGGCGTTGATCAGCGCGAGGTCCTCCTCCGTGACGTCCAGCGGCCTCCCCTTCCGTACAGCCATGCACGAATCCTGCATATCGACCCGGGCTTTTGCATTTTTCCAGCACTTGGGCCGAATGTGAAACAGACCACTCCAGAATAGACCCACAGCACCGGACCACCAACGAGGAGAACACGTGCCGATTGCCGCAGACGCCCGCCAGATGCAGGAAGACCTTGCCAGGTTCCGCCACGATCTGCACCGGGAGCCCGAAATCGGACTGCAGCTGCCGCGCACCCAGGAAAAGGTCCTGAAGGCCCTGGCGGGCCTGCCGTACGAAATCACCTTGGGCAAGGAGACGACGTCGGTCACCGCCGTTTTGCGCGGCGGGGCTTACGACGGCGGTGCTACCGCCGGGACTACAGGTACCGCGCCCGCCGTCCTGCCGCCTGCCGTGCTGCTCCGCGCGGACATGGACGGGCTTCCGGTCCAGGAGAAGACCGGCGTCGACTACACCTCCACCATCGACGGCGCGATGCACGCCTGCGGCCACGACCTCCACACCTCGATGCTCACCGGCGCGGCCACCCTCCTTGCCGAGCGCCGGCACCGGCTGGCGGGCGACGTCGTCCTGATGTTCCAGCCCGGCGAGGAAGGCTTTGACGGAGCCAGCTACATGATCCGCGAAGGTGTCCTGGACGCCCCCGGGCGGCGCGTGGACGCGGCCTACGGCATGCACGTCTTCTCCTCCCTCGAGCCGCACGGAACGTTCTGCACCAAGCCCGGCGTGATGCTCAGCGCCTCCGACGGCCTGGTGGTCACCGTGCTCGGCGCCGGCGGCCACGGTTCCGCCCCGCACTCGGCCAAGGATCCCGTGACGGCCGCAGCCGAGATGGTCACGGCCCTGCAGGTGATGGTCACGCGGCAGTTCAACATGTTCGATCCCGTGGTCCTCTCCGTCGGGGTGCTCCACGCGGGCACCAAGCGAAACGTCATCCCGGAAACCGCCCGCATCGAGGCCACCATCCGCACGTTCTCCGAGGAAAACCGGCGGCGGATGATGGACGCCGTCCCGCGCCTGCTCAAGGGCATCGCTGCCGCGCATGGCCTCGAGGTCGACGTGGACTACCGGCAGGAATACCCCCTCACCATCACCGACCAGGACGAGACGCACACCGCGGAAAAGGTCATCACCGAACTGTTCGGCGACTCGAGGCTCTCGCGCTGGGCCACGCCGCTCAGCGGCTCCGAGGACTTCTCCCGGGTCCTGGCCGAGGTGCCCGGCACGTTTGTGGGGCTGAGCGCCGTGCCGCAGGACGCGGACCACGCCACCTCACCGTTCAACCACTCGCCGTACGCCACGTTCGACGACGGCGTGCTGGCCGACGGGGCCGCGCTCTACGCGGAGCTCGCCATCAGCCGCCTGGAGACCCTGGCCGCCGCCGGCGCCCGGGTCCCCGCTTCCGTTCCGGCCCTCTAGCCCGCCCATCCCAGGGAGACAACCATGACCGCCATCATCAACGCCCAGCGCGAGGGCCGGATCTCGACCCGAAAGACCATCATCGGCACCGGCATCGGAAACGCCGTCGAATGGTACGACTGGGCCATCTACGCCACCTTCACGCCCTTCATCGCCAGCCAGCTGTTCAGCAAGTCCGACCCCGCCTCAGCCGTGCTGTCCACGCTGGCGATCTTCGCCGTCGGCTTCGTTGCCCGTCCCTTCGGCGGCTTCCTGTTCGGCTGGATCGGTGACCGGGTGGGGCGCAAGGCGTCCATGACGCTCGCCGTCGGCCTGGCGTCCCTGGGCAGCCTCATGATCGGCATCGCCCCCACGTTCGCCAGCGTCGGGGCCTTCGCATCCCTGATGCTGCTGGTGGCCCGGCTGGTACAGGGCCTGGCGCACGGCGGCGAGCTGCCGTCGTCGCAAACGTATCTTTCCGAGATGGCGCCCCGGGAACACCGTGGTTTCTGGGCCACGCTGATCTACACGTCCGGGACCGTCGGCATCCTCTTTGGCACCCTGCTGGGCGCGGTGCTGAACATGGCGCTGACCACCGAGGTCATGAACGCCTGGGGCTGGCGCATCCCGTTCCTCATCGGGGCCGCGATGGGCCTGTACGCACTGATCATGCGGTCCCGGCTGCACGAGACCGACGTGTTTGAGGGCGAGACCGCCACGGAGAAGCGCGCCCCGCTCTGGCCGCAGATTGTCCGGTACCGCAAGCAGGCCGTGCAGGTGATCGGCCTGACCGTTGGCCTCACCGTCATCTACTACATCTGGGGCGTCGTGGCACCCAGCTACGCGACCACTGCGCTGAAGATCGACCGCGGCGAGGCCCTCTGGGCCGGCGTCATCGGCAACATCGTCTTCATTGCCGCGCTTCCGGTCTGGGGCAAGCTGTCCGACCGGATCGGACGCAAGAAGGTGCTGTGGGCCGGCGCGATCGGCTCCGCAGTGATGCACTTTCCCATGACGTGGCTGCTGAAGGATTCCGCCTGGCAGCTGGCCGTGAGCATGTCCGTGATGCTCATCTTCATCGCCGCGAGCGCCGCCATCGTTCCTGCCGTGTACGCCGAGCTGTTCCCCACGAGCATCCGCACCGTCGGCGTGGGCGTGCCGTACTCCATCTGCGTGGCAATCTTCGGCGGGACCGCACCCTACCTGCAGCAGTGGCTGGGCACCACCGTCCAGATGCCCAACCTGTTCAACGTTTACGCCGTGGTTCTGCTGGCCGTCAGTGTGGCCTTCATCTTCACCATCCCCGAGACCAAGGGCAAGGACCTGACGCACTAGCAATCCCAACCAGGTAGCAGCAGAGGGCGGTGCCCGCGCGGGGGAAGCCCTCGGCGGGTTGCGACATGGGCCCACTAGCCGCCGATGAACCTGTCCCGCCCCGCCCGGTAGCCGAACACCGCGGCCAGCGCTCCCACCACCAGGAACAGGAGCCCCGCCGCCGCAAACGAGCCGGTGCCCTGGTGCAGCTGGCCCACCAGCAGCGTGCCGGTGGAGCCGAGCCCGTAGCCCACCCCCTGCATCATGCCGGAGAGGTGGGCTGCGGTATGCCCGTCCCGGGTGCGGAGCATGATCATCGTCAGGGCCACGGCGGTGAGGCTTCCCTGGCCCAGCCCCAGCATGCCGGTCCACACCCAGACCAGCTCCAGCGGGCCGAAGATGCTCAGGGCAAAGCCGCCGCCGGTCATGAGTGCCACCACGGTGTTGATCACCCGCTGGTCGCGCAGCCGGGCAGCGAGTGCCGGGGCGAAGAGCGAGCCGAGCATCTGCAGCACGATGGACACCGACACAATCAGCCCGGCCGTTCCACCGTCCACGCCGCGTTCGCGCAGGATCGGTGCGAGCCAGGCGAAGACGCTGAAGGACATCATCGCCTGCAGCACCATGAAGACCGTGACCTGCCACGCCACCGCCGAGCGCCACACATTCACACCCTCCCGCACCGCTGTCTGGTGCCCGTGCCGCTGCCGTCCCGCCACCGGCAGGAAGAGCAAAAGCACGACGGCGGCTGGCACCGCCCAGAACCACAGCGCCGAGGTCCACTGTCCGGTAGCGGTGAAAACGGGGTAAGTGAAGCCTGCGCCCAGGGCGGCGGACGCGCAGATGGCCGTGGTGTACAGGCCGCCCATCAGGCCGAGCCGGTGCGGAAAGTCCCGCTTCACCAGCCCTGGCAGCAGCACGTTGCACAGCGCAATGGCGGCTCCGCACGCGGCTGTCCCGGCGAACAGCGCGGGCAGGTGCCCGGCGCCCGGGATCCCGGCCGGCCGCAGGAGCAGACCGGCCGTCAGGACCGCCATCGCTCCGAGCAGGACCCGTTCCGCGCCGAACCTCCGGGCCAGGACCGGGGCCAGCGGCGCAAACACGCCGAGCAGAGTGACCGGGACCGTGGTCAGCACCACCACCGCCCAGCCGGGCAGGCCGGCGTCTGAGGTTACCTCGGGAAGAACCGCCGAAAAACTGGAGAACACAGTCCTCAGGTTCAGCCCGATCAGGACCAGGCACAGTCCCAGGTATGCCAGCGCACGGCGGCTGCCTACTTGCGTGGGCCTGGCGGCGGGAACGTCGTCGGCCTCTGCGTCCACGAGCGTGTCCGTCTTAACGGCGGGGCGCTGAGGCCTGCCGCCACGTCTGGGGGAATTCTGGGCATCGCTCACCCGCCCATTCTTTCAGGAGCACCGCGTGGGCCAGCGTCGTCGTCGAGCCGGCGGAATTGGCCTCGCGGTTATCCACACATACGGATAAAGCACGGTTTCTCCGGGACCTGGCCGCCAATAGCCTGGTCGGCACGTGCACATCTCATCCGTCAGCGGGCCCAGAGCGGCCACAGCCGTTCGGCCCGGCGCCGGACTTGGGAGTACGGCACTTCCGCGCTTTTGGCCTGCTCGAAGATGCTCATGCCCAACATTGACGTGGCCAGCGCGCGGACCGTGTGAAACCGGTTTTCGAAGAGGCTTCGCTCACTGATCCAGGACACCGCGTCTGCTTCCGGCTTCCACCGCTCCGTGTATTTTTCGGCCGCCCGCGGCAAGCGGTCAGGTGAACTCCCGGCATCCTGGATGCACTGGTCAAGGACCATGGCTGACTCCATGGCCCCGTTAACCCCTTGTCCGATGGGCGGATAGGGCGCGGCGGCGTCCCCGATCAAGACCGCTTTTCCGCCATGGAGCTGGGAACAGTTCAGGCTGCGTCCTATGTGGTAGCAGGTCCGGCCGGCGAAGGCTTCTACCTGTTCGTCGCCGGCGAATTCCAGAACCCGGGGGCACCTGTCCTGCAGGAACTTCCGGGCTTCGCCGGTGCCGGAAAACCCGATCCGGTCCTTGGTGCCGATGGCGCAGAACCACCTGGCCGAGTCCTGCCCGTCGTCCCCCCTGATTGCACCGGCCACGCAGAACGGCCGGGTTGAGAGTCCGTGGAGATAATTCCTGTCCAGCCGGTCACCGACGTTATCGAGCTCAATCATCGTGCAGTAGTTGGGAAAAGACTTGGACGTAACCGAAAATCCGGGAATCCGGGCCTGCAGCGCCGACCGCACAGTGGATCCCGCCCCATCCGCGCCCACGAGCAAGTCGAAACTTCTGACGTTCGCTTCCCCGGATCTCTGTCGGGAGGTCAGTGACCCGCTGACCGGGTCGACGCTTTCCACGTTGGTTTCGAACTCCAATGCCACCCTGTCCGTGTACTGGCCCAGGACCCAGCTGAGTGCCCGGAGGATGTCGCCCCGCGATCCGGTCCATCCGGGCAAGGTCCACTCCTCCGTTCCTCGGCCCGGGATCTTGAGCCCCTTGAACCGGAACATCCGGCGGTCGAACTCGGTCACAGCGTCGATGTGGCGGAGCGCCTTGAGCCCATGGCCCGAGATGTCGATGGTGTAGGAACGGTCCGGGTTGAACCGCGGTGCAATGTCCGGGGGGATGTCGCGCTCGATGACAGTGGCGGACAGCCCGCGCCGGGCAAGGGCAATTGCGAGTACCAGCCCTGCCGGACCCGCCCCGAGGATGGCGATGCTGCCCGGGGACTTCACGGGATCGGAGCGCAATGCAGATGGTTCCATGGCGTTTCCTGAATCTGCGTTCTCATGCGTTCATCCGCCATCGCGGCGGGAAAATGTCCCGAGGGACGAGGGCGGCCCGTAGGCGTTTCGCCCGGGCGGCCGGTGGAATAGCAACACCTTACGCCCGCGCGTGCCGCATGAGAACGGGTCGGGTCCTCCGAAAACCGCCGGTATTCTGGAGGGGATGAGCGAATCTCCCGAATCCCCGCAGCCGCCGGCAAATCCGGACCAGCCCAGGCCGGTCACACCGGGAAGCCAGGCGTCCTATGGAACCTACGGCGGACGGCCGGTCAGCTTCGTCCGCCGCGGAACCCGGCTGCAGGGGCGCCGCCAGGCGGCGTGGGAGGAGCACTCCGGCCGCTGGGCCATCGATGTGCCCCGCCACGTGGCCAACACATCGGTCCACCCCGACTACTCCTTCGACGCCGAAGCCGAGTTCGGGCGTCAGGCGCCGCTGATTGTCGAGATCGGCTCGGGTCTGGGCGACGCCGTCTGCCACGCCGCGGAGGAAAACCCGGACAAGGACTTCCTCGCAGTGGAGGTCTACACTCCCGGACTGGCCAACACCATGATCAAGATCAACAGCCGCGGCCTCACCAACGTGCGCGTGGTGGAGGCAAACGCCCCCGAGGTCCTGGCCACCATGCTGCCGCCCGGCTCGGTCAGCGAACTCTGGGTCTTCTTCCCGGACCCCTGGCACAAGTCCCGGCACCACAAGCGCCGCCTGATCCAGCCCGAATTCGCTGAGCTCGCTGCGAAGGCGCTGAAGCCGGGCGGCCTCTGGCGCATCGCCACGGACTGGTCCAACTACGCCGTGCATGTCCGCGACGTACTGGCCGGGTCTGAGGCGTTCGAAAACCTTCACAACGGTGAGCGCAGCGGCCCCGAGAGTCCCCTCACGCACGTGTGGCAGACCGGCGTCGAGTCGCTGGTGGGCGGCGCGCCGGTCAAGGAGGGACGGGCTCCCGTGAGCACGGAACACACGGGACCCAACGAGGGCATCGACGAAAGGGGCGGCTGGGCTCCCCGCTTCGAGGGCCGCATCCGCACCAGCTTCGAGAACAAGGCGCACGAAGCCGGCCGGATGATTTTCGACCTCTGCTACCGCCGGGTTTAGCGCTACCTGACCGCCGGGGTCAAGGGCGTCCCGGGCATCTGTTCCCCGGCGCCCGGGCGTGACACGATAAGCGTGTGGCGGTGTGCCACAGCAGCTGCACGGGTGTGCCGGCGCGGAGGAACGATCATCAAAAGAGAACTGAGAAGCGCAGCCGGCAAGGCCGAGGAAGTCTCGAACTCCAAGCCCCTCGAAATGCTGGCACGCGCCGGATTTGCCGTAAGTGGCGTCCTCCATATCCTGGTCGGCGTCATCGCCTTCGGACTCGCCCGGGGCCGCGGCGGCCGCGCGGATGTGAGCGGCGCCGTCGCCGAACTGGCCAGCCAACCGGCCGGCCCGGTGCTGCTGTGGTGCAGTTTCGCCGCATGCATAGCCCTTGCTCTGTGGCAGGCCGGTGATGCGATCTTCGACTTCGAGCGGTTGCCCACAAAGCACAAGGCCGGCAAAAAGCTGCAGGCTGGAGCACAGGCCGCCGTGTACGCCGGGCTGGCATTCACACTGGCCGCGTTCGCGCGCGGTGCCGGCAAGGACAACCGGGAATCAGCCAGCGACCTCACGGTCAACCTCATGAAGTCGCCGGGCGGCGTCCTGCTTCTGGTAGTTATCGGGGCTGCAGTGGCCGTCGTTGGCATCATCTACGCGGTCCGCGGCTTCAAAAAGTCTTTTGAAAAACACATCAACCTGCCGGCTTCGCCCGGCGGACGCAAAGCCGTCACCGTCCTTGGCATGGTGGGCTATGTGGCCAAGGGCGTTGCGCTCTTCGTGACTGGCCTGCTGGTGGTCATCGCCACGGTCACCGCCCACCCAGAGCAGTCCACAGGTCTGGACGGCGGGCTCCGCGCCCTGCGGGAACAGCCCTACGGAGTGTACGTGCTGGCCGCGGTGGGCGCCGGGCTTATCTGCTACGGGGTTTACATGGTGGTACGGGCCCGGCTCGCCAGAATGTGAGTCCCTCAGCCCGAATGCGTGTCCTTCAGAACGGTTCAGGCGCCCGGCACGGCAATCACGGCAATGGTCTGCTGCCGGTCATTGCGCACTTCCACGCTCGCGATGCTCGTGTACTGCAGCGGCGTGGCGCTGGTAACCCGGACCCTTCCGCTCGGTGTCGCCATCCACGCGCAGGCCCGGTCCTCAACCCCGGCACGGTCCTTCACCCACAGCGAAAGCCGCCCGTTCTGGGGCAGGCTCCGCCCGTCGACTGCCAGTTCGGTGCCCCAGGTTTTCTTGACCATGCCCACCGTGACCTGCATGCCGGTGTCGGCCTTGACCGAGTAGCTGGCGTCGGGCTTGTCGGCGGGATCAAAGAGCGGCGCCGCGGCAAATCCCAGGGCCAGGCAGGCCGCCGCCACCACCCCCACAAGGGCCGTCAGCCGCCGTCGGGAATTACGACGGCGGGCCGCCAGTTCGTCCAGAACAGGCTGCGGGACGGGGGCCAGGTCGGCTGACGCGGATTCTGCTCCGGGCCGGCGGGCCGCCGGGACCGCGAGCGCCACGGCGTCCGGGACCGGCACGGCATCCAGCAGTCCCGGCAGGGATTCGAGGTCCGACAGTTCACTGCGGCACGCGCCGCACTGCTTGAGGTGCTCCTCGAAGCGCAGCGTGTCAGCGTCGTCGAGCCCTCCCAGCAGGTATGCCCCCAGCAACTCATGGACTTCCTTGCCGTTCACCGTTCCACACCCATTTCATCCAGTATTGTCCGCAGGGCCTTCACCGCGTAGAAAGCCCTGGATTTCACCGTTCCGCTCGGAATGTTCAACTGCACCGCCGCCTCGCCTACCGTGAACCGCCGATAGTGCAATGCCACCAGCACATCACGGTGCTCCGAACTCAGCCGCAGCAGCGCTTCCTCCATCAGTACCTTGTTCAGAAGATCGTCAACCCGTCCGGTGGCCTCCTCCGGGTCCGCAACGTCACGGTCCTCGGCTTCCAGCGGCCGCCGCTGGGCTTTCCGGTAGTTGTCGATCATGATGTTCCGGGCGGTCCGGAACAGGTAGCTGCGCATGCTGCCCGTGACCTTGGGCGCCTGCTGCCACACACGAAGCACTGTTTCCTGGACGATATCGTCGGCAAGGTGCGGGTCACGGGAAGCACTGAGCACGAACCGGCGGAGTGCCGTTCCGTGCTCGCGGTAGATCGCTGCAACCAAATCCTCATCCAGCGGCACCTTCGGCCTCCCTGCAATGACCTGTGAAGCCGTCCCGAGCAGGCCGGCCTTCCTGGCAAATACGACGTCGGCAGCCGGCGATAAGTTCAATTCCGGTCAGCGTCAGATTCTTTGAACCATTCTTCACCTTTGTGCGTCATTCCAAATAGCGCCGGTTCCTCAGTCTGCCGGCCCGAGCCAAGGAGCAGCACATGAAGAAGCACCTGAGCGTTGGCCTCGCAGTTATGGCCCTTGCCGCCTCACTGACGGCCTGTGGCGGCGGATCCGGCACAACCACCACCACTTCGGCGGCAGCCCCGGCCAGTGAGTCACCGGCGACCACCGCCAGCGCATCGGCCTCCAGCGACGGCGCCACGGTGGACCTCAAGACCGCGTCGTCCAGCAAGGGTGACATCGTGGTGGACGGCAAAGGCATGAGCGTCTACTACTTCACGAAGGACGTCAAGGACTCAGGCAAGAGCAACTGCCTGGGCGACTGCCTCGTGAAGTGGCCTCCGGTGATTGCTGCCACGGGCACCCCCAAGGTCGAGGGTGTAACGGGAACGGTCGGCACCATTGATACCCCTGACGGCAAGAAGCAGGTGACCGTCAATGGCATGCCCGTTTACCTGTGGCAGAAGGACAAGGCCCCCGGCGACATCACCGGCCAGGGCGTCGGCAACGTCTGGTACCTCGTGGGACCCGACGGGACGATGATGAAGTAAGGCCTGCAGGTCTGTGCCGGTGCCTCTCCGGAGGCGCCGGCACAGCCGTCGGAGCAGAGAACACCCGAACCTGCGGCCCATCGCCAACACCCTCCTGGCGTGGGCCGCAGCCCATCCGGACGTGGAAATCCAGACGCGCAAAGGCTACGTATCGCTGCACGGCAGCGGATGTGACACTCCGCCTTGAGGCGCCTATTGGGGAGCGCCTCAAGGCGGTCAGGATCCGCGGGGATGATTTGTTGCTTTAGTCTGCAGGAGCTAGCCGGTGACGCTGAGGCTCACCAGGGTGGCGCCGTCGCCTTCGGCCAGCAGTCCGACGGCGGTGCTGGACTCCGCGGGGAAGATCTGGTCCGTGAGGGTCACCAGGCCGCCCTGGGCGAAAACCTCCACGGAACACCGGTCGAGGAAGATCCTGAGCCGCAGCCTGCCCCCGTCCAGCGGAACAGCCACCCGCTCCACGGACGGGAAGTCCGCGTGGAACCCCACGTCCCCGGATGCCGTCCGGTCCAGGCTGAGCTCGCCGGACGCGGAACATCCGGACACGGAATCGTAGGCCAGCACGGTCCGCTCCTGCACGCCGTCCACCTCGCCGGCACGGAGCACCAGCCCCACCCTGCCGGAGGCGCCCGGCTGAAACTCCGCGTCGATACGGAGCACATCCCCGGTGGACCCGGCGGGCAGCCAGCGCACCCCGTCCGCGAGCTGTTCCGGGCCCGCGGCGAACAGCTCCGTCCCGGAAGCTTCGAACGGGTCCACGGCCGCCTGGACCAGCACAGGGCGGCCGGCGCGGGTCTCCAGCCGGACCTCGCGGACCAGGGACATGGCGCTGCGCCAGCCCTGGGAAGGAGTCGAGGCGGCGTACTGCCAGTTGTTCATCCAGCCGATCATGAGACGCCGCCCGTCCGGAGCGTTGCTGAAGGAGACGGCAGCGTAATAGTCCCGGCCCCAGTCGAGCCACCCGTAGTCGGGCATCCGGCTGTCGTCCGTCTGCATGCCCTCGGTAACGGTGCTTTCGGACCGGAACGTCACGCCGTCGAACGTTCCCACGAAGTACTGGCCGGCCGAACCGCCGGCGATCCCGCCGGGGTTCAGGTTGACCACGAGGACCCACCGGGTGTCGCCGGCATTGCCGTCCACCGGAAGCTCGAACAGGTCCGGGCATTCCCACACGCCGCCTGTGGCATTGGCCGGACCGAAGGAGCTCAGGTACTCCCAGGATTTCAGGTCGGCGGATTTGTAGAGGACCACTTCACGGTCCTCGGCCTCGACGGCGGCCATCACCCAATAGCTGCCGGCGTCGCCGTCGTACCAAAAGACCTTGGGGTCGCGGAAGTTCGCGGACGCCCGGTCCAGCACCGGGTTCCCGTCGTACTTGGTCCAGGTGGCGCCGTCGTCCGTGCTGTACGCGAGCGACTGCGCCTGCCGCCCCGCCAGCGGCGAAGCCGGGGAATAGGCACTGGTGTAGAGCGCCACCAGCGGCGGCACTCCCCCGGCGCCGAATCCGCTCGTGTTGCAGGTGTCCACCACGGCCGAGCCGGAGAAGATGGCCTCCTGCTCGTCGCACGGGATGGCCACCGGCTGCTCGTCCCAGGTCAGGAGGTCCGCCGAGGTGGCGTGGCCCCAGGACATGTTGCCCCACACGTCGCCGTGCGGGTTGTGCTGGTAGAAGAGGTGGTACACGCCGTTGGAGTACACCAGCCCGTTGGGGTCGTTGAGCCAGTTGCGCCCGGCGGCGTAGTGCCATTTGGGCCGGTAGCGGCAGTCGAGCGCTGGCGTTGCATTCAGGGAAGTCATGGTTCGCTTTCGAACTGGAAAGGAGGCTGGGTCAGCCTTTGACACCGCTGGAGGCGATGCTGTTGATGAAGGAGCGCTGGAACGCGATGAAGAGGACCACCACGGGAACCGTGATCAGCGAGGCGTAGGCCATGACCTCGCCCCAGGAGACGTTCAGCTGGAAGAAGTACTGGATGCCGATCATCACGGGCCGGAGCTCCTCGGACTGGACCACCATGAGCGGCCACAGGTAGGAGTTCCAGGCGGGCAGGAAGGTCAGGATGGCGACGGTGGCCGTGGCGGGCCCGGCGAGCGGCATGACCACCTGGCGGTAGATCTTGAACCAGCCGGCGCCGTCGATGCGGGCCGCCTCGTCCAGTTCCTTGGGGATGGACTCGAAGTACTGGTGGTACAGGTAGATGGAGAACGCGTTGGCGATGAACGGGATGATCTGCACCTGGTAGGTGTCCAGCCAGCCCTTCGAGATCTCCAGGCTGAAGCCGTTGAGTTCGAAGTACGGCAGCTGGTTCACCCACCACACCAGGGGCAGCGCGAGCGTCTGGAACGGCACGATGAGGGTTGCCAGGATCGCGGTGAACACCACGCGCTTGCCGCGGACCTGCATGCGGGACAGCGCAAAGGCGCACAGGCTGTTGATGAAGATTCCCAGCACCACTGTCACGGCGGAGATGCCGACGGAGTTGATGAGGAAGCGGGCCGCCGGAACCCGGTCGAAGACGGCAGTGTAGTTGTCCAGCGAGATGTTGCCGATGGGAAGGAAGGCCGCCACCGAGGACATGTCGCCGAAGATCTGGGTGTCCGGCTTGAGCGAGGACACGAGCATGAACACGATGGGGAAGGCTGCGACGGCGGCGAACAGGATGCGCACGGCCATGGCGCCGATCGAATTGAGGCGGAGCACGTTTTTCACGTCAGTCCTTCTCTCGGGTCAGGTAGCGCTGGACCGCGGAGACCAGCAGCACCAGGACGAAGAATACGAGCGAGATGGCGGAAGCATAGGAGGTCTCCTGCTGCTTGAAGCCGGAGCGGACCGCCTCGTAGATGATGGTGGTGGTGGAGTCGAGCGGACCGCCCTGCGTCATGACGCTCACCTGGTCGAAGAGGCCGAGGGCCTGGATGGTGATGGTCACCAGCACCAGGGTGCGCGTGTGCTTCAGGCCCGGCCAGGTCACGTACCGGAACTGGTGCCAGCGGCTGGCCCCGTCCAGCTGCGCGGCCTCGTACAGCTCCCCGGAGATGCCCTGCAGCCCGGCCAGCCAAATGATCATGTGGAAGCCGGCGGCCTGCCAGATGGACAGCGCGATGATGGCCGGCATGGCGGTGGCGGGATCGTTCAGCCAGTCCGCGCCCTGGATAAGGCCGAAACTGAACGTGGACAGCAGCTCGTTGATCAGCCCGTCCTTGCGGTACATGAAGAGCCAGAGCAGCGACACCACCACCATGGACGTGACCACGGGCAGGAAGTACACGGTGCGGAAGAAGTTCACGCCGCGGAATTTCTTGTTGATCAGCAGCGCCATGGCCAGGGCAAGGCCGGACTGCACCGGCACCACCACCACGGCGAAGTACGCGACGTTCAGGAGCGACCGCCAGAAGGTGGGATCTGCGAACAGCCGGGCAAAGTTGTCCATCCCGACGAACTCCACCGGCCGCGGGGAAATGAGGCGGGCGTTCGTGAAGGCCAGGCCGAAGCCGAGGATCGCGGGCAGGAACACGAAGGAGAGCAGGAGCACCGCTGCCGGTGCGATCATCCCCCAGCCGCTGAGCTGTTCACGCAGGCGGCCCGGGCGCTTGCGGCGGGCTGCCGCCGGGGTGGTTCCGCCCGGCGCCGGAACGGCGGACGTACGGGAGCGAAGTTGGGTGGTTGTCATGGGAGTCTCCGTTGACAGTCAGTGCCGGGTGGAGGACGACGGCGGCAGTTGCCGCCCGCCGTCGTCCTCCCGTCCGGCGGCTGGCTAGTTCTTGTAGCCGCCGTTGGACTTGATGTTGGCGTCAATCGCCTTGACCGCCTTGTCCAGGACGGTCTTGGCGTCGGCGCCGGCCAGAATGTCCTGGACGGCCTTGCCGTACTCCGTGGCGATGAACGGGTAGGCGGGCGTTTCCGGGCGCATGACAGCCTGCTGGCGGGAGAGGTCCATGAACACCCGGTTTTCGCCGCCCTCGGCGAAGGCGGGGATCAGGGCCGCGGCTTCATCGGTGGCCGGGATGGTTCCGGTGGCCTTGGCCACGGCGGCGATGTTTTCCGGCTTCAGCGAGTATGAGAGGTAGTCCATCGCGGCCTCGGAGTTCTTGCAGCCGCTGGTCACGCCCCACTGCCACGAGGCACCGCCGATCTTCGGGCCGTTGCCGAGGTCCACGGACGGCATGACCGCGAGGTCCTTGCCGAGCGCCTTGCGCGCCTTGTCCGCGGCCCAGGAGCCGGTGTAGACGATGCCGCTCTTGTTGTTCAGGAAGTCCTGGGTGGAATCCTTGCCGCTCTTCTTGGCCATAAAGCCCTGGTCGGCGAGCCCGCGGAACCACGCGGCCCACTCGACGGCCTTGTCTCCGTTGAGGGCCCCGTCCGCCGACTGGAAGCCGTCGCGGTTGACGAGGTCCCCGCCGAAGGACTGCAGCAGCGGCGAGTAGGCGTAGGGGAGCCACTCCCCGGTGCCGGCAGTTCCCATGTCGAGGGGATACTGCCACTTGCCCAGGGCCTTGAGCTTGGTGAGGGCGTCCTGGAACTCCTCCTTGGTCCACGGTTTCTCAACCGTCGCCACACGGACGCCGGCTGCCTTCAGGTCCGAGGTGCGGGCCAGCATGGCGAGGGCGACGTCATAGTAGCCCACCGCGTACGTTTCGCCCTCCCACTTGGCGACGGTGCTGGGGAGGTTCTTGGACAGGTCGGCCGAGAGCTTCAGCGGTGTCAGGTACTTGGCCCACGCCCAGTTGGGCACGTTGGGCCCGTCGATGTCCACGATGCACGGCAGCTTCCCGGCAGCGGCGGCCGAGACCACTGAATCGTTGTAGGAGTCCTGCGGGAACGCCTGCACCTTGATCTGCGCCTTGGCTGAGCCGCTCTTGTTGTACTTGTCGACGATGGACTTGATGGCCACCAGCTCGTCGGGGTTTCCCGCGTTGTGGGTCCACATGGTGATCTCTTTGCCGTCCTCGGACGTGGCGGACGCACTGCCCTTGCCGCAGGCGGCGAGGCTGCCCATGAGTGCCGCCGCGGCTATGCTGGTGGCCAGGATCCGTGTGAATCGCTTGTTCATGAAGGTCCAGTCTTTCTGCTGATTTTGCGCGTGGATGATTGGCCCGGGGTCCGGAAGGGGCGCGGCCGCTGCAACGGCTGCGTCCCTTTTTCCGGCGGACACCGGGGTGGACTGCTGGTGGTTCGTGTCCTGGACTGCGGTCAGGTCTCTAGGATCCGGTCTCTAGGATCCGGTTCGGGGTGGCGGCCCCACGGATCCCCGTTCGATCAGGGGACAGGCCAGCCGCACCTGTTCCGGCGGCCTGCCCGGGTTCTCGATGTCGTCAAGAACCCGGTCGACCGCCCATCGCCCCATCTCGTAGTGCGGCAGGGCCACCGTGGTCAGCCCCGGCCACAGCGAGCCCGCGATGAGCTCCAGGTTGTCGATGCCGACGATCGACACATCGTCCGGGACAGTCAGTCCCAGCGCTGCGGCCGCCTGGTACGCACCCATGGCCACCCTGTCGCTGAAGCAGAAGAGTGCTGTGGGCCTGTCCGGCCGGCTGAGGAGGGCGAGCGCGGCCTCCCGGCCGCCGGAGGTCTCCGGCACGGTGATGACAAGGTGCCGCGGATCGTGCTCGATGCCGTGGCGGCGAAGCGCGGTGTGGAATCCTTCCAGCCGGCCGTGCTTTGCGGGAATGTCGTCAACGTTGTTGATCATTCCGATCCGTGTGTGGCCTGCCTTGATGAGCGCCTCGACGGCGGTTTCGGCGGCGTCGACCTCGTTCGGGACGACGGACGACACCGCGGGGTCCCCGGTGACGGCGTCCAGCAGCACGGTGGGGGTCCCGGCAAGCGCCGGCGGCAACTCGACCCCCTGGTGGTACAGCCGCGCGTACACCACGCCGTCCACCTGGTGCTGCTGGAGCATGGTGATTTCGCGGTGTTCGAGCTCGCTGTCCAGGCCCGAGTTCACCACCATGACGACGTAGCCGCGTTCGTAGGCCGCGTCCTGCGCTCCGCGGATCATGGCCCCGGCGAACGGCGTGGTGGTGATCTCGTCGCTGACCAGGCCCAGGATCTGGGAGCGCTGGTTGCGCAGCCCGCTGGCCAGCCGGTTGGGCGCGTAGCCAAGGTTCCTGGCCACGTCCCGGACGTGCTGCTGGGTTTCCGCTTTGACCCGGGAGCTGGTGGCGTCATTGAGGGCGTGGGACACAGTGGTCACTGACACTCCGGCGGCCTTGGCCACTTCGCGTATCCCTACTCGCGTCGTCATCGACTTCCTTTGCAAAACGTTTTGGTTCGGTGTGAATGAGACTACACAAAACGTTTTGCATGTGTCAACCGTCACTCTTCCCACCCCGTGTCCTAACCCCGGACATGGCTCCGGCCCGGCGCTGCCCTTTCGGGCGGCACCGGGCCGGAGGTCCTGCAATGCTGCGCGGCTACCGTCCTGTGGTGAAGCTCCAGGAAAGACCGCTGAGCGGGTTCCCGCCGGCATCCTTGATGCTGGTGGAAATGGTGGCCGTGTACCGCGTGTTGGCCGCCAGGGTCACATTCGGGTTCAGCGTTGCCACCCGGGTGGAGGCGTTGTAGCTGACGGCGTAGCTCACCAGGGCGCCGGTGGCGGCGTTCCGGAGGGCGAATGTTCCGTTGGCGACGCCGGTCACGTTCTCGCTGATGGTCGCGGTGACGTTGGCGGTGCGGCTGACGGCCGTTGCATTCGTGCCCGGGGACTTGGCGGTCACCACCGGCCGCGGTCCCGTGGTGAACGCCCAGGAGTTGGCCGCGATCGAGTTGCCGGCCATGTCCGTGATGCCCGCCGTCAGCGTTGCGGTGTGCTTCCGGTCAGCCGCCAGCGTCGCATTCGGGTTCAGGGTGGCAACCCGGGTGGTGGCATTCCACGTGACCGGAGCCGCGACGAGCGCACCTGCCGAGTTCTTCAGGGTGAAGGACGCCGTTCCCAGTCCCGCGATCGCCTCGTTGAAGGTTGCCGTGACGTTGGCTGTCTGGCTGGCCATCATGGAGTTGACGGCCGGGCCCTTGGCGGTAACCACGGGTCCCACGGTGTCCACCGTGATGGCGAGGGACCCGGTGGACCGTGTCTCGACGCCGCCCGGGCTGACTTCCCCTGCCGTCACGGTGTGCCGGCCGTTGGCCAGCGGACGGTTGGACGTGATCGAGTAGCTGCCGTTCGCTGCCACTGACGCCGAGCCGCTGGCCACACCGTCAATGTAGAGGTTGACGCTCGCTGCGTCCGGCAATGCGGTTGCACCTGCGAAGGCGGGGGTGGTGCTGCGCGTGATGTTGTCCGTGTTGAACCGGCCCGTATCGGTCGCGGCCGTCAGGTCAGGCGTGCTCGGCCCCTTGGCGAGCGGCGCCGTGCACGGGGCCGCCGGCCCGCCGATCGCCGCGTACTCGAAAATCGTGACTTCATTGCCGGTCGCGGCGTTGCGTCCCAGCCACATGCCCCGGCTTTCGGAGGTGGTCGGTGACGACGCGCGGTCTGCGTCGGACACGCCGTCGGCGCCAACCCCGGCGAGACCCGTCCAGGTGGCTGTCCAGGTGGTGAGGCCCGGCCCGTCGTAAACAACGACGCCGTCTTCGCCCGAACCCGGGGCACCGGCACGCAGCGTGCGCCGCCCGTTGAGCGCAAACGACTGGTTGCCTGCCACCACCCTGGCTTCCAGCTGGTCCGCCGGAAGCTGCCCGCCGCCGGGTGCAGCAGCGGTGCCCTTCATGACTACGGTGCTGGCGTTGATCTTGGTGGCCGGCTGCGTGACGGTGACGTTGCCTACGAACGTCTGGTCGCCGACGTCGGGCGCTGTCAGAACACGGATCACGTCACCCGAGCGGATGTCCGGAGTGGTGCCTTCCCAGCATCCTCCGCCGGGATGGTTGACTTCCACGATGCCGGCCACGGGCACCAGGTTGGACGCCGTGCCGATGACCGCGCCGCCGCGAAGCACCTGGATCGTGGGACGGTCGCCGGCAGCGTATCCTTCGGCGGAGACCATGTCCCGTTCCGGGAAAACGGTGATGATGTGCGTTCCCGGGTCACTGATGACGGCAAAAGCCGGAACCGCAGCGGTCGGAACGGCCAGCGCCAGCAGCGCGCCGGCCGTGACGGCTGCTGCCAGGCGTGGACGAATTCTTGCAGGTTTCATGGAAAGCTCCCCTCAAAGGCCCCAGACTTCACCCGGCTGAGACCCAGCGGGGTGATCCTCTTCAGGTCCATGATCTGAAGAGGATGCCAGTATCTGGACGCCACCCTGCGGAAACCTTTAATAAAACCCTATGAAACCCCTCAACAAGGCCGACACACGGCGGGGCGGGCGGCGCCGGGGAACGCCCGCCGGCCCCCGCAGCGCGACGCCACTAAGAGGTGCACGTACCCCACCACAAAAAAGACCGCGGCCCCCCAATACATGTTGTAAGGGTTTATCAAGAAAGC
>NZ_JBHTXX010000033.1:0-76440 GCF_042791415.1 Arthrobacter sp. NPDC056691
CCACCACACCAGCCCCACCCAGCCACGCCGGAATCAACCTACCCGAAACAACCAAACAACCAGCCCAGTGACTCCACACAGCTTGACAACCTGCGATATCACGACTTCGGCGCCCTCCAACTCGCGATATCTGGACAAAAACTCGGAACGCTTAGTCGAGCATGGCGCGCTTGAGGGTGTCGAGCCCTACGGAGCCGATGTTGAGCGCCTTGGTGTGGAAGGCCTTGAGGTCGAAATCCGGCCGGGCTTCGAGCTCCCCGCGGATCTGCTCCCACAGCCGCTGGCCCACTTTGTAAGAGGGGGCCTGGCCCGGCCAGCCGAGGTAGCGTGCGAACTCGAACTGAAGGTTGCCCTCGCTGATGTCCAGGTTGGCCTTGAGGAAATCGAAGCCCTTCTCCGGCGTCCAGGTGCCCGTTCCCCAGCGCGCGGGAATATCCAGTTCCAGGTGGACACCGATGTCGAACACCACCCGTGCCGCGCGCATGCGCTGCATGTCCAGCATGCCCATGTGGTCGCCCGGATCCTTGAGGTAGCCGAGTTCCTCCATCAGCTTCTCGGCGTACAGGGCCCAGCCCTCGCCGTGTCCCGAGGTCCAGCAGACATTCCGGCGCCAGCTGTTAAGCAGTTCGCGCCGGTAGACGGCAGTGGCCACCTGCAGGTGGTGGCCGGGCACGCCCTCGTGGAACACGGTGGTGGTCTCGGCCCAGGTAGTGAAGGCGTCCTCGCCAGCGGGCACGGACCACCACATGCGCCCGGGCCTGCTGAAGTCGTCCGACGGCCCCGTGTAGTAGATGCCGCCCTCGTCGGTGGGCGCGATCCGGCATTCCAGCGTCTTCATGACGTCGGGAATGTCGAAGTGGATGCCGGCCAGGTCCGATACCGCACGGTCGGACAGCTCCTGCATCCACGCCGTCAGCGCATCCGTTCCCTTGAGCCGGCGCGCGGGATCGCTGTTGAGGATTTCCTTCGCCTCCGCGATGGAAGCGCCGGGCTTGATTTCCCCGGCTACCTGTTCCTGCGCGGCAATGATCCGCCCAAGTTCCTCAACACCCCAGGCGTAGGTTTCCTCGAGGTCGACGGCGGCGCCAAGGAACACCCGCGAAGCGAGGGCGTAGCGCTCCCGGCCCACGGCGTCCTTCTCCGGGGCAATGGGCAGCAGCTCCGCCTGCAGGAACGCGGCCAGTTCGGTGTACGCCGCCCGGGCGGCGGCAGCTCCGGCGTCGAGCCTCTCTTGAAGTTCCGCAGGCAGCGGGCCATCCGCTGTTTTGGCATCCGACGCGAGCTTGGCGAAGAAGCCGTCCGCCGCGGCGTACTTGGTGGTCTGCTCGATCACGATCGAGACCTGGCGCCGGGCCGAGACCTTGCCGGCGTCCCTGGCCGTCCGCAAGGACTCGATATAGCCGCTGATGGCCGCCGGCACGCTGTGCGTCCGGCCGGCGATGTTGGCCCAGTGCTCCTCGGTGTCCGTGGGCATGAGGTCGAAGATCGACCGGATGTTCTGCGCCGGGGAATCGATGTTGTTCAGGTCGGCGAGATTCCAGCCCGAGTCGTGGATCTCCAGCTGGAGGCCAAGGCGTTCGCGCAGGGCATCGAGGGTCACGGCGTCGACGTCGTCAACGGGTTCCAGCCCCTCGAGGGCCGCCAAGGTCTTTCGTTCCGCCGTGGCGAACCTGCCGAGTCCGGCGGGGGAGAAGTCCTGGAACTCGGTGTCGTGCCCCGGGATGCCGAGCGTGGTGGCCAGGCTCGGATCCAGGGCGAGGAGCGTGTCGGTATGGGCGTCGGCGACGGCGTCGATGGCGGTCCGGGGGCGCGCTGGGGCGGCAGATTCAGTAGTCACCCCACGAGACTAACGGGGCGGTTCCAGTTATGAAAGACTTACTGAATTTTTCAGCCCCGGCTCCGCTTCCAGGCGCCCGGACCCGGCGTCGGCTCCATCCGCAGCTGCTGCCGCCGCATCCACTGCCGGATGCTCGGCTTCTCGGGGCGGGCCGCTGCGCCGGAACCCAGTGAAAGTACGACGGCGGTAAGCGCCGCCAGCTCCTCGGGCGTCGGTTCGCCCTTGGTGACGGAGAACAGGGTTTCGGCCGGCTCGGCCGCCGGATTCTGGGCGGTCACAGCGGGATGTTCCCGTGCTTCTTCGTGGGCAGGCTCGCACGCTTGTCGCGCAGCGCCCGCAGCCCCTTGATGATCTGCAGCCTTGTGTCCGACGGGGCGATGACGGCGTCAACGTAGCCCAGCTCTGCGGCCTGGTACGGGTTGAGCAGCTCTTCCTCGTACTGCCGAATCACGTCGGCGCGCTTGGCCTCGACGTCGCCCCCGGCCTCGGCGACGGCGGCAAGGTCGCGACGGTAAAGGATGTTGACTGCGCCCTGGGCGCCCATCACGCCGATCTGGGCGGTGGGCCACGCGAGGTTCAGGTCAGCCCCGAGCTTCTTGGAGCCCATCACGATGTAGGCACCGCCGTAGGCCTTCCGGGTGATCACGGTCAGCTTGGGCACAGTGGCTTCGGCGTAGGCGTAGAGGAGCTTGGCGCCGCGGCGGATGATGCCCTGGAACTCCTGGTCCTTGCCCGGGAGGAATCCCGGAACGTCCACGAGGGTGATGATCGGAATGTTGAAGGCGTCGCAATGGCGGACGAAGCGGGCCGCCTTCTCGGAGGCCGAAATGTCCAGCGTGCCGGCGAACTGCAGCGGCTGGTTGGCCACGATCCCCACCGTGTGGCCTTCAACGCGGCCGTAGCCGAT
The DNA here is from genome assembly GCF_042791415.1 of Arthrobacter sp. NPDC056691. Taxonomy (NCBI): domain Bacteria; kingdom Bacillati; phylum Actinomycetota; class Actinomycetes; order Micrococcales; family Micrococcaceae; genus Arthrobacter; species Arthrobacter sp. NPDC056691. Next base: position 2,745 of record NZ_JBHTXX010000033.1, read on the forward strand.
GATCACGTTCGGAGCGTACAGCGCCTGCATTTCCAGGAAGTGGGCGTCATCGACGATCTGTTCGATGACCTTGCGCATGTCATAGGGCTGGTTCGCGGAATCCGGGATCAGCGCGTCGAGGCTGAGGTCGTCCTCGTCGAGCTCCAGCTCCTGCTGGTGCTCCTGCACCGGCGCCTCGGAGAGGTTGTTGGAGGGCAGGAAGTCCAGCAGTTCCCGGACGAACTCGATGGCGTCAGCCTCGTCGGAGGCGAGGTAGGTGGAGGTGCCGGTGGTGGCGTTGTGCTGCCGGGCGCCGCCGAGGGTCTCCATGTCCACGTCCTCGCCGGTGACGGTCTTGATGACGTCCGGTCCGGTGATGAACATGTGGGAGGTCTTGTCCACCATGACCACGTAGTCGGTCAGCGCGGGGGAGTAGGCAGCGCCGCCGGCGCACGGGCCCATGATGAGGGAGATCTGGGGTACAACACCGGAGGCGTGGACGTTGTTGCGGAAGATGTCCGCGAACATGGCAAGGGAGGCAACACCTTCCTGGATCCGGGCTCCGCCGCCGTCGTTGATTCCCACCACCGGGCAGCCGTTGCGGAGGGCGAATTCCTGGACCTTCACGATCTTTTCGCCGTTGACCTGGCTCAGGGAGCCGCCGTAGACGCTGAAGTCCTGGCTGTAGAGGGCCACAAGCCGGCCGTCCACGGTTCCGTAACCCGACACGACGCCGTCTCCGAGCGGCTTCTTCTTCTCCATGCCGAAGGCGGTGGAGCGGTGGACTGCCAGCGCGTCGAACTCCACGAAGGAGCCTTCGTCCACGAGCAGGTCGATGCGCTCGCGGGCGGTGTTCTTGCCGCGCGCATGCTGCTTCTCGATGGCTTCAGGGCCGGAAGGCTGCTCAGCACGGGCCTGGCGGTCGCGGAAATCGGCAATCTTTCCCGCCGTCGTGGTCAGATCGTGGCTCATGAAGTGTCTCCGGCTCTGTAGCTGTTGTGCTGTAGCTGTTCTGCTGCGGCAGCGTGCAGGGGCTGTAGTAGCGAAATGCAGGGCCCCGGTTCGCGGGTTAAGTAGCATCCGTACAAATCCAAAGCCCTGATGGCTAGTCTAGTGACGCAAATTCCCGGGACCGCTGTAGGGTTCCTACAATTTTCGTCCGTGGCGCCGACGGAAGCACCGATGTTACTCGAGAGTAACAAACCGCGGCTAGAGTGTCCCTATGACATCGAGCAGCAACGCTTACCCTGTTCCCGCCACACCCTACCGGGCCACCGGCAGCCTGCGGGGCCGGACCATACTGATGTCCGGCGGCAGCCGCGGCATCGGCCTGGCGATCGCCCGGCGGGCAGCGCACGACGGCGCCAACGTGGTGCTGCTCGCCAAAACGGGTGAGCCGCACGCAAAGCTCGAGGGCACGGTCTACAGCGCCGCCGAAGAACTCGAGGCCGCGGGCGGCAGTGCCCTGCCGCTGGTGGGGGACGTCCGGAACGACGACGACGTCGCGCGCGCCGTGGATGCCGCCGTCGGCCGCTTTGGGGGAATCGACGTCGTCATCAACAACGCCTCGGCGATCGACCTCTCGCCGACGGACGCCGTGGACATGAAACGCTACGACCTCATGCAGGACATCAACGTCCGCGGCACCTTCCTGCTGTCCAAGCTGGCACTGCCCGCGCTGCGGAAATCATCCGGCGGCCACATCCTCACGCTCTCGCCGCCCCTCAACCTTGACCCGAAGTGGGCGGGCCGGCACCTGGCGTACACCATGGCCAAGTACGGCATGAGCCTGACCACGCTGGGCCTGGCGGAGGAACTCAGGGACGACCGCATCTGCGTCAACTCGCTATGGCCGCGGACGCTGATCGATACGGCGGCCATCCGGAACATGGCCGGGGGCGAATCGATGGCCAGGGCTGCCCGCGGTCCCGAGATCATGGCCGACGCAGCCCACGCCGTCCTGACCGGGGCTGCGAACCCGGCGGGCGGCACCGGCACCGGCTCCTGCAACACCGGCAACTTCTACACGGACGAGCAGGTCCTGGCCGCCGCCGGCGTCACGGATTTCCGTCCCTACAGCCTGGGGGCCGCCGAAGCGGACCTCGTCCCTGACATCTTCCTGTGAGCTGCCTCTGACCGCCCGCTTTCCCGGCCGGTCGGCCCGCCGAGTCGCTAGGATTCAACTATGGATGCCGCACGCCCTGACGATAGCCGTGGACAGCAGGAGAACCTGACCGGAGCGAACGGCCTGCCCGAGCGGCCGGCCCTGGACCGGGAAGCCCTGACCGACGCCAACTTCCTCGCCGCCACCGGCATCGCGCAGCTGACGGTCGTGGACTCCACCGGATCCACCAATGCCGACCTCTTGCGGGCCGTGACCGAGGATCCCAAGGCCTGGCCCGACCTGGCAGTCCTGACGGCGGAGCACCAGACGGCCGCCCGCGGCCGCCTCGACCGGGCCTGGGAAGCGCCCGCCCGCAGTTCGGTCCTGGTCTCGCTGGTGCTGCGGCCCGTCAACGCTGACGGCCGCCCCCTGCCCACCCAGACCTACTCATGGCTGTCCCTCCTGGCCGCCATCGCGCTGCGCGATGCGCTGGATGAGACGGCAGGAATACCTGCGGAGCTGAAGTGGCCGAACGATGTCCTGGTGCGCGGCGGAAAAATCGCCGGCATCCTCGCCCAGCTCGGCCCCCTGGGTGACGGCTCGGTGCCGCCCGTCATCCTCGGCACGGGGCTGAACGTCACCCTCACCGAGGACGAGCTGCCGGTGCCCACAGCCACGTCCGTCCAGCTGCAGGGCGCCGGAACAGTGGACCGCACCGCGCTGCTGAAGAGCTACCTCTCCCGTTTTTGCACGCTGTACCGCAGCTTCTGCAATGCCGACGGCGATGCCACCGCCGGCCTGGCCGGCGGCCATTCGCTGCACAAGCGCGTCGAAACGGCGATGGTCACCCTCGGCCAGCAGGTCCGCGCACAGCTTCCCGGCGACCACGAGATCATCGGCCACGCGTCCCGGCTTGATGACTCGGGCTCGCTGCTGGTGGTGGATGCCTCTGCCCACGAGCACGTGGTGACCGCGGGCGACGTCATCCACCTGCGGCCGTGGTCCCCGCAGGATTCTGACCAGCACGGCTCTGCCAAACGCGGGGCTGGAAGGCGCGGGTCTGAGAAGCACGGTTCTGAGGCGCGCAGCTCTGACAAGCAGGGGTCCGGCGAAAGCGGTTATGCGTAAAGAGCTCCTCCCGGGCGAGCAGGTCATTGTGGTGACCCGCCCGCAGCCCAGGGTGCTGTTCCTCCCGGCGGTGGTTTTCATTGTGGTGCCCGCCCTTGCTGCATTTGCCTGCGCGTGGATCATCCGCGGCGGCCTGTCCGCGCTGGCACCGGCCATCACCGGGGAATGGACGTTCTGGGCGGTTGCCGGCTGCGTGCTTGCCGGCCTGTGGATCCTCTTGGGCTACTGCCTGCCGCGGCTGCTGCGGTGGCAGTCCACCCGGTACTTCCTGACCAGCCAGCGGATCCTGGCACGCCACGGCATGCTCCGCCGCAGGGACCGGCAGGTTTTCCTGGCCTCAGTGCGTAATGTCACAATCAGCCAGTCGATGCTCCAGCGGATGTTGCGTTCGGGGAATATATCCTTGGATGCCGGGCACCATTTCGGCACCGTGCTGAAGGATGTGCCAGAAGTTGCCACCTTCCACAGGTTCTTGCTGGATGCCCTTGATGAGCTTCCGGACGACGAATCCTTTGGATTTGGTCTGGCGCCGGATGAGCCCGACGCCCGGTTTCCGCGGGATGTGAGAGAAGGTGGAAGAGATGAACGATGAGGATCAGCGCGGCGGCCAGGAGACTGGCACACAGGAGACCGGCACGCATGGGACCGGCACGCACGGGACTGGCACAGACCATTCCGGCACGCAGGAGACCGGCCACCGGGAGGTGACGGACGCCGTCGTCCAAAATCCTGCCACCGGCACCCTGTCCGCGGAACGAATCGCGGCAAAAACCCTCGAATCACGGCTTCTGGGCGGCGAACGCAAGCTGCGCCGCCGCGAGGTGGCGGGCGGTGTGGGCCTGTCGCTGCTTTCGGCCCGCAAACTGTGGCGTGCACTGGGCTTCCCCAACTGGGGTGACGACGACGTCGCCTTCACGGAGCGTGACCAGGCTGCCCTGTCCACGGCTGTGGGCATGGTCCGGGCCGGAATGCTCACGGAGGAGGCCGCCATCTCGGTGACCCGTGCCATTGGGCAGATGACGGACCGCATGGTGGTGTGGCAGATCGAGGCCCTGGTGGAGGACATGGTCCACGAACAGGGGCTCACGGACGCCCAGGCCCGCAAGCGCCTCGTCCATGAGTTGCCCGCGCTGGTGGACCCCCTCGAGGCGATGCTGGTCTACTCCTGGCGGCGGCAGCTCAACGCCGGCGTGCAGCGGCTGGCCGTCCGGGCTGAAGCCGGCCTGCAGGCCAGCGAGGAAGGCCGCGAGGGCGATGAGGACGACGCGCCGCTTCCCCTGGCGCGGGCCGTGGGCTTCGCCGACCTGGTGTCCTACACAAGCCTTTCCCGCCGGATGAACGAGAAAACCCTCGCCAAGCTGGTGCAGCGGTTCGAGAACAAATGCGCCGAGATCATCTCGGTGGGCGGTGGCCGCCTCGTGAAGACGGTGGGCGACGAAGTTCTCTACATCGCCGAGACGCCGGCAGCGGGCGCCGAAATCTCACTCGCCCTGGCCGAGGCCTTCACCCGGGACGAGATCCTGCCCGAGGCACGCGTTGCCGTGGTCTGGGGGCGGATCCTCTCCCGCCTGGGCGACATCTACGGGCCCACCGTCAACCTTGCCGCGCGCCTCACCACGCTGGCCGATCCGGGTACCGTGCTGGTGGACTCGATGACGGCGGCGGCGCTGGACCAGGACGAGCGGTTCGTGCTCATTCCCCAGGACGTGGAGAACGTCCGCGGATTCGGGGAAATCCAGCCCGTCACCCTGGCCCGGGGACGGGGCAAGGGCCTGGTCCTGGACTAAGCGCTCCTGAACCCGTACCCGCAGCGTGGGCAGTCCTCCCCATCGCCCGGGCGGGACGGCGCGGGTAGGCTGGCGGGGTAACGGACGGCCACAGGGCTGTTCTTGGACAAGCCGCCAGCACCCATGTAATAGTCGAGACTCAGAATTGTTCCGGCGTCTCTATGGGGGAGTGGCGGAATGTCACCGGCCCGTGATGAACATCAGGGGCCAGTAAGCCGCGCTCAGGCGGCTGTGATTTCGGGGGAATAATAACGCTGTGTCAACTTTGTTCGGCAAGCTGGGGCTGAGGAACCGCCGCAACAAGATCGTCACCGGAACCGTCTTTTCCGCTGCCGCTGCAGCGCTGGTGGCCGGTGCCGTGATCTACCCGGGGTTCAAGACAACCGAGGTTGACCTTAACGACGGCGGCGTCTGGGTGGTCAGCAAGGCCCGCAACGCCGTCGGCCGGCTCAACTACCCCTCGCGGGTCCTTGACGGTGCCGTGACCCCGGCCAGCACCACATTCGATGTCCTGCAGAACGCCGGCAAGGTGTTCGTTGACGACGAATCCGGCTCCACGCTGAACCAGGTGTCCGCCGCCAACATGAGGCTCGGCGGCGACAAGAAGCTTCCCGGCACGGCGCAGGTGAGTTTCGGCGCCGACGTCATCTCGGTCACCGACCCCGCCGACGGCAAGACATGGGCGATGTCCCCGTCAACCGTGAACGCCTTCGACGAGGAGTCCAGCGAGCCCGCGGTGAAGGGCTCTCCGGGCCTCGTGTCCGCCGTCGGCCCGGACGACCGTATTTATTCCGCGGACCCGAAGACGGGGCAGGTGACGGTGACCACCGTGGACGCCGCGGGAGCAACCGCCGGCACCGAATCCAGCACGTGGGACGGACTGAAGGGCGCAGGGGACCTCCAGCTCTCCGTCGTGGGGGACCAGCCCGTGGTCCTGGACGCAGCCGCCGGAAAACTGTTCCTGCCCGGCGGGCGCGAAGTGCCGCTGGCCGACGCGCGGGAGGCGAAGCTGCAGCAGTCGGGTCCGGCGTCGGACTCCGTGGCCGTGGCTACCAGCAAGGCACTCCTCAAGCAGCCGCTGAACGGCTCCGCCGCGAAGACCGTCACCTTCGGCGGCCAGGGCGCGCCGGCAGCGCCCGTGCAGTTGGGCGGCTGCGTCCACGCGGCATGGTCGGGTGCGAACAAGTACGTCCGGGACTGCGCGAACGACGCCGACAACAAGAACGTGGCCGTGCCCAAGGCCAGCGCATCGCCCAGCTACGTGTTCCGGGTCAACCGGGACGTCGTGGTCCTCAACGACGTGAACTCGGGGAACGTATGGCTGGTCAACCAGAACATGCAGCTGGTCAACAACTGGGACGACGTTGTCCCGCCCAAGAACCAGGCTGACGACCCCAATGAGGAGTCCGCCGACGACAACACCATCAACGTCCTGCCGGACCGCACCAAACCGAACCGTCCCCCCGAAACGAAGCCCGACGTCGTCGGCGTCCGGCCGGGGCGCACCACGGTCCTGAGCGTCCTCGACAACGATTCCGACCCCGACGGCGACGTGCTGACCGCCTCGCTGGGTGCGGAAGGTCCCCAGGCCGGCAGCATCGAAAGTATCTACGGCGGGTCCGCTTTCCAGGTCACGGTGCCGGCCGACGCCGCGCCGGGGACCGAGACCTTCGACTACACCGCGGCGGACGGCCGCGGCCTGTCCGCCGGCGGCAAGGTGAGCCTGAGCGTCGTCGGACCGGACGAGAACCGGCCCCCGGCCTTCAAGCGCGGCGACCCCACCACGCTGCTGGTGGAACAGGGCAAGACCGTCAGCCAGAACATCCTCACCGACTGGGCCGATCCCGACGGCGACGACCTCGTCCTGATGTCAGCGACCGCCGACAACGACCAGGACCAGGTCAAGGTCCGCCGCGACGGCCTGCTCACCTACCAGGACTCAGGCGCCTCGGCCGGCAAGAAAAGCGTCACCGTGACCGTCTGGGACGGCCGCGCCACCACCACGGGCAAGGTGGTGGTCAACGTCCAGCCGCCGGGAGCGCTCGCTCCCGTGGTCAACGCCGACCACGTCACGGCCGTGGTGGGCCAGGACCTGGTCATCGCACCCTTGAAGAACGACGTCGATCCCAACGGCGGCGCTTTGCGCCTCGCCCAGGTGGAAGCCAGCGGAGCCGCAGAACTGGGCCCGGTCACCGACGGCGGCACCTTCACCTTCCGCAGCCGCACCCCGGGGCCGGTGTACCTGACGTACCTTGCCAGCAACGGACCGCAAAGCAGCCAGGGACTCATCCGCGTGGATGTGGAATCCGGCAAGGACACCGGAAATCCCGTCGCCGTCCACGACGTGGCGCTTCTGCCGGTGGGCGGCAGCGTCCTGCTGGACCCGCTGGCGAACGACTCCGACCCGTCCGGGGGCGTCCTGGTCCTGCAGTCGGTCGCGGTACCGGAGAACGCCACGGCGTCGGTTAGCGTGATCGACCACAGCGTCCTGCGGATCACCGACATCGCCGGCACCAAGGACCCCTTCCTGTTCCGGTACACGATGTCCAATGGCAAGTCGTCCGCCACCGGAAGCGTCTCGGTGGTGCCTGTTCCCGCCCCGGCCGTGGTGGAGGCGCCGCAGCCCAGGCCCGACGAAGTCAACGTCCGCGTCAACGACGTCGTGACCATTCCCGTCCTGGACAACGACACCCACCCGCAGGGCGAAAAGCTGACCGTTGACCCGGTCCTGCCGCAGGCCGTCCCGGCGGAGGACGGAAAGAGCTTCGTCTCGGAAAACACCCTCAGGTTTATCGCCGGCAGCCAGCCCAAAACCGTGCGCGCCATCTACAACGCGGTGGACCCGCAAGGCCAGAAGAGTGCCGCCGCCGTGACCATCCACATCCTGCCGCTGGAAGGCGCCGAGAACTCCCGGCCGCAGCCAAGGAACCTGACGGCCCGGGTGGTGGCCGCCGGCACAGTTCGCATCCCGGTGCCGCTGGACGGCATAGACCCCGACGGCGACTCCGTCCAGCTGACCGGCATCGACAGCACGCCCGGCATGGGCACCGCGACGGCGGGCAGCAACTTCATCGACTTCGTCGCGGCCGGAAACGGCGCCGGAACCGACACGTTCCGCTACAAGGTGGTGGACCGCCAGGGCGCCGTGAACACCGGCACCGTCACTGTGGGGATCGCACCCCGCAGCGACACCAACCAGAAGCCCACTCCCGTGGACGACCAGGTAAAAGTCCGGCCCGGGCGGCAGATCGCCGTCGACGCAGCAGGCAACGACACCGACCCGGACGGGGACCTGATCCGGATCCTCGCCGACGGCATCGAAGCCGATGCCACGCTGAAGGCCACGGTCAGCAAGCAAAGCGGCCGCATCCTGCTGCAGGCACCGGCCACCGAGGGCACCGTCAACATCCGCTACACGGTGGCCGACGAACGCGGAGCCTCCGCGCAGGCAGCCATCAGGATGGTGGTGGACAGCAACGTCCCGCTGCAGGCACCGATCGCCCGGGATGACCGGGTGACCTCCGCGCAGACGCTCGGCAAGACCGCCGTCGACGTCCCCGTCCTCAAGAATGACGAGGACCCTGACGGCGTGGGCGAGAACCTCAAAATCAGCAGCAGCGCCGGGACCGCGCGGCCGGGGGCGGACGGCACCATGATCGTGGAACTGACCGAGCAGCCCCAGCTGGTGCCCTACACGGTTGAGGACGTCGACGGCCAAAAGTCGACGGCGATCATTTGGGTGCCCGGCCTGGGCCAGCAGGTTCCCACCCTTGCCAAGGACCAGGTCCTCGAGGTGGTCGCGGGCCAGTCCGTGACCGCCGACCTCGCCGAGTGGGTCAAAGTGCGGGACGGCCGTTCGCCCCGGCTGACCCAGGCCGACCGGATCAAACTCATCGGTGCGGATGGCAGCAACCCGGTGGCCGGCAACGGCACCGCCCTCAGGTACACGGCGGACAGGGACTACGTGGGCCCCGGGTCCATCACCTTCGAGGTGACGGACGGCTCAGGCCCTGACGACGCCGCCGGACTCAAGTCCACGCTGAGCATCCGCACCAAGGTGCTTCCCGACCCCAACCGGAACAACCCGCCCGTGCTGCTCGGCGGCTCGGTGGATGTTCCGCTGGGTGACTCCGCCTCGGCAGATCTCGCGAAGCTGACCACAGACCCGGATGGTGACGACGCCGCGAACATGAAGTACGAGATCGCCGGCGCGGTACCCCAGGGCTTCAACGTGGCCATCGACGGCGCTTCGCTCAAAGTCTCGGCGAAGGGCAGCATGCGGCCCGGCGACGGGGGAGCGGTGCAGGTGAAGGCGAAGGACCCGCGCGGCCTTGAATCCACTGCCACGTTCCGGCTGGCCGTGACGGCGACAAACCGCCCGCTGCCGGTAGCCAACGACGACATCGAGGAAAACGCCGCGGCGGGCAAGCCCGTGACCGTCAAGGTGCTGGCGAACGACGCCAACCCGTTCCAGGACGCGCCGCTGAAGATCATCGGCGTCGCCACGGAAACCGGGCAGGGCACCGCCGCCATCAGCGGGGACTCGGTCACCGTCACACCCGCGGCCGGATTCTCCGGAACCCTCATCGTGTCCTACACGGTGGGCGACAAGACCGATGACGCCTCCAGGTACGCCACGGCCCGGATCCGGCTCACGGTCAAGGACAAGCCACTGGCTCCCACCACGCCGCAGGCGCAGAGCGTCGGCGACCGGACAGCGCTGCTGAACTGGACGGCGCCGGCGGACCGGGGTTCACCCATCACCAAGTACACGGTGTACGGCGAAGGCGGCTACAAGCAGGACTGCCCGGCCAACTCGTGCACCCTGAACAACCTGGTCAACAACACGCGGTACCACTTCCAGGTGACGGCAACGAATGACTTTGGCGAATCCGACCGGTCACCGGCCTCGGCCGAGGTCCGGCCCGATGTCAAGCCGGACACCCCGCTGGCACCGTCGCTGAAGTTCGGCGACAAGCAGCTCTCTGTTGCCTGGAAGGCACCTGCCAGCAAGGGTTCCCCGATCAAGTCCTACGACCTTGAAATCTCGCCCGCACCCGCAGGCCAAAACCCGCAGATCCAAAACCTGACCGCGACCAGCTACGTGTGGAAGGGCCTCACCAACGGCGTGGCCTACAAGGTGCGCGTCCTCGCCCGGAACGATGCGAAGGATCCCTCGGAGTGGAGCCCGTACTCCGCTGCGGAGGTCCCGGCCGGAGTGCCGGTGACGCCGGCTGCCCCCACCGCTGCCGGCGCCGGTTCCGTAGGTTCCCAGTCCCAGGTGAACGTCAGCTGGACGGCGCCGGACAACAACGGCGATGCGGTCTCCGCGTACACGCTGACCACCCTGCGGGGCGGAGCGGTGGTGAAGAGCCAGAAGGTGGCTTCCGGAACCTCGCTGAACGTCACGGTGGACAACTCCGAGGCCGACTATGCCTTCACTGTTTCCGCCACCAACAAGGCAGGCACGTCCGGAACCAGCGCCCAGTCCGCACCGGTCCGGGCAGCAGGCAAACCGGGCACCGTGAGCGGCGGCAGCGTGCGCGCGACCGGGAAGGACGGACAACTGGATGTTACGTTCACGCCGCTTACCCAGACGCAACGCAACGGCTCGCAGGCGTCGGAGATCACCTACCGGTGGTCCACCGCCTACGGGTCAGGGCCCATCAACGCCGGCGGCGGAACCATCACCGGCCAGCCCAACGGCCGGGACGTAACGGTCAACATCATCGCCGCCTCCACCAAGAACAACGTGTCCGGCGACGGGAAGGCCATCGGCTCGGGCAACCCGTACGCACCGCCGAACGCTCCCAACGTCAATGGCGGCAAGTCCGCCGTGGGCGACCCCCAAGTCCACTGGACCTGGAACTCCACCGGCACCAACGGCCGTCCGTTGAACCACTACGAGGTCAGTCTCGACGGCGGCGCCTGGACCAACGTTGGCAAGGTCACCAGGTTCGACGCTTCGGGCGGCGGCTGGAACAACACGCGCACGCTTCGGGTCAGGGCCGTCACCGTTGTCGCGGGAGACTTCGGAAGGGCATCAGCCACCTCCGGCAACGATCCCGCCCCGCCGCTGACAGAGGTCAGGGTCAAGCGCAGCGACAACAACAGCTGCCCCGGCAAGCCCGGTGTCCCGGACCGGTACAACGCCGCGACCCGCAGCTGCGGCGGCAGCGATGCCAACTGGGTCTCCTGGTCGGACGGCTGGATAGCCACCCCCTGCTGGTCCGACATCTACAACAACGGAAGCCGCTGGTACAAGATGAACGGCGGCCCGCACTCCGGCTGGTACGTCAAGGGCGTCACGGTGGACATCCGCGGCCCGGGCGTCGGCCAGTGCTGAACCATCCGACACACCCTACGCTGACAACGAACATGCCCGGAATGAAACAGAAGAGGAACAAGCCATGACGATGACAACCGAGCAGGCCGCCTGGTTTGAAGGGACGTTCGAGAAGCTCGTCGCCAACGTGGGCCAGGCTGTCCTGGGCAAGGCCCACGTCATCCGCCTGACCTTCACCGCGATGCTGGCCGAGGGCCATGTCCTCTTCGAAGACGCCCCGGGCACGGGCAAGACCTCCCTGGCCCGGGCCCTCGCGGCCACCGTCCAGGGGTCCAACAGCCGCATCCAGTTCACCCCTGACCTGCTGCCCTCCGACGTCACGGGCGTGACCATCTACGACCAGAAGACCCAGCGGTTCGAATTCCACAAGGGACCGATCTTCAGCAACATCGTCCTCGCCGACGAAATCAACAGGGCCTCGCCCAAGACGCAGTCGGCACTGCTGGAAGTCATGGAGGAGTCCCGCGTCACCGTGGACGGCACCAGCTACGAAGCCGGCCGCCCGTTCATGGTGCTGGCCACCCAGAACCCGATCGAGCAGGCCGGCACCTACCGGCTGCCCGAGGCCCAGTTGGACCGCTTCCTGATCAAGACCTCCATCGGGTACCCGGACCACGCCTCCACCGTCCAGCTCCTGGGCGGAACCAACCTCAAGGACCGGTCCCGGGACCTGCAGCCCGTCATCACCACACAGGCCGTGGCTGACATGGCGGACCTCGCTGCCACGACGCACGTCGACACCGCGGTGCTTGAGTACATTTCCCGGCTCTGCGAGGAAACCCGCAACGCGCCCGAGACCCGCCTGGGTGTGTCGGTGCGTGGTGCCCTCGCCATGGTCCGGGCGGCAAAGGTCTGGGCCGCGAGCCAGGGGCGCAACTTCGTGCTGCCTGACGACATCAAGGACCTCGCCGCCGTCGTCTGGACCCACCGCTTTGTCATGGACCCCGAAGCCGAGTTCTCCGGGGCAACGGCCGAAGCCGTTCTGGGACGCGTCCTGGCCGATGTCGCGGCGCCGCAGCAGCGCGCCACCGTCTAGGTGCGGCTGTCTAAAGTGCGGCAACTTAAGGTTCGGTTACCCAGGGTGCAGGCGTCCAGCGTGCGGTTGCCCAAAGTGCCGCTGCCGAGGGTGCAATGGTCCAAGGTGCGGTTCGGAAGCCGTCAGTCCACGGTGTGGTCGGATGCCGGCAGCACCGCGCGCCTGGCGCTCGGCCCGGCCTGGCGGATAGCCGACGGCGTGTGGGGGCGCCGTGTGCGCCCCGTCCTGTCCGTGGTCAGCGTTCTGGGCTGGTCCGTGCTGGCCGCAGCGATTCTCCTGTGGGCGGCCGGAAACGCCTACGGCTGGCAGGAAGCCAAGGCGGCAGCCACTGCGGCGCTGGTGCTCTTCGTCATTGCCGTCGGCTTCATCCTGGGCCGGTCCTCCTATGGGGTCGTGCTCGACCTCGCCCGCACCAGGGTGGCGGTGGGGGACAGCGCTGTCGGAAGCATCGCCGTGTCCAACACGTCGGCCCGGCCGCTCCTGCCCGCTGACCTTGAACTGCCCGTCGGGGCAGCCACCGCCGTCTTCCACCTCCCGCGGATGAAGCCGCAGCAGGTGCATGAGGACCTTTTCACCATCCCGACGGCGCGGCGTGCCGTTATCGTCGTCGGTCCCGTCCGCTCGGTCCGGGCCGATCCGCTGCATCTGCTCCGCCGGCAGGTGCTCTGGACGGAACCTGAGGACCTCTACGTGCACCCCCGGACGGTGGCGCTGGCCGGTTCCGCCGCCGGGTTCATCCGCGACCTGGAGGGGATGCCCACCACGGAGCTGTCCAGCGCGGATGTTTCCTTCCACGCGCTGCGCGACTACGTCGCGGGTGATGACCGGCGGCATATCCACTGGAAAACCACCGCCCGGACCAACAAGCTCATGGTCCGCCAGTTCGAGGAAACCCGCCGCGCACACCTGGCCATTTCGCTGTCCATCAACACGGACGAATACGTGTCGGAAGACGAATTCGAGCTGGCCATCTCGGCAGCGGCATCCATCGGCCGGCAGGCCATCCGCGAACAGCGCGAACTGGACGTCCTGACCCAGTCCGGTCCGCTGCGGTGCGAGACGGGCCGCAACATGCTGGACGACATGACCCGGATCGTTGGCACGCCGCTGCGGAAGACCGCCGTCGACCTCGCCCGCACGCTTGCCGACACGGTGCCCAACGCCTCGGTGGTTTTCTTCGTCGTGGGCAGCCACGTGACACCCACGCAGCTGCGCTCGGCCGCCGCCTCGGTGCCACCCGGCGTGCGGAGCCTCGCCGTGCTCGTCGATATTGGCGCTGCCCCTGCCCGCGCCAACATCGGGGACCTCACCGTGCTCACGGTCGGGGACCTTTCCGACCTTCCCTCCGTCCTGCGAAAGGCCGCAGCATGAGTGAGGCCACCGGTCTCCGCCCCCGCCGTCCAGACAGCGCCCGCCGTCCGGACCGGAAAGACCGTTCGGACACCCCTCGCCGTCCAGCCCGGCCTGCTGCCGGGTCCGCCTTCGCCGACGGCCGGCCGCTGTGGCATTTTGTGCTCGACGGCGGTGCGCTCGCCATTCTGCTCGGGCTGGGTGTCCTGGGGTTCGGCCTCAGCTTCGGCGGCGACCCCCATTACCTGGTTGCCGGCTTTGGCGGGATCATCCTGGGCCTGGCCATCGCTGCCGGCAACGCCCATTTCCGGCTGGGGCTGCTGATCACCACGGCCCTGGCCTTCGGCGGTTACCTGGTATTTGGGACGGCCCTGGCCGTGCCCGACGCCGCAGTGGCCGGGTTCCTGCCCGGCCTGGAATCGCTGCGGACGCTGCTGCTGGGCGTCGTTTTCTCGTGGAAGGACATGCTGACCGTCGGAGTTCCGGTTGGCACCGCGGGTGGCGTGCTGATCGTCCCCTTCCTGAGCTCACTCATCACGGCGGTTGCCGCAGGTGTCCTGACCTGGCGGGTCCGGAGCCCTTACTGGCCGCTGCTGCCGGTCCTTGTACTGTTCGTCACGGGCATCGCCTTCAGCACCAATGCCGGGTTCCTGACGGTGGAAAGGGGTATCGCGCTGACGGTGGCGGGCATCGCCTGGGCCACCTTCCGGCGGGACGCCCTGCGCCGGCGCGACACCCACAAGGTTTCGGTGAACCGTCCCCAGCACGACGCCGGCACGGCCGGGAAGGCGCGCATGCGCCGCCTGGCGGCCGGAGCCGCCGTCCTGGCGGCGACGGTGGGAATCACCGCGGCGGTAGCGCCGCTCATCGACGCCGGTGACGAGCGGCGCGTCCTCCGCAACGTCGTCGTACCGCCCTTTGACCCCAAGGCATACGTCACGCCGCTGGCGAGCTTCCGCAACTTCGTCAAGGACAAGAAGGACGAGGCCCTGTTCACCGTTAAGGGGCTGCCCAAGGACGCGCGTGTCCGGCTCGGGGCACTCGATTCCTTCAACGGCACCAACTACACGATGGATCCTAACGGCTCCGGCAGCTTCAGCAAGGTGGGCGATGCGAAATCGATCAACACGCTCGCCGACTCCACGGACGCGGTGCCGACGGACGACTACAGCCTGGACATCACCATTGATGGCTACCAGGGCTACTTCGTCCCGGGCGGCCGGCGGACCACCGGACTCAGCTTCGGCCCGGGGTCATCCGCCGCTGCCTCGGGGCTGTACTTCAACTCCGGTACCGACACTGCGGTGACCACCCAGGGCCTGGCCCGGGGCGATTCCTACACCGTCCAGGTTTCGGACCCGGTGAAGCTCGAGCACGGGCAGCTGACGCAGTACGGCTTCGCGAAGGTCAGCCTGCCGGACGCCACCGACGTGCCGCCGGTGGTGGGTGCCCAGGCCAATGACCTGGCCGAGGACGCCCCGACCGCCGTGGACCAGGTCCGGCAGATCGAGGCCCACTTCCAGAAGAAGGGCGCCTTCAGCAACGGGCTCATCGCCGACGGGCAGCTCCCCAGTGTCTCCGGCCACGGAGCGGCGCGCATCCGCGACCTCCTGACCGCCAAGCAGATGCTGGGCGACGATGAGCAGTATGCCGTGGCGATGTCCCTGATGCTCCGCCATCTGGGCATCCCCTCGCGCGTGGTCATGGGTTTCTACCCGGACCCGAAGAGCCCGGAGAACGGTGCCGGCGAAATCAAGATCCTGGGCAAGGACGTCCACGCCTGGGTGGAGGTGGCGTTCGACCGGGTGGGCTGGGTGGCCTTCGACCCCACGCCGCCCAAGGACAACATTCCCATCCCGCCCGACCCGGAAAACAAGTCCAAGCCGAAGCCCCAGGTCCTGCAGCCGCCGCCACCGCCGCAGGAACCTGCCGATCTGCCGCCGGATTCCTCTCCCGACGCGCTCGACGCCGACGAGAAGAAGAACAACCCCTGGCTGCTTTGGGGCCCCATTCTCACGGCCATCGGTATCGCGATGGTTCCGGTCGGCATCCTCGCCCTGCCGCTGCTGCTCATCGCCCTGCTCAAGTCCCGGCGCCGGAAGGCCCGTTTCGCCGGCGGCGACCCTGCCCAGCGCGTCGGCGGCGGCTGGAACGAGGTCCTCAGCCTGGCCACGGACATGGGTGCCGCCGTGGACACCCGTGCAACCAGGCGGGAAACGGCGGCCGTGGTCGCTGAAGCCTTCCCCGCCACCGGCGCCACCACAACTCTGCTGGCGCACCGGGCTGATGCCTCCATCTTCGGGGCGGGCCAGCCCAGCGAGGATGAGGTGCGGGAGTACTGGGACGTCGTGGACGGCTCGCTCAAGGAGATGACCGGAACGGTCGGCTTCTGGCGGCGCCAGCAGGCGCGGTTCTCGCCGCGGTCGCTGCTGGCCGAGGCCCGGGCCGCCCTGGCCGCACGGGGGTTCCGGCGGTGAAGGGTTCGTCCGTGACCGGAGACGGGCCTGTAGCCGGCGGCGGGCCTGTGGCTGGCGAGGGACCAGGGCCGTGCCTGCGCTGCGGGCAGCCGGTCCGCGCCGGAGCGAGCTTCTGCGGTGCGTGCGGAACCCCGCTGCCCAACAGGGGAGCCATGGTCAGCCGGGGAGCCCCGCTCGATCGGGGACTTCCGCCCGGCCGCGCAGTTCCGCCTGGCCGGGGAAATCCGCCTAGTGGCGGAGTTCCGCCCGGCCGCGGCGGGAGGCAAGCCGCTCCGATTCCCGGTAGCATCCCGGTAGGGCTGGGGGAAGGATCGGACATGTCAGGCACTCTTGCGCTGCTTCCGGCGGCGCCGGGCAAGCGTCTCGGCGCAGCCGTCCTCGACTGGCTTGCACCGGTGGCCATCCTGACGGTTCTGCTGTCCTTCGGGTTCGCCGGCATCACCAGCACGCGCAGCGCCGGGCTCATCATCTACGACACAAGCCTGCTGGCACTCCTCGGGGGCATCGGAGCCGGACTTACCCTTGTGTACGCGTTCGCCGTCGCAAGCGTCGAGGGCCGCACAGGGAACACCATCGGCAACCAGCTCATGGGCATCCGCAGCGCTGACAAGGATGGCTACGCGCCGGGCACCGGTGCTGTGTTCCTGCGGGGCATCGTGACCGGCGCCGGCATGGTGCTGGCCGTCCTTGCCGCAGTCCTGGTGGCGGTCTTCAAGTGGTTCGACGCCGCCCTGCTGATCCTCGGACCGTTGCTGCTCCTCGGAACGGCGTGGGCCGTCGTCGTTGTGGTATCCAGCGCGTGGGACGCAAACGGCAGGCTCCGCGGGTGGCACGACCGTGCGGCCAAAACCCTCGTGTTCGATGTCGCCAATGGCCGCAACCCGGTCGCCACCGGCGGCATCGAAGGACCGTACAGCTTCGCGCCCCTGGACCTGCCACCGGTGCAGCAGGTGGCCTCGCCGGTTGCCTCCCGAACCCCGGTGGTCCAGGCCCCGGTTGCTGCCCAAGCCCAGGTTGAGCCGGTTCCGCCTGCAGCCGCGGGCCCGTCTGCCGCCCCGGACGCTGCTCACCCGGACGCGGCTGTTCACCCGGACGATGCCATGGACCGCACCCAGGTGCGTGCCGGGGTCCGCCAGGACACCCCTGAGGCGGTGTTGAGGATAACGCTCGACGACGGCCGCGACTTCCGCCTGGAGCGGACAGTCCTCATCGGGCGCAACCCCGCCCCGGCCGCCGGGGAATCGCAGGCGCAGCTGCTGCCGGTCCCGGACCCGGGAAGGACCATTTCCAAGACGCACCTCCACCTGCTCACGGACGGCGCCGGCGTCTGGGTCACCGACCGCCACTCGACCAACGGCAGCGCCGTCACCACACCCGACGGCATGCGCACGGCGCTGCAGCCGGGTGTGCCCGCATTTGTCAGCCCCGGAACCACGGTTCATTTCGGGGACCGCACCTTCAACGTAGGACACGCATGAATTCACAGCAGGCGGCCGGAACTCCAGAGGCTGGCGACGAGCCCGGCCTCAAGCTGAGCTACGGCTACGGAACGGACCGGGGCCTTCGCCGCGAGCTCAATGAAGACTCGTACATCGCCTCGGACCCCGTATTCGCTGTCGCTGACGGCATGGGCGGCCATGAAGCCGGCGAGGTGGCTAGTGGCATGTGCGTGCGGGCGCTGGCACAGCTGCCGCAACTTGCCACCGGGGAGCGGACAGCCACCGCGGGGGTGGTGCAGCAGTACCTGGCCAGCGCCGATGCATCGATCCGCGACGCCACCGGCTCGCGTGCCGGCACCACGCTCAGCGGTGTGGTGGTGGTGGAGCAGATGGGAGTTCCCTACTGGCTCGTCATGAACATCGGGGATTCCCGGACGTACCGGCTGAGCCAGGGCCGCCTCGCCCAAGTCAGCGTTGACCACTCCGAGGTTCAGGAGCTCGTCGAGAGCGGCGAGATCACCGCCGAGGAGGCCGCGGTTCATCCGCGCCGGCACGTTGTGACGCGGGCGCTGGGCGCGGGCGACGAGACCGAGGCCGACTACTGGCTCCTGCCGATTGAGGAAGGCGACCGGGTGATGGTGTGCTCGGACGGCCTCAACGGGGAACTGACGGACGGTCAGATGCTTGAACTCCTCAGCACAGTCGAGGACCCGCAGGAGGCAGTGGATGCGCTGATCCAGGCTGCGTTGAGGCGCGGCGGCCGGGACAACATCACGGTGATCGTCGTCGATGCCAGGAACGTGCTCAACGATGCCGGTGTGTCGACGACGGCGCCCCGGATAGCCGCCGACGCGGAAGAGGAGGACACGCTGCCGCGTGCCGGAAGCGAGGACGCTGTCAATGGCTGCAGCTAGCTATGTCCCGGGCGGATGGCTAGGCCTCATCCGGTCAGGGACTGCGGTGATCCTGGACCCTGACACTCCGGCGCCGCTGGTCAGCACGGTGTGGGATTTGCTGGCGAAAGGCCCGGACGCAGCCGAAGTCCTCCATGCCATGACGGGAGGGTTCGGCGCGCCGCTGTCCGCCAGTCCGTGGTTCGGGATCATCGGGTTCAGCGACTCGCTGCGGGTATTCCTGCGCGGGGACATCGATCTGACCGTCCAACTCCCGTCGGGTCCGGTAAACCTCGACGGCCGGAACGTCACTACCTGGACCGAGCGATGGCTGGACGCACCCGAGTGGTTCAGCGTGGCCGTGCCCGCAGCTGCGCCACCGCGGTCCGGGTCGTCGGAGCCGGGCTCCCTCGCCGACACGCGCGCCGCTGAAATGCCCGCCGCCGCCGTGCCTGCCACTGGATTGCCCCTGATGGAAGGGGCAGTGCTCCTGCAGTCGCTGCGCATCAGCGTCACCGGACCCGGCGGTACCCCGTCAGACCGTCTGGAAACTGCCGCAACGTCTGCTGCCGCAGCGTCTGGGGAGGCGTCGGCCGAGACCATGGTGGTGCCCGGTGACGAGATTTCCTTGGCGCCGGAGCCGGAGGAAGTGTCGGCGGAGACTGTTGCGGGGCTGCAGGAAACCGTCACAGGATTCACCGGGGCTGCTGCTGCCGGGACACAGCCTCAGGAAGCACTGCCCGAGGAAGCGCTGCCGCTGGAATCACTGCCCCCGGAATCACTGCCCCCGAAAACACCGGGTCAGGATGACTTGCCGCCGGAAGACAGCCCGGCCACCGAACTCACCGGCTCGTACGACCACCTTTGGGACAGGACCGTCGTGCGCAGCATTGAGGATGCCGCCGTGCGGACCGGCCAGGAGGACGACGGCGGTGCTCCGGTGGCCGGGAAGATGGCAGTTTCGGATCCGGCGAGTGGGGTAACAGCTGCTCAGGAGTCTCCGGTCCAGGAAACTGCAGGCCAGGCGGTCGAACCCCGGGAGGTCGAATCCCGGGAGGCCAGCCGGCCAGCCATTGCCCGTGAAACACCAGCTCCGGCGGCCCCGTCAGCCCCTGCACTGACAGCCCCTACACTGTCAGCCCCGGCACTGTCAGGCCTGATCGACTCCGTGCCTTGGGCGACCGGCAGCGACCGTGCCCGGGCACCGGAGGTGCCGCCCGTGTTCCCAGCAGCGGAGGTGCCGCCGTCGTTCTCAGTGCCGGCGGTGCCGCCGTCGCTCCCGGCGCCCGACGCCCTGCCACCGTTCCCCGGTCCCCAGGTCCCGCCGTCGTTCATCCCCGTCCCCGGGCACGGCGAGGCGGCGGAAGGGGACCACGACGGTCAGACCATCCTCAAGAGCGATCTCCCCACCCCCGGAGCCCAGCAGGCGGGACAGGAACCCGGCCGGGCAGCTGTGGCAGGCAACGGCCCCCGGGTGCTCGCCCGCGTGTGCCCCGCCGGCCACGCGAACCCTCCCACCAGCGGACAGTGCTTCACCTGCGGGGCGCAGCTGCCGGACGTCGCCATCCAGGTGTCGCGCCCCCGGCTGGGCCGGCTTCGGGTGTCCACGGGGGAGCTGATCGACCTCGAACAGTCGCTCGTGATAGGACGGCAGCCGGCCGTGTCCCGGGTCCAGGGCGGCACCATGCCGCGGCTGGTCCAGGTGGCCAGCCCCGGCGGCGACATTTCGCGGTCGCACGTGGAGGTCCGCCTGGAGGGCTGGCATGTGATGCTGTGCGACCTGAAAGCAACCAACGGCACCGTGCTGGTCCGCGAGGGGCAGCCGCCGCGGCGCCTGGCCCAGAATGAAATGGCCATTGTCCTGGACGGCGACATCGCAGAACTCGGCGATGACGTTTCCTTGCGCTTTGAGGAGATCCTGTGAGTTCCAGGCGGCCGGCGGCGCCTCCGCCCCGCATCCCCGGTTTCAACTACGTGAGTCTGCTCGGATCGGGCGGCTTCTCCGACGTCTACCTCTACGAGCAGGACCGGCCGCGCCGCAAGGTGGCCGTGAAGGTGCTGCTGTCCGGCCTTAAGACCGAAGGCGCCCGCCGCCGGTTTGAGTCCGAGGCGAACCTGATGGCCCAGCTGTCCTCGCACCCCTTCATCGTCACCATCTTTGAAGCCGAGGTGACCGGGGACGGGCATTCCTACCTCGCCATGGAGTACTGCTCCCGGCCCAGCCTGGACGTCCGGTACCGCCGGCAGCGCTTCAGCGTGGACGAGGTCCTGGCCGTCGGCATCCAGGTGGCCTCCGCCGTCGAAACGGCGCACCGGGCCGGCATCGCCCACCGGGACATCAAGCCCGCCAACATCCTGGTCACCGACTACAACCGCCCGGCGCTCACCGACTTCGGCATCTCCGGCACGCTGGCCGGCGACGTCGACGAGGACGCCGGGATGTCCATCCCCTGGTCTCCGCCGGAACAGTTCAGGGACGGCGCCGTCGACGGCGTTCTGGTGGACGTATGGGCCCTCGGCGCCACGCTGTACACACTGCTTGCCGGACGGTCGCCGTTCGTGCTGCCGGGCGCCGACAACTCCCAGCGCGAGCTCATTTCACGCATCACCAGCATGCCCGCACCCCGGCTGGGCCGTGCCGACGTGCCGGAATCCCTTGAACTGGCCCTGGCAACCGCGATGGCCAAGTCGCCCGCCTCACGCTATTCGTCGGCCCACGCCTTCGCCCTGGCGCTGCAGCGGATCCAGGCTGAGCTCAACCTGTCCGTCACGCCGTTCGAGGTGCTCGAGGAACGCCTGCCGGAGGACGTGCACCTGGACGACGGCGTGGAGGAGACGCGCGTCCGCAACGTCGCCTCCATCGACCCGGACCGGACCGGAAGCGCCCCCACGTTCCCGGCCCGCACCAAGCCCCTGGACGGGGGAGGCGCAGGGCCGGGCTTTGCGCCTGCGCCTACGCCACAGCGGGCACCGGACGTCCCGCCGTCGGCCTTTCCGGCGGCCGCTGCCGCACCTGCGCCGCAGCCTGCAACGGACGACTGGGCCGACGCTACTGTCCTGCGCAGCAACCAGCCCGAGCCCGCGGACCAGGTTGGAGACCCGCCGGCAGAGCACGGAAAGCGCAACCTGTGGCTCGCCATCTCCGGCGGAACACTGCTGGTGCTGGCGGTCATCGTGGGCATTGTGGTGGCATCGGCCGCGCCGCAGCCCGGGGCCCGGCCCACCGAAACGGTCAGCAAGCCGCCAGCCGACGCCGTCGACGACGGGTCCGTGCCCGACGTCGCCAAGCTGGCCGGCAGCGCCGGCACGCAGGGAAAGGTCCGCTTCACCTGGACCAACCCGCAGCCGAAGCCCGGGGACACCTACAAGTGGCGGATCAAAACGGTCAAAGGCGGCGGAAGCTACCTGTCGACGTCGGCAACCCGGGTGGACGTCACGGCGAATCCGGCGGAGCCCACCTGCGTCCAGGTGATCATGGTCCGCAGCGACGGATCCGCCTCACCGGCGGGCGAGGATTCCATCGCGTGCCTCCAGCCCTAGCCACAGCCACCGTGACCATCCGGCAGCCCAACTAGCCGCCCGGCATCAACAGACCCGACAACAAGACAGGAAAACATGGGAGACCTGGCCATAGATTTCTGCGGCGAGTGGTACGAGCCGACCGATGAGGACATCTTCAGCATCGGCCGCGAGGGCGACCTGGAGGTGGACGACAACCCTTACCTGCACCGGCGCTTCCTGCAGATTGCCAGGTATGACGGCATCTGGTGGCTCAGCAACGTGGGCAGCCGGCTCTCCGCGACGGTGGCCGACGGATCCGGCGGCATGCAGGCCTGGCTGTCGCCCGGCGCCCGGCTGCCGCTCGTCTTCAGCCACACCAGCGTCATCTTCACGGCCGGACCCACCACCTACGAATTCGCCGTCCACCTGAAAACGCCGCAGTTCCGGCAGGAGACCAGCAGCGAAACCAGCGGCGGCGACACCACCATCGGCCCGGTGGTCTTCACGGACTCCCAGAAGGCCCTCATCGTGGCGCTCGCCGAGCCCATGCTCCGGCGGGAAGGCACGGGATTCAGCGCCATTCCGTCCTCCGCTGAGGCTGCCCGGACCCTGGGCTGGGCCATCACCAGGTTCAACCGGAAGCTGGACAACGTGTGCGACAAGCTGGACCGGGCAGGAGTCGCCGGACTTCGGGGCGGCGGCGGCAAGCTTGCCACCAACCGCCGGGCACGCCTCGTGGAGCATGCGGTCACTTCCCACCTGGTCACCGCCGGCGACCTCCACCTGCTGGATAAGATGCGCGGGGACGGCGAAGCATGAGGATCCGGCTGACCCTGCGCCGGGACCCCGCCGAGGCCAAGGACCTGGCCGTCACCGTGGACGGCCGCGCCACCGTCGCTGACATCGCCACCGAGCTGTGGACGGCCGACCCCGCCCGGCGGCAGGAGCCCGTTCCGCCGAACCTGTCCCTCCGCATCGACGAGGCATTCGTGGCCGGCGGCATGCGCGGCATCGTCCTCGACCGGGCGGACAACCTCCTTGAATCCGGCCTGCGGCCCGGGTCCGTTGTTTCGCTCACCCAGGTCAGCAGCCAGTTCGGCAACCCGGACGACGCCGGCCCCGCCGCGGCAACGCTCCGCATAGTCTCCGGGCCCGACGTTGGACGGGAGTTTTCCCTGCCCTCCGGCACCAGCTACATCGGGCGGGACCGGAACGTGGACGTCCGGCTCACGGACCCCCTGACGTCGAAGCGGCACGCCCGCATCACGGTGGGGGAGAGCATCGAGATCGTCGACACGAACTCCGCCAACGGCCTCCAGATGGACGGGCTGCCCGTCGCCCGCGCCACGCTGAATTCCTCCGACACCGTCACGCTGGGCGACACCGGGCTGACGGTTGTGCCGCTGGCGCGCAGCGGCGCGGCAGCCCCGACGTCGCCCCTGGTGGACTTCAACCGCTCCCCGCGGGTGGTGCCCCGGTTCGCTCCAGGCAAACGGGTGCCCCCGGCCGGGCCCAAACGGCAGGACCACCACCCCTTCCCCTACATCATGCTGATCGCCCCGCTGATGATGGGCGCGGTGCTGTTTGCAGTGACGCAAAGCCTGCTGTCCATGCTGTTCATGCTGATGATGCCCCTGTTCATCGTTGGCCACTACGTGGACCAGAAGCTGCAAAACAAGCGCGAGCGCAAGGAGCAGCTGAAGCAGTTCAGGGAGGCCATGGCAGCCTTCCGGCAGGACACCACCGAGCTCCAGCGCGTGGAGCGGGCCGTCCGGCTCCAGGAAGCGCCGTCGGTCAGTGACACCGTTGACTCCATCTACAAGCTTGGCCCCCTGCTCTGGACCCACCGGCCCGAACACTCCGGGTTCCTGGCGCTCCGGTTCGGGCTCGGCACCGTGCCGTCCCGGATTCCTTTCGAGGAGCCGAACACCGCGGAGACCGAGACGGAGTACCGGCGCGAGATCGAGGACTGCCTGGACCAGTTCCGGCTGATCGAGGGTGTGCCGGTGGTGTCCCAGCTGCGGTCAGCCGGCTCTTTCGGCCTCGCCGGACCGCGCGGACTTGTCGACGACGTGGCACGTGGCGTGGTGCTGCAGCTCGCGGGCCTGCACTCCCCGGCGGAAGTAGCCGTGGCTGCCATCACCTCGGCCCGGTCGCGGGAACGCTGGAACTGGTTGCAATGGCTGCCGCACGTCGGCTCGAGCCACAGCCCGCTCGGCGGCGACCACCTTGCGGCCGGCTCGGCAGGCGGCACCAGCCTGCTGGCCCGGATCGAGGACCTTGTGGAATTCCGTGAGGCTGCGATGCGCTCACAGGGTCCCGGACACCGGCCCGGCGTCCAGGAGGACACCTCGGACGTTCCACCGCCGGTGCTGCCGTCGGTGCTGGTGATTGTCGAAGACGACGCGCCGGTGGACCGCGGCCGGCTGACCCGGCTCGTGGAGCGCGGACCCGATACCGGCGTCCACGTGCTGTGGGTGGCTGCCGGCGTTGAATCCCTGCCGGCCGCCTGCCGTGACTTCATGGCGGTGGACGGCGAGCACGGCACCACCACCGGCCAGGTCCGGCTGGGACGCCACACCTACCCCGTGAGCTGCGAGAGCCTCGACGCCGAACTTGCAGGCCAGCTGGCCCGCATGCTCTCGCCCGTGGTCGACGCCGGAAAGCCGGTGGAGGACGACTCGAACCTGCCGCGCGCCGTGTCCTATGCGGCGCTGGTGGGCAAGGATTTCCTGGACAACCCGCAGTCCGTGGCCGAACGCTGGCAGGAGAACAACTCCGTCCGCTCCAGCGCCGTCGCCAACCGCAAGGACAACGGCTCGCTGCGTGCCCTCGTGGGGTCCAAGGGCGTGGAGCCCCTGCACCTGGACCTCAAGAACGAGGGCCCGCACGCACTGGTGGGCGGCACCACCGGCGCCGGCAAGTCCGAGTTCCTGCAGTCCTGGGTGATGGGCATGGCCACCGCCTACAGCCCGGACCGTGTCAGCTTCCTGTTCGTGGACTACAAAGGCGGCGCCGCGTTTGCCGACTGCGTAAACCTGCCACACACCGTGGGCCTGGTCACCGACCTCTCGCCGCACCTGGTGCGCCGCGCCCTGACGTCCCTTCGCGCCGAGCTCCACTACCGGGAACACCTGCTGAACAGGAAAAAGGCCAAGGACCTGCTCGCCCTCCAGCGTGAGGCCGATCCCGAGGCCCCGCCCTACCTGGTGATCGTGGTGGATGAATTCGCTGCCCTGGCCACCGAGGTGCCTGAGTTCGTGGACGGCGTGGTTGACGTCGCCGCCCGCGGCCGGTCCCTGGGCCTGCACCTGATCCTCGCCACC
Source organism: Arthrobacter sp. NPDC056691 (assembly GCF_042791415.1). Taxonomy (NCBI): domain Bacteria; kingdom Bacillati; phylum Actinomycetota; class Actinomycetes; order Micrococcales; family Micrococcaceae; genus Arthrobacter; species Arthrobacter sp. NPDC056691. The sequence continues at coordinate 28,111 of NZ_JBHTXX010000033.1, forward strand.
CAGCGGCCCGCCGGAGTCATCAAGGAAAGCCTGCGCGCCAACACCAACCTTCGGGTGGCCCTGCGCATGGCGGATGAGGACGATGCCACGGACATCCTTGGCGTGCCGGATGCCGCATACTTCGACCCCTCCATCCCGGGCCGCGGCGCGGCGAAAACCGGTCCGGGCCGCATCCAGGGTTTCCAGACCGGTTACGCCGGCGGCTGGACCACCGAACGCCCGCAGCGCCCGCAGATCGACATCGTGGAGATGGCCTTCGGGTCCGGTCCCGCGTGGGAAACACCGGCCGCCGACACCGCCGTGCAGGACGAACCCGCCGGGCCCAACGACATCGCCAGGATGACCGCCAACGTCATCGCCGCCGCGAACCTGCTGGCCATCGGACCGCCGCGGAAGCCGTGGCTGAACCAGCTGGCCACAACCTACGATTTCTCCCTGCTGCCCAACCCGCGCACCGACGAACGGCTCCTGCTGGGCGTAGCGGACAACCCCTCCCGCCAGGACCAGCCCACCGTCTTCTACGAACCGGACAAAGACGGCAACATGGCCATCTACGGCACCGGCGGGTCGGGGAAGTCCGCTGCACTGCGGGGCATAGCCATCGCCGCTGCCGTCACACCCCGCGGCGGCCCCGTCCACGTCTACGGGATCGACTGCGGCTCCGCCGGGCTGAAAATGCTCGAGGAGCTTCCGCACGTGGGCGGAATCATCGACGGCGACGACGTGGAGCGTGTAGGCAGGCTCCTGCGCTGGCTCCGCGACCTCGCCGAGGACCGGGCGAGCCGTTTCGCCGAGGTCCGCGCCTCCACCATCGGGGAATACCGCAGGCTCGCCGGCCTGCCGGATGAAAAGCGCATCTTCGTGCTGGTCGACGGCATGTCGGCTTTCCGCGAGGCCTATGAGTACAGCAAGCTCTCCGGCCTCTGGGACCTCTTCCTGCAACTGGCCACGGACGGCCGTCCCCTGGGCATCCACCTGGTTGTCACCGGTGACCGTCCCAACTCCGTCCCGGCGTCGTTGCTTGCCTCCATCCAGCGGCGGCTGGTGCTGCGGCTGTCCGCCGAGGACGACTACCTGACCATGGACGTGCCCAAGGACGTCCTGGGCAAGGCCTCGCCTCCTGGGCGCGGGCTGCTGGGCGGCCTTGAGGTGCAGCTCGCCGTCCTGGGCGGCAACTCCAACCTGGCCCTGCAGGCCCGCGAAGTCCACAAACTCAGCGAGGCCATGCTCCGCCAGGGCATGGAACGGGCTCCCCGGATCGAGCGGCTGCCCGAGCAGATCGACCTGGACATCCTGCCGGCCGGGCTGCGGGACCTTCCCGTCATCGGTGTCGACGACGAAACACTGCAGCCCGCCACGCTCATGGCCAAGGGCCCGCTGCTGCTCGCCGGCCCGCCGGGCGCCGGCCGGACCGTGGCACTGGTGACCATGGCCTATGCGCTGCGCCGGTCCAACCCCGACGCGGAACTGGTTTACCTCGCCGCCAGGAAGTCCGCCGTGGCGTCCCTGCCGGTCTGGGACCGATCGCTGGTGGGTGCCGACGACGTCGAGGAGGCGGTGGAAGCACTCACGGACCACGCTTCGGCCAACCCGGGCAAGGTGGCCATCTTCATCGAGGGACTCACAGAGTTCACCGACACCCTGGCCGAGTCCGGCATCGAAAGGCTGGTGGCGGCGTCCATCAAGGCCGACCAGTGGGTGGTGGGGGAATCCGAGACTTCCACCTGGTCATCGGCCTGGTCGCTGGCGCAGCCGTTCAAGTCGGGCAGGCGGGGACTGCTGATTAATCCGGGCGATATCGACGGCGACAGCCTCCTCAATACCTCGCTCGGACGGGTCGGCACCGACTTCATTCCGGGACGCGGCTACATCGTGGGCAGGGGCAAGGTTCGCAAGCTCCAGATCGCGCTGCCGCCGGAAAACCGGCAGTAGTCAAGTAGTAGCTAATTTGGCGCGCCGCGCGGGACTGTAGGAAGATACCCGGGACAAAACTCGGCGCGGGAGCATCCTGCGCGGCTGCAAAGGTACTCCCATGATCCGAATCACCCGTCTGCGGGACGCGCTGCTGCCCGGAACTGCTGCTGCCGTGCTGGCTTTCACGCTTGCGGCCGGCGCCGCCGGAGCGGCGCAGGCGGCCTGCCTGCCCGGGCAACAGTGCACCGAGTCGCCGGCACCCATCGCCCCGCCGTCGTCCGGTTCACCGGCTCCGACAGCGACGGCGGCTCCCGCGCCGACGCCTGCTCCGGCACCGCCGGCGCGGAAGGCACCTGCGCCGGCCCCCGCTCCGGCCCCTGTCCAGCCCGTGGCGCCGGCGGCGCCGCGCGTTGCCCCGGCACCGGCGCGGCCGGCCCCGAGCCTTACACCTGTGGCCACGCCGACGGCGGATAGCGGAATGGCACCCGCTGCGGTGCAGGTGGCGACACCCGCGGTGGTTCCCGTCACCTCTGCCTCCGCCACCCCCGGTCCGTCGTCCTCCACCCCGGCGTCCGAGTCCAGCTGGACCAAACCGATCCCCACCCCTGTCCAGGCCAGCCAGGCCGCCGCCGTCGTAGTCGCGGACAAGGGCTCCGGCATCGGCATCTTCGGCCTGTTCGCCGTCATGGGAGGCGTCCTGCTGGTGGGTCTGGGCGGGCTGGCCTTCGCACTGTGGAGCCGCAACCGCCCCGGTCACTGGTAGGGCTTTTACCGGCACGGGAGGCCTGCCGGCTCGGCAAAATGTCCGGGCCGTAAGGCAAGATAGGTCTGTGAGCACACCATCAGGCCCCACAGAGCAGATATCGAGCACAGACAGCGCAGCCACCGGAACTGACCAGCTTGAGCCGGAAGCCATTCCCTCCGGGTCGGTACGGGATGAGTACGAGAACCTGGCGGACCTCGTCCGGAAGTACCGCTTCGCGTACTACCAGGAGGACGAGCCCCTCGTCTCCGATGCCGAGTTCGACACGCTCTTCCGCCGGCTGGAGGAACTCGAGGCGCTGCATCCGGAACTCGTCTCCAATGATTCGCCCACCCAGGAGGTTGGCGGGGAAGCGTCCGCGGCGTTTGCCGCCGTCGAACACCTCCAGCGGATGTACAGCCTGGAGGATGTGTTCTCCATCGAGGAACTGCAGGCCTGGATCGCCAAGGCGGAGGCGGGGGTTGCCAAGTCCGGTAATCCGGATGCCGCCTGGCTGACCGAGCTGAAAATCGACGGCCTCGCCGTCAACCTGCTCTACCGGGACGGCAGGCTGGTCCGGGCCGCAACCCGCGGCGATGGCACTACCGGCGAGGACATCACGCACAATGTGCTCACCATCAAGGAGATCCCGCAGCAGCTTAGCGGCACCGGTTTTCCCGCCGAGGTGGAAATCCGCGGCGAAGTGTTCATCCCGTCCAAAGCGTTCGCTGAATTCAACGAGGCCCTGATTGAGGCGGGCAAGGCTCCGCTGGCCAACCCGCGTAATGCCGCGGCCGGCTCGCTCCGCCAGAAGGACCCGGCCGAAACCGCCAAGCGCCCGCTGCAGATGTTCGTGCACGGGATCGGAGCCCGCGAGGGCCTTCAGGCTGCCAGCCAGTCGGAGACCTACCGGCTCCTGGCGGAGTGGGGACTGCCGGTCAGCCCGTACTTCGAGGTCCTCGGCAGCCCGGCCGAGGTGCTGGCATTCATCGGGAAATACGGGGACAAGCGGCACAGCCTGCTCCACGAGATCGACGGCATCGTGGTGAAGATCGACGACTTCGCCACCCAGCGCGCCCTGGGCTACACCACGCGCGTTCCGCGGTGGGCCGTCGCGTACAAGTACCCGCCCGAGGAAGTGCACACCAAGCTGCTGGACATCGCCGTCAACGTCGGCCGCACCGGCCGGGTCACGCCGTTCGGGATCATGGAGCCGGTCAAGGTCGCGGGCTCCACCGTGGGAATGGCCACCCTGCACAACCAGGACGTCGTCAAGGCCAAGGGCGTCAAGATCGGCGACATCGTGGTCCTGCGCAAGGCCGGCGACGTGATTCCGGAGATCGTCGGCCCGGTGCTGGCACTCCGGGACCAGCAGGATCCGCCGGTGCGGGATTTTGTGATGCCCACGGAATGCCCGTCCTGCGGCACGCCCCTTGCTCCCGGCAAGGAGGGGGACGTGGACATCCGCTGCCCCAATGCCAGGTCATGCCCCTCGCAGCTGCGTGAGCGGGTGTTCCATGTGGCCAGCCGGGGAGCGTTCGACATTGAGGCGCTCGGCTGGGAGGCCGCCATCGCGCTGACCCAACCGACGGAACCTGAGGTCCCGCCGCTGGTCAGCGAAGCGGCCCTTTTCGACCTGACGCCGGAGGACCTGGAACCTGTCAGGATCCGGCGCGAGAAGCGGTCCAAGGGTGTTGCCACCGGCGAGTTCGAGCTCGTGCCGTATTTCTACAGCAAGGGCACGGCCAAGACGCCCTCAAAACCGACGGCCACCACCGGGAAGCTCTTCATCGAACTGGAAAAGGCCAAGACCCAGCCGCTGTGGCGCGTCCTGGTGGCGCTGTCCATCCGGCACGTCGGTCCCCGGGCCTCGCGCGCCCTGGCCAACCACTTCGGCACCATGGACGCCATCCGGCAGGCCTCCGAGGAGGAGCTCGCGGGCGTGGACGGGGTCGGCCCCACCATTGCCGCAGCTCTCAAGGAATGGTTTGCCGAGGACTGGCATGTCGACATCGTCGACCGCTGGGCGGCCGCCGGGGTCCGGATGAAGGATGAGCGGGACGAGTCCACTCCGCGCACCCTCGAGGGGCTGACCGTGGTGGTCACCGGAACCCTGGAAGGCTTCAGCCGCGACGAGGCCAAGGAGGCCATCCTGGTCCGCGGCGGCAAGGCGGCAGGGTCGGTGTCGAAGAAGACCAGCTATCTGGTGGCCGGTGACAACGCCGGCACCAAGCGGGACAAGGCCGAGCAGCTGGGCGTGCCTGTCCTGGACGAGGACGGTTTCCGGGAACTGCTGGCCACCGGCCCGGCGCCTGCCGGGGAAGACCAACCTGACGACCCCGAGGCAACCGCCGATCCCGGCGACCAGGAGGATTCCGAATGACGCAAGTTTCAACTGACCCCGTGGACGTGACCGGGCTCCTCGACGTGGCCAGGGCCGCCGCGGCCGCCGGCGCCGGGGTCCTTGCCGGGCGCAGCAACGGCGCCCTGGACACAGGGACGGTCAGCAACAAGGGCGAAGCCGGCGACTGGGTCACGGCCTTCGATGTAGCCGCGGAGGAAGCCGTGCGCACGGCCATCCGCACCGCGCGCCCGGGTGACGCGATTACCGGCGAGGAGCACGGAACCACACGTCCCGAGAAGCCGACCGGGCTGCGGTGGTCCATCGATCCGCTTGACGGCACCACCAACTTCATCCGCAACATCGTCTACTACGCCACCTCCGTGGCTGTTGCCGATGCCGACGGCGCATGGCTGGCCGGCGTCGTGCACGCACCCGCGTTGGGCCGCGTGTACTACGCCTCCAAGGGCCAGGGCGCGTGGCTGGAACAGGACGGGAAGCGGGTGCAGCTCACCGGTCCGGTTCCCGGCCGCACCGGCCAGATCCTGTCCACCGGCTTCAGTTATGACCCGGAGGTGCGCGCGGAACAGTTCGCGGCGCTGGGCGGCTTCGTGGACGGCTTTGCGGACGTGCGGCGGCTCGGCTCAGCTGCCCTGGACCTGTGCATGGTCGCCGACGGAACTGTCGATGCCTTCGGTGAGCGGGGCCTGAACGAGCACGACTTCGCCGCGGGTGCGCTGGTGGCCGAAGAAGCCGGCTGCTGGGTGCGGCGGCCGCGGCTCACCAGCCCGCTCGACGGCGGGCCCTCCGCCGAGGAACGGCTGTCAGCCTGGACCTGCGCGGGCACGCTGGAGATGTCCGGCAAGTTCCCGCTCTAACCGGGTGCTCCGCCGGGGCCCGGGCCAGTTACGGCCCGGGCTTGTGGTTCACATGCGCGGCGGAGTCAGGTTGTAGCGCGCAATAATGTCCGGCAGCCAGGGCGCCTCAGCGAAGCGCAGGCCGAAGTGGGCCGCGAGTTTCTCGATCGTCTCGGGGTCCGGGAGCCCGGCTTCGATGTGGTTGGCAAGCCCCCAGAAGAAGTGCTCAAACCCGGCCGGGCTTATCACCTCTATCATCCGGGCAGGCACCTTGCCCGCGTTCCACATGGTGTGTAGTTCATTCCGTGGCTTGGTGATGTACCCGCCCGCACCCAGGACCGCCTCGCGGTCACCGGACCGGAATCCTATTTCCCCCTCAATCACGATGGAGTATTCATCCTCACGGGTGTGGATATGCGGCGGCACCAGCGCACGGACCGGAAACGGGTGTTCCACGATCGAGAGTTTTTGATCTGTGTCCTCACCAAAGAGCTTGAACACGACGCCGATGCCGCCAAGCGGTGCTTCCCGTCCCTGACCGGGCTGAACGACAGCGAGTCGCGGAGCTTCCTCGTTCATGGGATTTCCCTTCGTTCCGATGCGCTGCGAAGTCCTCCGGGTGGTGCACTTCAATGGGTTGTGCACTCCATCGGATGGTGCGGTGCAGGCATTATGGTCCCGCCAACCCTGCAGGTCCATACCGAAAACAAAGCGCTGCGGTTATGCGCCTGCCACTCCCGCTACGGCGAGCGCGCCGGAGTACCGGTTCAGGGGCCGCTCCAGCCCGTAGTGCTCGCGCAGCGTGTTCCCCGTGTACTCAGCGCGGAACAGGCCCCTTGCCCGGAGCACCGGGACCACGTGGTCGACGAACGTCTCCAGCCCGGACGGAAGCACCGCCGGCATGATGTTGAAGCCGTCCGCGGCCCCGTTCCGGAACCACAGCTCAATGGCATCCGCCACCTGTTCCGGCGTCCCCGTGAAGGTCCGGTGCCCGCGCCCGCCGCCGAGCCGGGCGATCAGCTGCCGGACGGTCAGGTTCTCCCGGCGGGCAAGTTGGACAATGAGCGTGTACCGGCTCTTCGAGCCCTCGATCTCATCCTCGTTGGGAAGATCTGCCGGGAGCTGGCGGTCCAGGGCAAGATCGTCAGGATCCACTCGCAGAGCCTTTGCCAGCTGGGCCCTCGCGTATTCCGGCTTGATGAGGTCCTCGAGTTGCTGGTCCAGGCTCCGGGCCTCGGCTTCAGTGGATCCGATCACCGGCACGATGCCCGGGAGGATTTTGATCCCCTCCGGATCCCGCCCCGCTGCGGCGGCACGGCTCTTCAGGTCAGAGTAGAAGTCCTGCGCATCCTCAAGGGTCTGCTGGGCGGTGAACACCGCCTCGGCATACCTGGCCGCGAGGTCCTTGCCGTCCTCGGACGAGCCCGCCTGAACCAGCAGCGGATAGCCCTGCGGGGAGCGCGGTACGTTCAGCGGCCCCTGCACACTGAAGTGCTTGCCGGCATGGTTGATGGGCCTGACCCGGCCGGGATCGGCCCAGACCCCGGACTCTTTGTCCGCGACCACGGCGTCATCGTCCCAGCTGTCCCACAGCTTGCCGGCCACATCGAGGAACTCAGCCGCCCGCTCGTAGCGTGCTGCATGGGACGGCTGGTCATCGATGCCGAAGTTGCGGGCGGCGTCAGGGCCCGCCGTCGTCACCACATTCCAGCCGGCGCGGCCGCCGCTGACCACGTCGACCGAGGCGAAACGCCGCGCCAGGTTGTAGGGATCGTTGTACGTTGTGGAGGCCGTGGCGATCAGGCCGATCTTCTCCGTGACGGCGGCCAGGGCCGTCAGGAGCACGGTGGGCTCCAGCCGTCCGGCGGGCCGCCGGCCCACATCGCCGAAGATGACGGGGGAGTCGGCGAAGAACACGGAATCGAACTTTCCGCGTTCGGCGATGGCGGCGAGGTGCTGGAAGTGACGGACATCGGTCCCTGCCAGGGGGTTGCTTTCCGGCAGCCGCCAGGATGCCTCATGGTGTCCGGTGCTCATGAGGAAGGCGTTCAGGTGCAGCGTGCGGTCTGGGGTGCTCATGGTGCGGTCCTTTTCGAAGTGTCTGGGGTGTCGGGGTGCCGTGGCGTGGGCTGCCGGGCTGTGGTTTCCAGGCAGCGGTTTCTAGGCGGCGGCTTCTACGCGGTGGCGGTTTACGCCCAGGGCTCCCAGCAGGTCGGCGTGCAGGCCCGCAAAGCCGGCGTCGTCCGGAGCGCGGTTGGTTCCCGAGATAACCTTGCGTTCCAGCGCCACCTTGCCGTGGTCCAGCACCACGATGCGGTCCGCCAGCGCGATAGCCTCATCCACGTCGTGGGTGACCAGCAGCACGGCAGGCTGGTGGGCAGCCACCAGGTCCGCGAGCAGGCTGTGCATCTTGAGGCGGGTCAGTGCATCCAGCGCCCCGAAGGGCTCGTCCGCCAGCAGCAGTTCGGGGTCGCGGACCAGGGATCTGGCCAGTGCAACGCGCTGCTGTTCCCCGCCGGAGAGCTGATGGGGCCAGGCCCGTTCGCGTCCGGCGAGTCCCACTTCGGCGAGCGCACGGCGGCCGCGTTCCTCGGCGTCGTGATCCTGCAGGCCGAGGGTGACGTTTCCCAGCACTGAGTCCCAGGGGAGCAGCCTGGAGTCCTGGAAGACAACGGAGACCTTGGCGGGAACGGTGACGGTTCCGGTTCCGCTCACCTCATGGTCCAGCCCTGCCAGGGCCCGGAGCAGGGTGCTCTTGCCGCAGCCGCTCGGGCCCAGGAGCGCCACAAACTCGCCGGGGGCGATGTCCAGGTCCACACCGTTCAGGACGCCCTTCGGTCCGTAGCCGCGGACGAGGCCGCGCACGCTGACCGTTGCCGTTTCGGCGTTTGGGGTCAGCCGGCCATCGTTAGTTGCCATGACAGTGCCTTTCGTTGCAGGAGTTGGACGGCGCCGTCCGAGAGGAGCCCGAGGATCCCGTAGACGGCGAGGCCGAGGACAATGATGTTGGTTTGGCCGTACGTGCGGGCGAGCTCCATCATGTAGCCGATGCCGCTGGTTGAGTTGATCTGTTCGACGACGACGAGGGAGACCCAGGCGCCGGTGACCGCGAAGCGCAGGCCCAGGAAGAACCCGGGCAGGGCCCCCGGCAACACCACTTTCCTGATGAAGGCCAGGCGGCTCAGCCGCACTGTCTGGGCCAGCTCTACATATTTGGTTTCGATGCTGCGGAGTCCGGCATGGGTCTGCAGGTAGATCGGAACGAAAACACCGAGGGTGATGGTGAGGACCTTCATGGTCTCGTCGATCCCGAACCACAGGACAAGCAGGGGCAGGAGCGCCAGGGAGGGGATGGCCCTCTTGATCTGCACGGGCCCGTCCACCAGAGCCTCCCCGACGCGGCTGAGCCCGGCAGCCAGGGCCAGGACGACGCCGAGGACGATCCCGAAGAACAGCCCCAGGGCCGCACGCTGCGCCGAGATGCCCAGGTGCTCCTGCAGTTTCCCGGAGGCAAGCTGCTCGCCGGCGGTGGCGACGACGGTCCAGGGTTCGGAGAGGATGCGCGGGTCAAGCAGGCCCGTGCCGGAGGCGAGGCACCAGGCGGCCAGAAGCAGTGCGGGGCCGGCGAGGGCGGCGAACCGGCGCCGCGGTCCAGGGCCCAGCCGCCTGGTCAGCGGGCGGCGGTCGGCAGCCCTGGACGGGCCAAATTCCTCCCCGCCGCCGGGTCCTCGGCCCGGCTGACCGGAGGCGTGGGTGGTTCGTGCAGCGCCTGCGGCCAGTTTCCGCACCAGCACGGTAGCGGTCACGGCTTGGCTCCGGTGGCCGCCGTAGATGGAGTGGCGGCCGACGCTGCCGGCGAGGCGCCCGCACCTGCGAAGGCGGTGCCGCCGATGGATTCAAACCGTGTGTCGTAGAGCTTGTGGGCGTCAAACTGCGGTTTTTGCTGTTCCCGCGCCAGCAGATCGATGGTCTGCTGGTGCCGGGCGATGGCTTCCGTCCACGAGGTGGGGATGTCCTTCCGCCCGGCGGCCTTGATGAGGTAGTCGCCGTCCTCGGCGCTCAGATTCTGGTTGCGGACGTAGTATCCGTCGCGCCACTCCTTGGGGTGGTCCTCGATCCAGCGCTGCGCGGCACCCCAGCGCTGCACGTATTCGCGAAGGGCGGCCGCCTTAGCCGGGTCCTGCAGCACCTGGACGGGAGCGTACAGGTGGCCGGGATCGTCGCGGAGGCCGTGCCTGATGGTGGTGGCACCTTCGCCGCCGTACTTGGCCAGGTAACGCTTGATGTTGACCCCGCCCAAAGGCGCGGCGTCAACCTGTTTTGCCGCCAGCGCGGTGGGATAGACGTCTCCGGTGCTGGGCAGCTCCACGAGCTTCACGTCGGTTTGCTTGAGCCCCGCCTTTTCCAGAATCCGCAGGACCAGGGCGCCCTGCGCCTGGCCCGGGCTGTAGGCGATTTTCTTTCCCCGAAGGTCGGCCAGGCTGCTGATTCCCGCCTTCGGCGCGATGCCAAGTTCGTAGACGGGGAACCGGACCGCGTCGGCCCGGTAGTGGCTGGCGACGATCTTCACGTCCAGGCCAGTCCATGTTGCGTGGATCGGCGGGATGTCCGCCACCGAGCCGACGTCGAGGGCCTTGGCCCGGAACGCCTCCGTGGTCTGGGGGCCGCCGGACAGATTGGCGAACTTGATGGGGAAAGTGAAGTTGTCGATCTCGCCGGACAGCTCCAGCGCCACCTGCGTGGTCGGATCGCCCACCACCAATTCTGTGCCGGCCGGGACTTCGGAAGCTAGCGGCGCCTTCAGCGCATCAGAGTCTGTTTCCCCGGCTGCAGTGGCCTGGACGCTGCAGGCTGTCAGGGCGGCAATGGCGGGAAGCGCAACGGCCCAGGCCAGCAGTTGACGGCGGGTGGGACGTTTCGGATGGTTTAAGTGCGGCGGCATGGGGATCCTCCTCGGTTGGCGGTGCGGGTGGGTGGACACCACTAAACACGTCCCTGATGCGTGCCGCCAGCGTGCGGGTCGCATGCCGAAACTCCCGGAAATCCGCCGCAAGAAAGGCGCAATGTCGGGTTATTCGAAGCCTTCCGGAGCCTCGCTGCGTAACACCGGAAGCCTCTCCAGGACCCTTCGGCAAGGTCGCTGGAACTTCGCCGGACCGCGGCCGGAAACACTGTCGGGAACGTGATAGATCAGTCACGGAAACAGCTGTTTCGCAGGGCGCATCGGTTAGCCGGCACTACCATTGACGGGTGCAGCCGCAGATCACCGTCCGTCCCGCCGTCCCCGCCGACTTTGCGGCCATCGCCCGCATTACCCGGGACGCCTATCTGGCGGCCGGCTACTTCCAGACCGCGGACCATCCGTACATGAAGCAGATCCAGGACGTGGCCACCCGTGCCGACCGGGCCACCATCTGGGTGGCGGAGCGCGCCGGCACGATCGTCGGCTCGGTGACTCTGGCGCTGGCCGGTGAGAAGTATGCCGATATCGCGCTGGACGACGAACTTGAGTTCCGCATGCTGGTGGTGGATCCGGCCGTGCAGCGCAGCGGCGCCGGCCGTGCCATGGTCGAAGCGATCATTGCGCACGCCAGATCGCTGGACGGGATCCGTGCCGTGGCACTGACCACCGGCGGGGACTGGGAGAGCGCCCACGGGCTGTACCGGAAGACAGGTTTCCGGCGGGCGCCCGAGCGCGACTGGTATGTGCCCGGCACCGACATAAAGCTGCTGGTTTTCAGGCTGGACGTCCAGCCCGCCTAGAGTGGAGCCGACTTAAAACCCCTAGTGAAAGGCGCAGCAGCATGCGCAAGACGTTTGGCACCGGCTCGGTCTGGGAACAGAAGCTCGGCTATTCCCGCGCTGTCCAGGTGGACAACACGCTCTACATCTCGGCCACCTCTGCCAGCGGCGAGAACGGCATTGTCGGAAGCGACTTCTACGAGCAGACCCAGTTCATCCTGCAGAAGCTGGAGACCGTCCTGGCGGACGCCGGATTTGCGCTCGCCGACGTCGTGCAGTCGAAGCTGTACCTGACGGACATCAGCAAGTGGGAGGACGCCGGCCGTGCGCACGGCGAAGTCTTCGGCGAGATCCGCCCGACGCTGTCGCTGGTCCACGTGCTGCCGTTCCTGGACCCGGAAATGCTCGTGGAGATCGAGCTCGTTGCCCAGAAGAGCGCCAGCTAGCCTCCCCACCACGCGCGAACTGGCAGCAGATGCCCTCAAATCCGCATTTTGAGGGCATCAGCTGCCAGTTCGCGCTTACGACGCCGGGAGGCCGTAGCGGTGCTCGGGCCGGCCGGTAGTGCCGTAGCGGAGCTGGATCTCGACGGCGCCGTCGTCGGCCAGCGAGGACAGGTACCGCTGCGCGGTGGCCCGGGACACGCCAACCCGTCCTGCGACGTCGGCCGCCGAATACTGCTCGCCGGGAATCAGCGACTCCAGCACCGCCGCCTCCGTCGCGGACCTCGGCTTCGCCGACGGAGAGACGTCGCCCGGAATGAGCGCCCGCTTCGCCCGCTCCACGGTTTCCTGGTCCACGGCGCCCGGCTGGCCGAGGATCCGCCGGTACCTGGCATAGGAGCGCAGCTGCTGGGACAGCGACTCGGCCGTGAATGGCTTGAGCAGGTACCCGAGCGCGCCGCGCCGGAAAGCCGTCCGTAGCGACGCGGCGTCCGATGCCGCACTGAGGATCATCGTGTCCACGTCCAGCTGATGCAGAAGATCCAGCCCCGACGCGTCCGGCAGGTACACGTCCAGCAGCACCAGGTCCGGGCGCAGGCTGTGGATGGACTGCAGCGCCAGCGACGCCGAACCCGCCGGCGGCAGCGCCAGGAACCCTGCCACGGAATCCACATAGGCCGCGTGGAGCTTGGCGACGTGGAAGTCGTCATCCACGATCAGCACCCTGAAATCCTCAGACATCCTCGTCCTTCCGTCCGGTCTGCATCAGTCTTGTCCGGTCTCCATCAGTCTTTCCGCGCCGGGGTTGTTGCCGTCGTGGTGCCCGGCAGTGTGGCCATGAAGACGGCGCCCGGGCCGCCGACGTTCCCCAGCTCCAGCACCGTGACGTCGCCTCCGCGCCGCCGTGCCAGCTGGCGCGCCAGGGCCAGGCCCAGGCCCTGGCCGCCCCCGGCCCGGACCGGCCCCCGGAGACCATTGCCGGCCGCCGTCGTGAATCCCTCCGCGAATACCGCCTCCGGATTGCCGCCGTCCGGCAGCCCGTCCCCGGAATCGGCGACGACGACGTGCAGGGTACCGCCGCCGTCGCCCGGCTCATCCAGCAGCTCAAGCTCCACCCAGCGGTCGGCGGCGGCGCCGGCCACTGCGGCGTTGACGGCGTTGTCGATGAGGTTTCCGAGTACCGTGGTGACGTCCTGCGGCTCCGTCACCTGGCCGCGCACCAGCGTTTCCGGCCCGATCCGCAACGATACCCCGCGCTCGTCGGCCTCCACGCCCTTCGCACCGATGAACGCCTGCAGATAGGGGTCCTGCAGCAGTTCGGCCTGGTCCACCGGGAATTTCAGCGGGCCAGTGGCGGCGAGCCGCTCAAGGTAGTCGCGCGCCTGCTGGTGCTGGCCGATGCTCATGAACCCGGCGATGGTGTGCAGCTGGTTGGCGAACTCATGCCGCTGCGCGCGCAGGGCGGTGGACATAGTCCCCACGGCGTCGAGCTGACGGGTCAGGTGCTGGAGTTCGGTGCGGTCGCGCAGCATGACCACCCAGCCCAGGTCCTCGCGGCGGTGCAGCGCCTTCCGGGCGCTGGCCACGAGGACCTGTTCGCCGGCCACCAGTTCCACCGCCTCGCCCTCGCGGGCATCGGGCAGGGTCAGGGCCTTGAGCCGGGCCGGTACCGGGGCGTCCTGCCACACCTGGCCGGCGAGGTCGGGCTGGCCGAGGAGGCGCTGGGCGGCGGCATTGAACACGCTGATCCGGCCGTCGGCGGAGAGGCCCACGACCCCCTCGTCCACCCCTTCCAGGACCGCCACCTGGTCATGCACCAGCGCGCCGATCTCCTCGGGTTCGAGCCCGAGCGTGAGCCGCTGCAGCCGGCGCCGGAGCAGGAACGAAGCCAGCACGCCGGCGGCCAGCGAGCCGGCCGCGGTCAGCACGATCGGCACGATGTCCCGGGCCAGGCTCTGCCCGATTGACTCCGTGGAGTAACCCACGCTCACCTCGCCGACGACGGTCCGGGAATCCGGGCGGGGACCCGGACCCGGGCCCGAACCCGCACCAGAGGCCGCGCCCGGCGCGAAAACCGGGACCTTAGCCCCGGCCGACGGGCCCAGCGTGCCGGTGTTGCGGGTGGTCACCTCGCGGCCGGCAAGCGCCTCGGACGGGTCGGTGCTGACCCGCTCACCCAGCCGGTCGGCGTCGGGATGGGCCAGCCGCAGCCCCGTTTCGTCGGTGATCACCACGAACAGGGCACCGGTACGGGCGCGGGCACCTTCTGCCACCGCCATCAGCGGGCCGGCCTTCAGCTCCGCGGGCGGGGGAGTGCCGGCCTGCCGGCTGATGGCCTGCACGTTGGCGCGTACCGAGGGGTCCGAGGCCACAGTCCGGGCCAGGGTCAGAGCCTGGTTCTCCGCCTCGCGGCCCAGCCGTTCGAATGTCAGCCACGCATGCACCGCGCCGCTGAGGAGCACAACGAGCAGAACCACGCCCAGCTGCAGCAGCAAGGTCTGGGTGGAGAACCTGAGCGGAAGCCTGCCGGCGGGGCTCATCATGGCGCTCCTGACGTAGGTCGAACGGGCTGCAGGACGGGTTTCAGGCTGGCAGCAGGGCGTTTGAGCAAAATGCGCAAAATGCTCCCAATAAGCAGTATGCCAATCAATTGAGCCAAAGGCACTGCCGTGACCGGGGCCACTCTAACCTCTGTAGTACGCATCACACCGGGGTGGTGCTGTTCACTTAGAAGGAGCCGGCTGTGCTGGTATTACTTGGATTCGCCATGATCGCGGTTTTCATGGTGCTGATCATGACGAAGAAGTTGACGCCGGTGCTGGCGCTGATCATCGTCCCCACCGTTTTCGGTCTTTTCGCAGGCGCCGGCCTCGGCATCGGCGACATGGTCATGGACTCAATGAAGTCCATGACCTCCACCGCAGCGCTGCTGATGTTCGCCATCATCTACTTCGGCCTGATGATCGACGTCGGGCTGTTCGATCCGCTGGTCCGGTTCATCCTGCGCAAGCTCGGCAATGACCCCGCCAAGGTGGTCCTGGGCACCGCGCTGCTGGCTGCTGCCGTGTCCCTCGACGGCGACGGCTCCACCACCTTCATCCTCACCACGGCCGCCATGCTGCCGATCTACCTCCGCCTGAAGATGAGCCCGGTGGTCCTCACCTGCGTCGCCGGCCTCGCCAACGGCACCATGAACATCGTTCCCTGGGGCGGACCCACGGCCCGCGCCGCCAGCGCCCTGAAGATCGACGTCAACGACGTCTTCGTTCCGATGGTCCCCTCGCTGATCGCCGGCCTCGCCGTCGTACTGGTCTTCGCCTGGATCCTCGGCCTGCAGGAACGCAACCGCCTCCGCGCCACCCAGCCGGAGATCTGGGGAACGCCGGAAACGGCTGAAGGGTTCGACGGCGGCGCCCCCGCCGTCGGCGGCCGCACCGGCCGCGGTGGTTCGGGCCGTGGTTCCGCACCTGTCCCCGCAACGGGAGGCCCCGCCGTCGGCGGTTCCCCTGAAGGTTCGTCCGTAGCCGTCCTGGAACGCACCGAGATCCTGGTCGATGACACTGACACCGCCATGGCGGACACCGCCCTGGACCCCAACCGCAAGACCCTGCGCCCCAAGCTGCAGTGGTTCAACCTGGCCCTGACCGTCGCCGTCATGGGCATGCTCGTCGCCGAC
Organism: Arthrobacter sp. NPDC056691; assembly: GCF_042791415.1. NCBI lineage: Bacteria > Bacillati > Actinomycetota > Actinomycetes > Micrococcales > Micrococcaceae > Arthrobacter > Arthrobacter sp. NPDC056691. The sequence continues at coordinate 43,826 of NZ_JBHTXX010000033.1, forward strand.
CTCGTGCCCCTGCCGTACGTCTTCATGGTGGGCTCCGCCATCGCCCTGCTGGTGAACTTCCCGCACGTCAAGGACCAGGGCGCACAGCTCATTGCCCACGCGCCGTCGATCGTCGCCGTCGTGAGCATGGTGATGGCCGCTGCGGTGCTCACCGGCGTCCTGAAGGGAACCGGCATGGTTGAGGCCATGTCCGCCTGGCTGGTGCAGATCATCCCGTCCAGCATGGGGCCGTTCATGGCCGTCATCACCGGCCTGCTCAGCATTCCCATGACGTTCTTCATGAGCAACGACGCCTTCTACTTCGGTGTGCTGCCCGTCCTGAGCGAGACCGCTGCCCACTACGGCATCAGCGGCGCCGAGATGGCCCGCGCCTCCATCACCGGCCAGCCGTTCCACATGCAGAGCCCGCTGGTTCCGGCCATCCTGCTGCTGGTCTCCCTGGCCAAGGTGGACCTGGGCGACCACCACAAGAAGGTCCTGTGGCGCAGCGCAGTGGTGGCCCTGGTCATGCTGGGAGTAGGAATCCTGACCGGCGCCATCGGCATCCACTAACAAACCAGCCGGCCCCCGGACGGCGAGATGGCAGTTCGCGGCAGTGTTTATGCAAAACACCGCCGCGAACTGCCATTTGGCGTTGTCGGGGCGGAAGTCGGCAGGGCAACGTGACAGTAGACTAGTTCGGAAACCCATTCCGAACTTGCAGGGAGATCCATGGCTGCGATCAACCGCGACGACGTCGCGCACCTAGCGCGGCTCGCGCACATTGAGATGAGTGCTGAAGAGCTGGACAGGATGGCCGGCGAACTGGCCGTCATCGTGGACGCGGTTAAGTCCGTGAGTGAGGCCGCAGGTGACGGCGTTCCGGCTACTTCGCACCCGATTCCGCTGAGCAACGTGTTCCGCGAGGACGAGGTGGGCCACACGTTCACCGCGGAGCAGGCACTCTCCGGCGCTCCGGACTCGGACGCAGACCGTTTCAAGGTCCCGGCAATCCTGGACGAGGACTAGAACATGACTGAAATTAACAGCACGGAACTCATCCGTCTTTCGGCGGCCCAGCTGGCCGCGAAGCTCGCAGCCGGCGAGGTCACTGCCGTCGAGGTCACGCAGGCGCATCTGGACCGCATCGCCGCCGTCGACGGGGGAGAACGCGGCGTCAACGCGTTCCTGCACGTCAACACCGAGGAAGCACTCGCCGTCGCCGCCGAGGTGGACGCCATCCGCGCCGCCGGCGGGCAGGCCGCCGAGGAGCTGCACGAGCTCGCCGGCGTTCCGATCGCCGTCAAGGACCTGATCGTCACCATCGGCCAGCCCACCACGGCAGGCTCCAAGATCCTCGAAGGCTGGCACAGCCCGTACGACGCCACCGTCGTCAAGAAGCTGCGCGCCGCGAAGATGCCGATCCTGGGCAAGACCAACCTGGACGAGTTCGCCATGGGCTCCTCCACCGAGCACTCGGCCTTCGGCCCCACCCGCAACCCGTGGGACCTGGACCGCATCCCCGGCGGTTCGGGCGGCGGGTCGGCAGCCGCCGTCGCAGCCTTTGAGGCGCCGCTGGCGCTGGGCACGGACACCGGCGGATCCATCCGCCAGCCCGGCGCCGTCACCGGCACCGTTGGCGTCAAGCCCACGTACGGCGGGGTCTCCCGCTACGGCGCCATCGCCATGGCGTCCTCGCTGGACCAGATCGGCCCGGTTTCGCGCACCGTCCTGGACTCGGCCCTGCTGCAGCAGGTCATCGGCGGCCACGACCCGCACGACTCCACCTCCCTGACGGACCCGCTGGGCGACCTCGTGGCTGCGGCGCGCCTCGGCAACGTGGACGGCATGAAGATCGGCATCATCAAGGAGCTCCACGGCGAGGGCTACCAGGCCGGCGTCGAGAACCGCTTCAACGAGTCGCTGGAGCTGCTCAGGGAGGCGGGCGCGGAGATCGTTGAGGTGTCCTGCCCCAACTTCCAGTACGCGCTGGGCGCCTACTACCTGATCATGCCGTCCGAGGCCTCCTCCAACCTGGCCAAGTTCGACGGCGTCCGGTACGGCCTGCGCGTGCTCCCCGAGGAGCCGCCGCTGACCATCGAGCGCGTCATGGGCGCCACCCGCGCCGCCGGCTTCGGTGACGAGGTCAAGCGCCGCATCATCCTGGGCACGTACGCCCTGTCGGCCGGCTACTACGACGCCTACTACGGCTCCGCCCAGAAGGTGCGCACCCTGATCCAGCGTGACTTCGAGGCCGCCTTCGCCAAGGCCGACGTCCTGATTTCCCCCACGGCGCCCACCACGGCGTTCAAGCTGGGCGAGAAGCTCGATGACCCGCTGGCCATGTACCTGAACGACGTCGCCACCATTCCCGCCAACATGGCCGGCGTTCCCGGCCTGTCCCTGCCCGGCGGCCTGGCCGACGAGGACGGGCTGCCCGTCGGCATCCAGCTGCTGGCGCCGGCCCGCGAGGACGCCCGCCTCTACCGGGTGGGCGCTGTCCTGGAATCCCTGCTGGAAGCCAAATGGGGCGGCCCGTTGCTGGACAAGGCACCGCAGTTGGTTGAGCTGGTCGAAACCCAGGAGGCAAAATAATGACCGCTGACGCGACCCTGAGCTTCGAAGAAGCCATGGAGAAGTACGATCCCGTCCTGGGGTTCGAGGTCCACGTTGAACTCAACACGAAGACCAAGATGTTCTCCTCCGCGCCCAACGTGTTCGGCGATGAGCCCAACACCAACGTCAACGAGGTGGATCTGGGCATGCCCGGCGTCCTGCCCGTGGTGAACAAGGCTGCGGTGGAGTCCTCCATCAAGATCGGTCTGGCACTGAACTGCAAAATCGCCGAATCCTGCCGCTTCGCCCGGAAGAACTACTTCTACCCGGACACCCCGAAGAACTTCCAGACGTCCCAGTACGACGAGCCGATCGCGTATGACGGCTACCTGGACATCGAACTCGAGGACGGCACCGTGTTCCGGGTCGAGATCGAGCGCGCGCATATGGAGGAGGACGCCGGCAAGCTGACCCACCTGGGCGGCTCCGCCGGACGCATCCAGGGTGCGGAATACTCGCTGGTGGACTACAACCGTGCCGGCGTTCCGCTCGTGGAGATCGTCACCAAGCCGATCGAGGGAGCCGGTTCCCGCGCCCCCGAGCTCGCCAAGGCGTACGTCGCCGCCGTGCGTGAAATCGTCAAGAACCTCGGCGTTTCGGACGCCAAGATGGAGCGCGGCAACGTCCGCTGCGACGCCAACGTCTCGCTGCGCCCCCACGGCCGCGAACGTTTCGGCATCCGCTCCGAGACGAAGAACGTGAACTCGCTGCGCGCCGTCGAGCATGCCGTCCGTTACGAGATCCAGCGCCACGCCGCCGTCCTGGATTCCGGCGAGCCGGTGATCCAGGAAACCCGCCACTGGCACGAGGACACACGCACGACGACGTCGGGCCGGGCCAAGTCCGACGCCGACGACTACCGCTACTTCCCGGAGCCGGACCTGGTTCCCGTTGTTCCTTCCCGGGAATGGGTGGAAGAGCTCCGCGCGACGCTGCCCGAGCCGCCGGCCGAACGCCGCAAGCGGCTCAAGCAGGACTGGGGCTACTCGGACCTAGAGTTCCGCGACGTCGTCAACGCCGGCGTGCTGGACGAGATCGAGGAAACCATCGCCGCCGGCGCCACGGCTTCCGTGGCCCGCAAGTGGTGGATGGGTGAGATCGTGGGCCGCGCCAAGAACGCCGACGTCGATCCCGGCCAGTTGGGCGTCGAGCCGGCCACCATCGTTGAGCTGAGCAAGATGGTGGAAGCGGGCAAGATCAACAACAAGATGGCCTCCGCGGTGCTGGACGGCGTCCTCGCCGGCGAAGGCACCCCGGCCGAGGTCGTTGAGAAGCGCGGCCTGGCCGTCGTCTCCGACGACGGCCCGCTCCTGGAAGCCATCGACGCAGCCCTGGCCGCGCAGCCCGACGTCGCGGAGAAGATCCGCGCCGGCAAGCTGCAGGCCATCGGCGCGATCGTCGGCGGCGTCATGAAGGCCACCCGCGGCCAGGCCGACGCCGGCCGCGTCAAGGAGCTGATCCTGGAGAAGCTCGGCGTCACCGTCTAGCGGGTTTTAACCCAACTGGGTCGCAGTTGCGGGGCTTCTGAGCGCTCAGAACGCCCTGTGCTGCGACCCAGTTGCGTTTTAACCGTGGCTGAGGCGGGCCATGATGTCCTGCAGCGCCTCGCACACCACCCGGACGGACGCACGCTTGAGGTTTTCCGGGCGCGCCAGGATGTCGATGCGCCGCCGCGTGCTGATCCCGCGCAGCGGCCGCAGCACAATGTCCGGGTTCAGCACGGGCCGGGCCGTGTGCCGCGGCAGCAGGCCGATCACACTGCCCGAGGCCACCAGCGCAGCCACCGTGGAGTAGTCGTTGATCCGGTGCACGATGTTCAGCTCCCGGCTGGACACGGCGGCGACGGCGGACAGCACGTCCGCGGGGGAGTAGCCGGCGCGGCTGGTCACCCAGGGTTCGCCGACGACGTCGGACGCCGTCAGTGCCGCCTGGCCGGCCAGCCGGTGCCCGGCCGGCAGCGCAACGTCCAGCGGCTCATGCGCCAGCGGAATCACCGCCACCCTTTCCTCCGGCCACTTGGGGCTGTGGTCCATCCGGTGCGCCAGGACCAGGTCGTAACGCGCCGTCAGCGCGGGGAAATCCTGCTGCGCCACGTCCTCGTCGGAGAGCAGCACCTTCGGCTTGTCCGGCCCGTCCAGAAGACGCGCCAGCGGCGCAAAGAGCGCCTGGCCGGCGCTGTGAAAGCCACACACAGTCACCGGCGCCACGGTGGAACTGTGGTACGCGCCGATCGCCATCCGCGCGTCGGCCATGGCGCTCACGACGGCGGCACCCGCGTCCGCGAGCACCTGGCCGGCTTCCGTGAGGACCAGGTTCCGGCCCTCCTTGCGCGTCAGCGGCACCTCCACGCTTTTCTGCAGCTGGGCAAGCTGCTGGGAGACGGCCGAAGGTGTGACGAGCAGGGTATCGGCGACGGCCTTGACACTTCCCAGCGCGCCAAGCTCCCGCAGCATTTCGAGCTGGTGGATCTCCATGGGGTCCATCCTATTCCTTAGCGATTCCTTAATCGTCGATTGAGAAATTTCCCCTTGTGCTAATGCGTTGAAGTGGCTCTAATGAAGGGAGATTCCGCCGCATGACAGTGCCGCTCATGCCCAAAAGTTAGGAAGCCAATGAAGGCCCTCTACAAGGCCGGCGCCCACGCCGGATTCGAACTCGTTGACCGTCCCGAGCCGGAGGCGGGCCCCGGGGACGTCAAGATCCGTGTGATGACCACGGGCATCTGCGGCACGGACCTGCACATCCAGTCCTGGGACGCCTGGGCGCAGGGCATCATCGAAGCCCCGCTGATCGCCGGGCACGAGTTCTACGGCGAGGTGGTGGAAACAGGTGAGGACGTGCGCGACGTCAAGGTCGGAGACCGCGTTTCCGGCGAAGGGCACATTGTCTGCGGCATCTGCCGCAACTGCCGGGCCGGCCGTCGCCAGATGTGCATCCACACGGTGAGCGTGGGTGTGCAGCGGGACGGCGCGTTCGCCGAATACGTGGTCATCCCGGAGACGAACGTCTGGGTGCACCAGGACCCTTCCGTCACGCCTGAGCTCGGCGCCATCTTCGACCCCTTCGGCAACGCCGTGCACACCGCACTAAGTTTCCCGCTGGTGGGTGAGGACGTGCTGATCACCGGCGCCGGACCGATCGGCCTCATGGCCATCGCCGTTGCCCGCCACGCAGGGGCCCGCAAGATCGCCATCACCGACGTCTCGGCCCCGCGGCTGGAACTTGCCCGGCAGCTCGGCGTGGACCTCGCCATCGACGTCTCCAAGACGCGGGTCCGCGAAGCGCAGCGGGAGCTTGGCATGCGCGAGGGCTTCGATATCGGGCTGGAAATGTCCGGCCATCCCACGGCGCTGCCGGAGATGATCGACAACATGAACCACGGCGGACGCATCGCCATGCTGGGCCTTCCCAGCCAGTCCATCGACATCGACTGGGGCAAGGTGGTCACGCACATGCTGACGCTGAAGGGCATCTACGGCCGCGAGATGTTTGAGACCTGGTACGCCATGAGCGCCATGCTGTCCTCCAACCCGGCGGTGCACGCCAGCATCTCCGCCGTGGTCACCGACGTGCTGCCGGCCACCCAGTGGGAGAAGGGCTTCGAAATCGCGAAGGCCGGTGTCGGCGGCAAGGTGGTGCTCGACTGGTCGGACGTCTGACCTGCACTACGGCCAGAAAATCCGGCCCCTCCATTCACAGTTTCTGACAACTTTCCCAGCCGAGGAGAACCCGCCATGTACTCAGCAATCAAAGACCAGCTTCGCGCCGAGCTGGACGACATCCGCACCGCCGGCCTCTACAAGACGGAGCGGCACATCGACTCCGCCCAAGCCAGCCACATCACGGCCGGACAGATCGGCGAGGACGGCTCGCCCGTCCTGAACTTCTGCGCCAACAACTACCTGGGCCTGGCCGACCACCCCGAGATCATCGCCGCGGCCAAGTCCGCCATGGATGAGCGCGGCTTCGGCATGGCCAGCGTCCGGTTCATCTGCGGCACCCAGGACCTCCACCTCGAACTCGAAGCCAGGGTTTCAAAGTTCCTGGGCACGGAGGACACCATCCTGTTCTCCAGCTGCTTCGACGCCAACGGCGGTGTTTTCGAATCGCTCTTCGGCCCCGAGGACGCCATCATCTCCGACGCCCTGAACCACGCGTCCATCATCGACGGCATCCGGCTCTGCAAGGCACAGCGGTTCCGTTACGCCAACCAGGATATGGCAGACCTGGAGGCCAAGCTCGTCGAGGCGAAGGATGCCCGGCGGAAGATCGTCGTCACCGACGGCGTGTTCTCCATGGACGGGTACCTTGCTCCGCTGGAGGCCATCTGCGATCTCGCCGAGAAGCATGACGCCCTGGTGATGGTGGACGACTCCCACGCGGTCGGGTTCATGGGAGCCACCGGAGCCGGGACCCCTGAGCACGCCGGCGTCGCCCACCGTGTGGACATCTTCACCGGAACCTTCGGGAAGGCGCTGGGGGGCGCCTCGGGCGGCTACGTGTCCGGCCGCGGCGAAGTGGTGGCGATGCTCCGGCAGAAGGCCCGTCCCTACCTGTTCTCCAACTCCCTCGCACCGGCCATCGTGGCGGCCACCATCAAGGCCCTGGAGCTCGTGCAGACCTCCGGGGAGCTGCGGGCCGGCCTGTTCCGGAACGCGGAGCTGTTCCGCCGCCGGATGACGGAGGAAGGCTTCGAACTGCTCGACGGCGAGCACGCCATTGTGCCGGTCATGTTCGGCGATGCCGTGCTGGCCGCGAAGGTGGCCGACCAGATGCTCCAGCACGGGGTTTACGTCACCGCGTTCAGCTTCCCCGTGGTGCCGCGCGGTGCCGCCCGCATCCGCGTCCAACTGTCCGCAGCGCACAGTGCCGACGATGTGGAAACCTGCGTCCAGGCTTTCGTTAAGAGCCGGGACGCGGTGGCGGCGCAGGCGCAGTGACCGAGTAGGCGCGGTGGCTGCGCAGGTTCGGGCCATCTGTAAAGATTGAGCCCATGGCATCAACCTATGACGTGGTCATTGTGGGCGGCGGGATCGCCGGACTGTCCCTTGCCTCTGCGCTGGCCGGCAAGTGCACGGTTGCCCTCGTGGAGGCGGAGCAGCAGCTGGCGTACCATACGTCCTCGCGCTCGGCCCGGCAGCTGATTCCCAGTTACGGCCCGCCGGTGGTGCAGGAACTCACCGTCCGCACCCTGGAGCTGATCGCGGCGGACGATGCCGGGCGGCCCCACCCCGTGCTGTCCCCGCGGAGCTTTATGCTGATCGGGGACGAGGAGACGGTCCGGGCCGAGTCCAGCGGCGAGATGCGCCGGATCGGCCACGACGAAGCGCTTGGCCTCTGCCCGGCCCTGAAACCGGAGTCCTTCTCCGCCGCGGGCCTGGACACGGGGTCCTTCGGGTGCGACGCCCCGGTGCTGCTCGAAAGGCACCGGGCGCGCGCCGAGTCCGCCGGTGTGGACGTCATCACCGGCGCCCGCGTCCATTCCGCCCAGCGGCTGGGATCAGGCTGGGAGATCGGCGCCGGGCAGGAGGGCTTCTCGGCCGGCGTTCTGGTCAACGCGGCAGGTGCCTGGGCCGATGAGCTGGCGGTGCTGAGCGGCGTCGAGAAGATTGGCCTGCAGCCGTACCGGCGCACGGCGGCGATTGTCGGCGTCGACCATTCTCTGCCGGAGGGCAGCCCGATGGTGGCTGCCGCCGACGATTCCTTCTACTTCCGCCGGGAAGGCAGCGACGTGCTGATCTCGCCGTCGGAACATGTTGCCAGCCCGGCGGAGGACGCACGTCCCCGCCCCGGGGACGTCGAGCGGCTCATCTCGCGGCTCAATACGCTGACGACGCTGGGGATCGGTTCCGTGCGGACGGCCTGGACCGGCCTGCGTACCGAGGCCGCCGACGGCGTCCCGGTAGTAGGGTTTGACGCCGAAGCCCGCGGGTTCTACTGGCTTGCCGGCCAGGGCGGCTATGGCTTCCAGACGTCGTCCGGCATCGCGGAACTGGCCGCGGCCCAGATCCTGGCAGGTCCAGGTGCCAGTGCCGGGCGGGAAACCAGCACCGGGCGGGATGCCGGTCCGGAATCCCGGACAGCGGATGCGCTGGCTGCGACGCGCTGGTCCATCCGGCGCTGAAGAATGGATCCATGAGCACCCTGATCACCAACATTGCCGAACTGATGACCCAGGACGCGGAGCACCGTGTCCTCAAGGACGCGGCTGTGGTGGTCGAGGGGGAGCGGATCTCGTGGATCGGCCAGGCGTCCGCCGCCCCGGCGGCCGACGACTCAGTGGATGCGGGCGGCCGCGCCGTGCTGCCCGGCTGGGTGGACTCCCACACACACCTCATTTTCGCCGGCGACCGGACGGCGGAGTTCGAGGCGCGGATGGCGGGGGAGGAGTACAGTGCAGGCGGCATTGCTGTCACTACCGGGGCCACCCGGAACACCAGCGACTACGACCTCACGCGGCTGGCCCAGGGCCGCGTTGCCGAAGCCGTATCGCAGGGCACGACGTACCTGGAGACGAAGACCGGCTACGGCCTGGACGTTGAGCAGGAGGCGAGGAGCGCACGGATCGCCTCAACAGTGGCGGACGAGGTCACGTACCTGGGCGCGCACCTGGTGCCGGCCGGCGTCGATCCCGATGAGTACACCAAACTTGCCTGCGGTCCGATGCTGGACGCGGTCCGCCCCTATGTCCGGTGGGCCGACGTATTTTGCGAAAAGGGAGCCTTTTCGGAGGAGCAGTCCCGCGCGGTGCTGCAGGCCTGCCACGACGCCGGACTGGGGCTGCGGGTGCACGGCAACCAGTTGGGGCACGGCGCCGGCGTCCGCCTCGCGGTGGAGTTCGGCGCGGCGAGCGTCGACCACGTCAACTATCTTTCGGAGCAGGACATCGCCGGCCTCGCCGCCGGCTGGTCCGGCTGGGATGCCGCATCAGGAACGGGCCGGCGGGGAACAGTGGCCACCTGCCTGCCGGCCTGCGACCTCTCCACCCGCCAGCCGCTGGCCCCCGGCCGGCAGCTCCTGGACGCCGGCGTGCCCGTGGCGCTCGCGTCCAATTGCAACCCCGGCACGTCCTACACGAGTTCCATGGCGTTCTGCGTCACCACAGCCGTGCTCCAGATGGGCCTGAGTGTCCATGAGGCCGTCCGGGCGGCAACGTACGGCGGTGCTTTGGCGCTGCAGCGCGAGTCCGGAAACGACGCCGACGGCGAGCGGGCGGTGGGCTCCATCGCCGTCGGGCACCGGGCAGACCTGCACGTCCTCAATGCCCCCTCCGCCACCCACCTGGCCTACCGGCCGGGCATGCCGCTCACCCACGCGGTTTGGCGTGCAGGGGTGCGCGCACGGTAGTGTCGGGCGGGGCCATAACCCGTGTAGTCCGCGGTGGACAGTGACGCAAAATGATCATTAGGGGTCTGATACAATCAAAAAGCGTCATTTTTCGTGACGTTTTTGGATCTTGAAAGGCCCTGCATGACCCGCACCGACCGACTGACGGCCATCCTTGATCTGCTTGCCGAGGCCGGCCAGGTGGAAGTCGAGGAGATCGTCACCCGGCTCGGCGTATCACCGGCAACCGCCCGGCGTGACCTGGACAGCCTGGCCAAGCGCCGGCTGCTGACGCGCACCCGCGGGGGCGCCACCACCGGCGCCCTGGCCTACGATCTTCCCGGCAGGTACAACCGGGACGACCACGCCGTGGCCAAGCAGGAGATCGCCCTCGCCGCCTCGGCGCTCATCGCCCCGGGCATGGTGATCGGGCTGTGCGGCGGCACCACCAGCACGGCCCTGGCGCAGATCCTGGCCACCCGCGAGGACCTCAACTCGCCGTCGAACCAGCCCACCCTCACGGTGGTCACCAACGCCATCAACATTGCCTCGCAGCTTGCCGTCCGGCCCAACATCAAGGTGATGGTGACCGGTGGCATCCTCAACACCCGGTCCTATGAGCTCGTGGGCCCGTACACGGACATCATCATGCAGAAGGTGGTGCTGGACATCGCCTTTATCGGGGTTAACGGCGTCGACGCCGAGGTGGGGCCCACCAACACCGGCGAGGCCGAGGCAACGGTCAACGCCCTGCTGGCCAGCCGCGCCAGCGTCTCCTACGTGATCGCGGATTCCTCCAAGGTGGGCCGCCGGGCGTTCGCCACCATGGACGGCTACAACTTCACCCGGCTCATCACCGACTCCGGTATTTCCGCGGCGGACAAGGCCGCGTTCGAGGCGCGCGGCACCGAAGTGATCGTGGCCGGCGCCTAACACCAGGCGCACAGGCGGCGGTGCCTAGAAGATCACGGGCGGGGCGTCCAGCACGGTTTCGTCCACCCGGCGGTCCACCCACTGGGTGAAGGGGGTGTCGAGTTCGTACTTGCCTGCGCCGTTTTGCACCAGCATCCGGATCTCGGCGTTTTCCGGGTTGTTGAGCGACTCGAAGTACTCCACCGACCAGTGGAACCAGCGCATGCAGAACAGGCGCATGGTCAGGCCGTGCGTCACCAGCAGTGCGTTGGGGGAGTAGTCCGGCTTGGACCAGTGCCGGTACAGCGTTTCCATGAAGGAGGAGATCCGGTCGTAGACGTCGGAGCCGGACTCGCCTTCACGGAAACGGTAGAAGAAGTGGCCGTAGGCGTTGCGGAGTTCTTTCTGATCCTCGATGTCGCCGGAAATCTGGAAGTTGGCCCAGTCTTGCTCGCGCAGCCGCGGCTCCTCGATCACCCGCTCCGTCAGGGAGCCAAGATTCAGCGCCTCGAGGGTCTGGTAGGCGCGCAGGTACGGTGACACGTAGACGCTCACCTGCCGGCCGTCCAGCTCGCGGCGGATGCGTTCCCCGGCGGCCTTCGCCTGCTCCAGCCCCAGCTCCGTCAGCGGAATCCGGTAGTCGGGCACCCTGTTGTAGATGGAGGTGTCCGCGTTGGCCGCCGACTGGCCGTGCCGGATCATGATGATTTTCCCGGGAGCGCTCATAGTTCCCCAGCATAGGGTGAGCCCGCAGCCGGACAGGAACCGACTGGCCAGACGGTTGCAGGAACCGGGAAGCCTGACAGGAAAGTACCAGCAGGTGCAGGCAAGATAGGAACATGTTGGTTCCCTCCCGCCGTCGGCTGCGGTTTGAAGTATGGATTGTCCTTGGCTTGTCGCTGGGGCAGTCCGCCGTCTACTCGGTGGTGCAGCTGCTGGACAAAATGACCCGGGCACCGCTGGCGCAGGGGACGTCCACGCTGAACAGGTCGCAAAGCACCCGCGAGTATTTCGACCTGACCTACCAGCTGCTGGACATCGTCTTCGCCCTGGTGCCGGTCCTGCTGGTGATCTTCTTCCTGACCGACCAGCGCCAGGCGAAGTCCGGGTCCGGCCATGACTCCGGCTCCGCGTTCCGGAAGCTGGGGTTCAACTTCGCCCGGCCAGGCAAGGACCTGCTGCAGGGTCTCGGGCTGGCCGCCCTGATCGGCATTCCGTCGCTGGGCCTCTACGCTGCCGGGCGGGCCCTGGGCATTACCACCGCCATCATCCCCAGCGGACTGGACGCTTACTGGTGGACGGTGCCCGTGCTGGTTTTGTCTGCGGTGCGCCATGCGATCGTGGAGGAGGTCATTGTGGTGGGCTACCTGCTGGACCGGTTCGGCAAGTTCGGCTGGTCCATGCCCCTGGCGATCTTTGTGTCCTCAATGCTCCGCGGCAGCTACCACCTGTACCAGGGGTTCGGGCCCTTCATTGGAAACGCAGTCATGGGCGTGGTCTTCGCCTGGGTCTACACCAGGACCCGGCGGGTGATGCCGCTGGTGATCGCGCACGCGCTGCTGGACATCGTCGCGTTCGTGGGGTTCAGCCTGTTCGGCAAAGCCGTCGGCCTGGGCTAGTCCGGGCCCGCGGTGGGCGGCCCGGATGGGCCGGCCGGGTTAGTGCCTGGGCCGTTAAAAATGATTCGGCCGCCATCGGCGGGTGACGTCGTTGGCACCCGCTGATGGCGGCCGAAGTGGAGGGCAGAAAGCGCGTCAGATGGTGACGGCGCCCGCTGCGGTTTCGAACGTGACGGAGAGGATGCCCGGCGTACCGTGCGGGGCCACCCAGTTCACGGCGACGTCCTCAAGCGGCCGTTCGACGGGCTCGCCGAGCCACTCGGTCACGCGCTCGGCAGAGCCCGCGATCGTGAGGCTGGACATCTTCACGTTGCTGTCATAGGCGTTGGACGGGTGCAGCCCCGGATCACCCTCCCACTTCAGCATGTACGGCACCTGCGGATCCGCGATCAGGCCCAGGATGCCGATCTGCTTCCAGACCAGCTCCCGGCCGTCGGGGAACTTGCGGTTGCCGTTGACGGCGGAGCGGCCAAGGCGCTCCTCGAAGGGGGCGAGGTCGTCAACTTCGACGCACCACCCCATCCAGCCGCCGCCCGCCGCGGACCGGGCGCGGACGGCCTGGCCGAACGGTGCCTTGTCCGACGCCGGGTGGTCCAGGACCTCAACAACTTCCAGGTACTTGTGGCCGGCCAGCGGAATAATCATGTTCCGGGTTCCAAACCGGGGGTGCACCCCGCCCTTTACGGCTTCGACGCCGAGGGCAGAGGAGATACGTTCGGTGGTGGCCGCGAGGCCATCGTGTTCACAGGCGTAAGAGACGTGATCCATGCGCATGCCCTCATCTTGGCACTTTGTGACGGGCCTCTCAGCTTAGGGTCGCCTAACCTTGCGAAAAGTCCATACTTTGACGAAGTTCGTCACAAAGCTGTGCGCGTAACAGGGCCATTCCTACACTGATCGCAGGTCATGAGTGCCAGCGATGAAAGCCCCGGCTCGCTGGCCGGCAACCCTCCACCGCGGCGGGGTGCCCCGGGTGAAGACCTGGCTACGCGGCGCCCGCCGCGCGGCAAGCGCGGGCCTGTGCCGGGACCAGCACATGCCCCTAAGCAGAGGAGCCTGCATGTCCAACGCATGGTCATTCGAAACCCGCCAGATCCACGCCGGCCAGGTGCCTGACAACGCCACCGGCGCGCGGTCGCTGCCGATCTACCAGACGACGTCGTTCGTCTTCCCCAGCGCTGAAAGCGCGGCCGACCGCTTCGCGCTGGCCGAGATCGCGCCCATCTACACGCGGATCGGCAACCCGACCCAGGACGCCGTCGAACAGCGGGTCGCCAGCCTGGAAGGCGGGCTTGCCGCGCTGCTCCTGAGCTCCGGCCAGGCCGCCGAGACGTACGCCATCCTCAACGTCGCCGAGGCCGGCGACCACGTGGTGGCCAGCCCCAGCCTCTACGGCGGCACCTACAACCTGCTGGCACACACCCTGAAGAAGTTCGGCGTGTCCGTCACCTTCGTGGCCGACCCGGACAACCTGGAGCAGTGGCGCGACGCCGTGCAGCCGAACACCAAGCTGTTCTTTGCGGAGGTGGTGTCCAACCCCCGGCAGGACGTCCTGGACATCGAAGGTGTTTCCCGGACCGCGCACGAGGCCGGCGTGCCGCTGATCGTTGACAACACCCTGTCCACGCCCTACCTCATCAGGCCGCTCGAGTGGGGCGCGGACATCGTGGTGCACTCGGCCACCAAATACCTGGGTGGACACGGGGCCGCCATTGCCGGTGTCATCGTGGATTCAGGCAACTTCGACTTCAGCAGGGACCCGGAACGCTTCCCGGGCTTTAACACGCCGGACCCCACCTACAACGGCCTGGTCTACGCCCGCGACCTCGGCGCAGGCGGTGCCCTGGGAGCCAACCTGTCCTACATTCTCAAGGCGCGGGTCCAGTTGCTCCGCGACCTGGGCTCCGCGGTGTCCCCGTTCAATGCATTCCTCATCGCACAGGGCCTGGAAACATTGAGCCTGCGCGTGGAGCGCCACGTGGCCAACGCGGTGGCCGTCGCCAGTTGGCTGGAAGCCCGGGGCGATGTGGAGTCGGTGGCCTACGCCGGCCTGCCGTCCAGTCCCTGGTACGAGCGTGGCCTGAAGTACGGGCCCAAGGGCACCGGCGCGGTGGTGTCCTTCACCGTGGCGGGCGGAGCCGAGGCGGGCAAGCGCTTCGTGGACGCCCTGGAACTGCACTCCCACGTGGCGAACATCGGTGACGTCCGCTCCCTCGTCATCCACCCGGCGTCGACCACGCACAGCCAGCTGACTCCGGAACAGCAGGGCGTGGCCGGGGTAGCCCCTGGCCTGGTCCGGCTGTCCGTGGGCCTGGAGCACATCGACGACATCCTGGCCGACCTCGAGGCCGGATTCCGCGCGGCGAAGGGCGCCTGATTCCAGGTGCCGCAGGTGGAACTCCCGGCCCCTGAGCGGGCGGGGAGTCACACAGCCGTCACATTCTTCGCGCAGATGTCCGCCTGTTTCGTAAACTGGGCAACAGGTCATGAGTGCCAGCGACAGCCCCGGCTTGCTGGCCGGCAACCCTCCTTCCGCGGTGGGGTGCCCCGGGTGAAGACCTGGCCTGCCGGACAGCTGCCGGCGGGCAAGCGCGTAGAAGAGGTTTACCCATGACGATTTCCGTCAGCAGCACCGACGTTCCCGCCGGCAAGACGCAAAGCCGCACTGTTCCCAGCCGAGCAGTTCCCGGCGACACGGTTCTTCCCGATGGCACAGTTCTTCCCGACGGCACGGTCCAGTACCTGAATATTGGCAGCCTGGAGCTCGAGGCCGGCGGATTCCTGCCGGACGTCACCTTGGCCTATGAAACCTGGGGAACGCTCAACGCGGAAGGCTCCAACGCCATCCTCGTCCAGCATGCCCTCACCGGCAGCACGCACGTGACGCGTGGCGCCGGTGACGAGGAGGGCTGGTGGGAACAGCTCGCCGGGCCAGGTGCGCCGGCGGACACTGACAGGTTCTTTGTCATTTCCATCAACATCCTGGGCGGCTGTTACGGGTCCACCGGACCGTCGTCGACCGCGCCGGACGGCAAGCCCTGGGGTTCGCGCTTTCCGCTGGTGACGCTCAGGGACTCCACCGTTGCCGAGGCGAGGCTCGCCGACCGGCTCGGCATCGGCAGTTGGCACGCCGTGGTGGGCGGATCCATGGGCGGGGCACGCGCGCTCGAATGGGCAGTGACTTTCCCGGAGCGGGTGCGCCGCTGCGGCGTCATCTCCGTCGGTGCCAGGAGCACCGCCGAACAAATCGCTTTCGCGCAGGCGCAGACCCTTGCCATCCGGCAGGACCGCCACTTCAGCGGGGGCGACTACTACGGCGGCCCGGAACCCGAAGAGGGCCTGGCGCTCGCCCGGCGGATTGCCCACATCACCTACCGGTCCGCCTACGAACTCGATTTCCGGTTCGGCAGGAACGCCCAGGCCGCTGAAGAGCCGCTGCAGGCCGATGCCCTGGCGGGCCGCGGCCGTTACCAGGTGGAGAGCTACCTCGACCACCAGGGCAACAAGCTCGTCCGGCGCTTCGACGCCAACAGTTACATCGCCCTGACGGAAGCACTCATGAGCCATGACGTCACCCGCGGGCGGGGGACACTCAAGGAAGCCCTGGCCCGGGTCACCGCCAACTTCTTCGTGGCCGCCGTCGAGACGGACCGGCTGTACTTTCCCGCCCAGTCGATGGAACTCGCCGAGGCCCTGCCCGGGAATGTGGACGTGCACATGATCGATTCGCCGATCGGCCACGATGGCTTCCTCACGGAGATCGGCCAGCTGAACGCCCAGCTCAGGGAACATTTCCTCAACTGATTCCGGAGCCGTCCTTGGGACCGGAGCCGGCCGCATCGTGGCAACGCCGCCGGCGTACGTGTGCATTTATGCAGATGCGCCCTGCACTATTTGGCGTTGAGCTTGCGTCATCGGCAGACCATACTCGTTGAATCCGGCGTTCGTGGTGCGCATCACACCCATTCGCCACCGACTGGTCCCCGTGGTGTCGAGGAAGACGCCGAAGGAGTTCGCAATGAGTACGGAAAGCTCCGCCGTAAGGCGTGCAGAAGAAACCGACGTCAAGGCCTCAGGCCTCAAAAAAGTTGTCACGGCGTCCATGGCCGGCACCGTCGTGGAGTGGTATGAGTTCTTCCTCTACGCCTCGGCCGCCACCCTGGTCTTCGGCAAGGCCTTCTTCCCCAACGCCGGCACCGAGCTGGACGGCATCATCGCCGCCTTCCTCACATACGCCGTCGGCTTCGTTGCCCGCCCGATCGGCGGGATCGTCTTCGGCCACTTCGGCGACAAGTTCGGCCGCAAGCAGCTGTTGCAGCTGAGCATCATCCTGGTGGGTGTTTCCACCTTCCTCATGGGCTGCCTGCCGACGTTCCAGCAGATCGGGTACTGGGCGCCCGCGCTCCTGGTCTTCCTGCGGTTTGCCCAGGGCTTTGCTGTCGGCGGTGAATGGGGCGGCGCGGTCCTCCTCGTGGCCGAGCACAGCCCCAGCAAGTCCCGCGGTTTCTGGGCCAGCTGGCCGCAGTCCGCCGTGCCCATGGGCAACCTGCTCGCCACGGCCGTGCTGTTCATCCTGTCCTCCACGCTGACCCAGGAAGCGTTCCTCGGCTGGGGCTGGCGCGTGGCGTTCTGGCTCTCCGCGGTGATCGTCCTGATCGGCTACTACATCCGCACCAAGGTCAACGACGCCCCGATCTTCCTCGAAGCCCGCAAAGAGGTCGAGGCCGGGCACAAGGGCTACGGTGTTGCCGAGGTATTCAAGCGCTACCCGCGCGGCGTCTTCACCGCCATGGGCCTGCGGTTTGCGGAGAACATCCTCTACTACCTGGTGGTGACGTTCTCCATCACCTACCTCAAGACCGTGGTCCAGGCCGACACGACGCGGATCCTGCTCCTGCTGCTGGTTGCCCACGCCGTGCACTTCGCCGCCGTTCCGCTGGTTGGCAAGCTGTCTGACCGCTTCGGCCGCAAGCCGGTCTACATGGCCGGCGCCATCCTGGGCGCAACCTGGGGCTTCTTCGCCTTCCCGATGATGGACACCAAGAACGACGTGATCATCCTGGCCTCCATCATGATCGGCCTGCTGTTCCACGCACTCATGTACGCCGGCCAGCCGGCGATCATGGCGGAAATGTTCCCCACCCGGATGCGCTACTCCGGCGTCTCGCTGGGCTACCAGGTGACCTCCATCGTCGCCGGTTCGCTGGCCCCGATCATCGCAGCGTCGCTTCTGGGCACCTACAAGTCCTCCGTTCCGGTGGCCATCTACCTGCTGATCGCCTGCGCCATCACCGCCGTCGCGGTGTTCTTCCTCAAGGAAACCCGCGGCGTCTCGCTCCACGACGTGGACGCAGCGGACGCCCGGGGCACCGCCGACCTGCTCGCGGCCGGCAAGAAGTAGATCCGGCTTTCCCATGAAAGCAGCAGTCCTCTACTCCACCGTCCCCCATACGGCTACTGCATCGCAGGAGCCCAGCTACGCCGAGGCCCGGCCCCTCGTGGTGCAGGAGCTGGAGCGGCCGGAGCCGCGTGCCGGCGAGCTTGGTGTGGCGATCACGTATTCCAGCCTGTGCCATTCCGATCTTTCCGTGGTGGACGGTTCCCGGGTCCGGCCGTTGCCCATGGCACTGGGCCACGAGGCGGTGGGGCGGGTGGTGTCTGTCGGCGGGGGCGTCTCCGATGTATCGGTCGGCGACCATGTGGTGCTGGTCTTCGTGCCGAGCTGCGGGGACTGCCGCGCCTGCAGGTCCGGCCGCCCCGCGCTCTGCCACCGGGCGGCCGAGGTCAACGGCTCGGGCGACCTGCTGCACGGCGAGGCGCTGCTGCGGACACCGGCGGGGGAGCGGATCAACCACCACCTGGGCGTCTCGGCTTTCGCCGATTATGCCGTGGTGGCCCGGGAGTCGGTGGTGGTGATTGACGACGACGTCCCTGACACTGTCGCGGCGATGTTCGGTTGCGCTGTGCTCACCGGCATGGGAGCCGTGCTGAACACTGCCGCTGTCACGGCCGGCCAGTCGGTGGCCGTTTTCGGGCTCGGGGCGGTGGGGCTTTCGGCTGTCATGGCCGCCGCCCTCGCCAGGG
Organism: Arthrobacter sp. NPDC056691; assembly: GCF_042791415.1. Lineage (NCBI taxonomy): Bacteria > Bacillati > Actinomycetota > Actinomycetes > Micrococcales > Micrococcaceae > Arthrobacter > Arthrobacter sp. NPDC056691. The sequence continues at coordinate 62,362 of NZ_JBHTXX010000033.1, forward strand.
CGGGCAGCGTGATCGCCATCGACCCCAATCCCGGCAAGCACCAGCTCGCCCTCGACTGCGGCGCGACAGCGGTGGGAACGCCCGAGGACGCAGCCAGGCTCATCGCGGATGCCGCGGGCGACGGCGTCGACGTCGCCATCGAAGCCGTCGGCTCCGCCGGCGTGATCGCCGCCTGCCTGGGGCACGTGACCCGGGGCGGCGCCGTGGTTTCGGTCGGCCTGCCCCATCCGTCAGCCGAGCTGACGGTCCCCGCGCTGCAGTTCGCCGGGGCCGGCAAGGTACTGCTGGGTTCGTACATGGGCGACGCCGTTCCCGGGCGGGACATCCCGCTCTACCTGGGCTACTGGCGCGAGGGCAAGCTGCCGGTGGAGCTGCTGCACACGGACACCAGGCCACTCACCGAGATCAACGAGGGGCTGGATGCGCTGGCGTCCGGGCAGGTGGTGCGGCGGCTGTTCCAAGCCTGAGGTGCGTGGCCCGGCGGCCGCACTGCTGCGGCGTCGGCGGTGCTGGCGTGCCGGTTCTCCGGTGCGTCAGCCCGCCAGCAGCCCTGCCCGGGATTTCACTTCCTCCTTGAGTGATGCGATGACGGCCTGAACCGCGGCCGAGCGGAGGGACTCGGGGCGTGCCACCGCCCAGATGGGCAGCTGACGCTGGAAGTCGTCCGCGAGGACCGGAACGAAGTCCGGCTGCCCGGCCACCATGAAGTTCGGCAGCAGCCCGATGCCCGCGCCCTGCCGCACCGCCTCCACCTGTGCGAACACGCTCGTGGCCTGGAAGCTTGAGCTGGGCATCGGCAGCTGCGAGGACCAGCGGTGTCCCAATTCTGCCACCTGGAGCGCAGACTCAACGTAAGACACAAAGCCGTGCTGCCCCACGTCGTCGAGCGTTTCCGGCAGTCCGTGTTCCGCGGCGTAGCCGGGGCTGGCGTAGAGGCGCAGGTAGTAATTGCTCAGGAAGATGGTCTGGGCGTTGCTGACGTCGGTCCGGCCCACCACGATTTCCAGGTCCACGCCGGATCTGTTCTGGCTGACCTTCCGCGTGGCGCTTAGCATCTCGATGTTCAGCTGCGGATTTTCCTGCTGCAGCCGGACCAGTGCCGGGGTGACGAACACGGCCCCAACCCCGTCCGTCGTCGCCACGCGCACCAGCCCGGACAGGGCGCTCTGGTCCTGGCTGATGAGGCCGGAGAGCGATCCGAGCGTGCTCTCGATGGCTTCCGCCGCCTCCACCGCGGACGCGCCCAGCTGGGTCAGTTCCCAGCCGTGCGGGCTGCGTTCGAGGGTGCGCCCGCCCAGCTGCTTGTCCAGGGCGAGGATCCGGCGGGAGATGGTGGTGTGGGTGGTGCCGAGCGTTTCCGCCACCGCGTTGAACCTGCCCAGGCGGGCAACTGTCAGCAGGATCAGCAGGTCGTCCGGGCTCGGAAGCCGCCTCAGGTCCACGGCAAGCCTTCCTCTCATGTGCATCAGTGCACATACCGTCTGTAATTTTTCCCCTTGATTGCACTCTAGCAGGGTGTGATCGTGGACACGGACCTTCCGGCCCCGGCGGCCGGATCCGTAGCAAAGGAGCTTACGAATGGCAGTCATCGGTTGGATCGGCCTCGGAAACATGGGTGGCAACATGACCGCGAACCTGGCGAAGGCCGGGCACGATGTCCGCGGCTTTGACCTCAATCCCGCGGCGCTCGCCGCCGCCGAGGAGGCCGGCGTCAAGCCGGTAGGCAGCATTGCCGAGGCCGCCGACGGCGCGGACGTGGTGTTCACCATGCTGCCCAAGGGTGAGCACGCCCGCGCCGTGTACCTCGGCGAAGACGGCGTCCTGGCCCATGCGGACACCCGCACGCTGCTGGTGGACTCCTCCACCATCGACATCGCGTCCGCCCAGGAACTGCACGACGCCGCCGCTGCCGCCGGCTTCCGCTTCGTGGATGCCCCGGTGTCCGGCGGCATGAGCGGGGCCCGGGCCGGGACGCTGACCTTCATGGTGGGCGGGGAAGCGGGCGCGGTCGCAGACGCCACCGGCTTCATCGGCCCGATGGCAGCCAACATCATTCCCACCGGCGGCGCCACCACCGGCCAGGCGGCCAAGATCTGCAACAACCTGATGCTCTTCATCAACCTGGCGTCCACCGCCGAGGGTGCCGTCCTGGCAGACCGGCTGGGCCTGGACAAGCAGGTCTTCTGGGATATCGCGTCCGTTTCCTCCGGCGATTCCTGGGCACTGCGGACCTGGTATCCGGTGCCGGGCGTGGTGGCCACGGCCGCCTCCAACAATGACTTCGCACCCACTTTCACCACCGAACTGGCCAACAAGGACATCGGCCTCGCCATCAGTGCCGCCGAGGACACCGGGACGCCGCTCGAGATCGGCAAGCATGTCCAGCGGCTGTTCCAGCAGCTCATCGACGCCGGCGAAGCGGGCAAGGACTGCTCGATGATCATCAAGCTCGCCGACGGCTCGCTGGACTCGGCCAAGTAGCCCGGCCCTTCAGGACACAATCTCCAGTTACACCTCCAAGCAACGCACGAAAAGAGACTTCCCGTGGAAACCATTCCCCATTTCATCAACGGCAGCCGCGTCAGCGACGCAGACCGCTTCGGCCCCGTCTTCAACCCTGCCACCGGCGAACAGGAGAAGCAGGTGGCGCTCGCCTCGGCGTCGCGGACCGGGGAAGCCATCGCAGCCGCCCGCGCCGCGCTCCCGGCGTGGCGGGCCACGAGCCTGGCCAAGCGCACCAACATCTTCTTCCGGGTCCGCGAGATCCTGAACCAGCGCAAGCCCGAGCTCGCGGCGATTCTCACCAGTGAGCACGGCAAGGTCCTTTCCGACGCCGAAGGTGAAATCTCCCGGGGCCTGGAGAACATCGAGTTCGCCACCGGCCTGTCCCACATGCTCAAGGGTGAGCGCTCGGAGCAGGTCTCCAGCGGCATCGACGTCCACTCCGTCCGCCAGCCGGTGGGCGTCGTGGCCTGCATTACGCCGTTCAACTTCCCGGCCATGGTGCCGCTGTGGATGATCGGCAGCGCCCTGGCCTGCGGCAACACCGTGCTTCTGAAGCCGAGTGAGAAGGATCCGTCGGCCGCCATTTTCATCGCCGAAGCCTTTGCCGAAGCGGGGCTGCCGGCCGGCGTGCTGAACGTGGTCCAGGGGGACAAGGAAGCTGTTGACGTCCTGCTCGAGCACCCCGACGTGAAAGCGGTGAGCTTCGTCGGCTCCACGCCCATCGCGCAGTCGATCTACAAGCGGGCAGCCGACCACGGCAAGCGCGTCCAGGCGCTGGGAGGGGCGAAGAACCACATGGTGGTGCTGCCCGACGCCGACCTGGGCATGGCTGCCGACGCCGCGGTTTCCGCGGCCTACGGTTCGGCGGGCGAACGCTGCATGGCCGTCAGCGTCCTCGTGGCGGTGGGCAACATCGCCGACGACCTTGTCGAGGCGATTTCCAGCCGCATGGCGGGCCTCAAGATCGGTCCGGGAACCGATCCGGCCTCCCAGATGGGGCCGCTGATCACCGCGGAACACCGGGACCGCGTGGCCTCCTACGTTGCGGGAGCCGAAAACGAGGGAGCCACGGTCGTCGTCGACGGCCGCTCGCAGCCGTTCGATTCGGACGGCTTCTTCATCGGCGTCAGCCTGGTGGACCACGTGAAGCCCGGCATGAAGGTGTACGACGACGAGATCTTCGGCCCGGTCCTGTCGGTAGTCCGAGTCGGCACGTACGCCGACGCCGTCCGGCTGGTCAACGAGAACGAGTTCGGCAACGGCACGGCCATCTTCACCCGCGATGGCGGGGCGGCACGGCAGTTTGAGTTCGACGTCGATGCCGGCATGGTGGGCGTCAATGTCCCCATCCCTGTACCGGTGGGCACCTTCTCGTTCGGCGGCTGGAAGAACTCGCTGTTCGGCGACACGCACATGTACGGCCCGGACAGCATCCGGTTCTATACCCGGGGCAAAGTGGTGACCACCCGCTGGCCGGATCCGTCCACCTCGGTGATTGACCTGGGGTTCCCGCAGATCGACTAAACTCGAAACTCGGTTTACATCAGACCTTGAGTTTGGGCCGGTTACGACCGGCCTGCGCCTCAGCCCGCGTCCCGCAGCCACAAGCAGCGGGCCGCGGGCTGTCCCTTTTCCGGGTGCAACCCCATGTCGCTAAATTGTCAGTGGCCGGTGAGATGCTTCGGGTATGGAAAGCAGTGCAGCTGTGGAGATGATGGAGGCCATCGACGCCTCTACTTCTGCACTGGCTGCTTTCGTTGATCTCGCCACGGGAAACGTCCCCGTGACGGGCGGCCAGGCGTCGGGCGCGGCTGATCCGCTGCGGGACCAGGCCGACGCCCACCTTGACGGTTTGGCCGAGCTGGCCAAAGTGGAGGCCCGCCTCGCTGCCCTGAAGGTGCAGCTCGTCGCCGGCTACGCCAACGCTGAGAAAGCCATGACGCCGCCGGCCGCTTCCCCGCAGGACCGCACCGTCAGGGACATGGCCGTGACCGCCGAAGTGGCGGGTGTCCTGACCATCAGCGAACGCGCCGCGGGTGCGCTGCTGTCAGAGGCCCATGTGCTGACCACGGACCTGCCGCTGACGCTGTCCGCGCTCCGGGCCGGCACCATTTCGTGGCAGCACGCCCGGATCATGGTGGAGGAGACCGTGAATCTTGACCCCGCCGGGGCGGCAGCGTTGGAGGCGCATTTCCTCGACCCCGCCGCTCCGAACGCGGCGCGGGGCATGCAAGCCGGCGACCTCGTCCCGTGCCGGTTCCGGGCGAAGGTCCGCACCTGGCGGGAGCGGCACCACCCGGTCAGCATCGAAAAACGCCACGCCCGCAGCGCGGCGGACCGGCGGGTGGAATATTGTCCGGATCAGGATGGCATGGCCTGGTTCTCGGCCTACCTGCCCGCGGACCAGGCTGCGGGGATCTGGGACCGCAGCACCGCCGCAGCCCGGGCCATGCAGGGACCGGGCGAGGCCAGGACCCTCACCCAGCTCCGCGCCGACGTCGCCGCGACCTGGCTCCTCACCGCAGGGCACGAACACACGGCGGCCAGCAGCACTGACGAAATCATCTACGGGGCGCCAGATGGTGCCGGGTTTGGCGGCGCAGCGGGTGGACGGGGGAGCCACCACTCCGGCGGCAGTACTGTTGACGGCGCACCGGCGGCCCTTGTGCCGGCCAGCCGTGTGCCCTCGCCCGCGGCGCAGGTCCTGATCACCGTGCCGGCGCTGTCCCTGCTCGGCCTGACCGAGGAAACGGCCATGCTCGACGGCTACGGGCCGATCCCGCCCTCCATGGCCCGTGCGCTCGTCGCCGACGGGGCATCGTCATTCCGCAGGGTGCTCACCGACCCCCGTGACGGCGTGCCCCTGGAAATCGGACGAACCAGCTACCGGATCCCGAAGCCGCTGCGCCAATGGCTGCGGCTCCGGGACGCCAAGTGCTCGTTCCCGGCCTGCAACAACCACTCCCTGGACAATGACGCCGACCACCTCCTCGCCTGGGCACGCGGCGGACCCACTGGGATCAGCAACCTCGGCCAACCGTGCCCTAAACATCACCGGCTCAAACACGGCTCTACCTGGACACCCACCGCTGCCAGCGCCAACGACCCACCCGGCTGGACCTCATCCACCGGCAGGCATTACTCCAGCGAACAACCCGACTGGGAACCACCACACTGGCCACCACAGATAATGGCCAGGCTCAATGACCCTGCCATGGCCAACAATTTTGATCCCCGGTCACCCGACACCTACCACTCGGCTGCACCGCCGCTCCGGGCGGGGACCCGGGCTATGGCGACTCGCCGTGGCCGCAAGCGGGAGCTGCTTCAGCGCGCCAGATCCCTCGACCGTGCGCGTCATCAGGATCCGCTTGTAGCGTAGGCGGACTTCGGGGGCGGGGGTTCCGCCCGTGCCGGTCAGCCAGCCATCAGGGACCGGTCCGAAGGCGCTCCGTATTGGGCACCTATCTTCCGGGCGTGGCCGGATCTAAGCTGTCCGCATGCCGCGGCTGAGACCCACTGCATGCCTCGCACTCCTACTGCCGGTTCTCCTGCCGGTGACGGGATGCGGGGCCACGTGCCCGGCAATGGCCTGGATCAACTCGGTCAATGTGATCCTGGACGGGGACACCCGAAACGTGGCCTGGGTGCAGCTGTGCGCTCCGGACGCGTGTTCGCAGGCAACGGCCCGGCCAGCCCCGGAACCCGTTCTTCCAACCGCCACTGCTACTCCAACCGGGGCCAATGGTCTCGGGTTCCCCCCGGGCCTTGGACCGGTCGAACGCCGAATCACAGTTGAGAAAACCGGCGCGGAATCTTGGCGTTTTGGATTTGAGACGGATAATCCCGGGACTGTTACTGTCCGGACGCTCGACTCCGCGGGCAAAACCCTCGCGGAAAGGAAGGTGCCAATGGACTGGCAACCGGCACGTGAGCCGGGTCCGTGCGGCGGACCGCAGACGGCGTCGTCCATCACGCTCAGGCTCGACCCATCACGCTAGCGCTCGACCCGCAACGGCGGCCCGGTGACCATGACCGTCGCCGGCTAGCCGTTCATGATGTCGTTGCGCCGGGCCATGTACTCCTCCATGGAGATCTTGCCGTCGCTGTACTGCTGGTCCAGCTCAGCCAGTTTCCGTGCACGGAACCCCTGCGGAGCCGACGGCGGCGGGGGAGTTGCAGGGGCTGCCCCAGTGGTCGGGGCCGGGCTCTGTTGTTGTGGCTGGGGCGGGTTGGCCCGGTATTCCGGGCTGTCCTCGTAGGGAACCGGTCCCTGCTGCCAAGGCGGAACACCAGCTCCGCCGGGGCCAGTCTGGCTGGGGTACGGCTGGTTCGGATATGACTGGTTCGGGCCAGGCTGGGGGTATGGCGGGTACTGCTGATCCGGGTAGGGCTGATTCAGGGGCGGAAGCTCTTCACGTCCACTGCGCTGGGGGAATCCAAGTCCGCCGCCGAAGTAGTCCTGCTGCGTGTAGCCGTCCCGCGGCCGGTTGTCCGGGCGGTTCTGGAACGGGCCACCAAACGGGCTGCTCGGCTGGTTGCCGAACTGGTCCTCGCCGTTGTTAGGGAACTGGTCGGGGTACTGCCCGGGCAGGCCGGGCCCCTGGTTCCGCCGTTGGACCGACCTCCGGTACATCCGCATGCCCATGGGAACCAGGACGGCCAGAATGATGATCCAGAAAAACAAGTCGAGCACGGTGGGGCCTCTCAGTGAGTGTCCATTCCAGCTTAGTCCTGTGAGGGAGCGCGCCAGCGTCCGGAGCGCACGCCTGCACGGGACAGCCGCACGGGAACGCTGCAGGGGACGTCAGGTGCCCACCGGGATCCGGAGTGTCGGCATGCCAAGGAAGTCCCCGTACCTGGCCACCGCCACGTCCACCGCCTGTTCGGCGGCATGTCCCACGGGCCGGGACATACGGATGTCCAGCTCGCAGCGCTCTGTGGCGGACCCCCGCCGGACCAGCGAATGCCGCCAGGAGCCCGCCAGCAGTCCGTCGAGCAGGACCACATGCATGGGATTGTCGCCAAAGGGATAGGCCGGCGCGGTTCCGCCGAAATAATGCCGTGAGACGGAATAGCCCATGATGTATTCGTCGTAGCACTGGACCAGGTCGATCTGCGGCAGGCCATGACGGGGCCGCGTTGATCCGCCGCGCTGCGTTGGTGCCCCGCGCCCCGCTTCCTTGCGCAGCCCCAACGCCTCCGCCCCACACTCCGGCGGCCGGAGATAGAATTCCGCGCCGTCGAAGCTGGCGGCAACGATGGCGCCCGGAGCAATCTCCTCCGCCAGCGCCAACCCCTTGCGCACATCTGTCATCGTGAGTCCCGACCAGTCCGCGCAGTCCCGGACAGTGGCAGGCCCGCGGCTCCCGAAATACCTCAGCGCCAGGGCCGCCAACGACTCCTCCCGCGAGAGCACAGCGGCCGGGGCGCCCCCGGCCACGCGCTCATCGAAGGCTGCATACGTCTGCCGCAGCGCTCCGCCGGCACTTCGGACGGGCGTGCCGCTCACCAGCACCCCGCTGATCTCGGCATGCATGATCAGGTACGCGAGGGCGAGTCCCTTGCCCGGGAAGCCTGCACCCTGCAGCCTGGCGGCCAGCTGCTCCCGGGTGAGGTGCACTCCGCCGGCCACCGCTGCCGCCAGGACGTCGGCGCTCCTGGCCGCTGCGCCAATGTCGATTCCGGTCCTGCGGTACGTGCCGCCGTTTACCTGGTGCAGCCGGGGCTCGGAAAGGGCACGCAACCACGGCAGGTCGTCGCGGTGCACGAAATGCCAGGTGGGCCGCAAGATATGGGTCCGGAGAATCCGTCCGTCGGCAACCGCCTGCTCCACATCCTCCGCGGTGGCACCCGTCGTCCGCTGGGCCAGGGACCAGCGCGCATAGGGAAACTCCTGCGCCTGTACGGCCAGCAGGTTCTTCAGGGCTTCCTCCGCCGTCGCTGCCCGGCGCTCCCACAGCTGCTGGCCGGCGAGCCGGGTCCGCAGCACCTCACGTGGTTCCATGCCCGACGCCGCTCCTCACCTTTGGCAGTTCAGTCACCCCTGGCACCTCAGCCAAACTACTGCCGGACGGGATCACCCAGGCCCAACGGCCGTTCGCCCGAACCCAAGGGCCCCTCGCCCGAACCCAACGGAACCCCCAGACCGAAGACGGGTCCCGGCGTCGGCCGCTTGGGGGTGATGCCGTCGCCGGATGACCTGTGGCGCAGGCGCCGGACCACCCACGGCACAAAATACTCCCGTGCCCAGACGAGGTCTTCGCTGCGGGCCTCGCGCCAGCTGCGCGGCGGCAGCGGCTTCGGCGCGAGCGGCTCGAGGCTGTGCTGGACGTTCAGGGCCTCGAGCACCATGGCGGCAATGGTGTGGTGTCCCAACGGCGAGAAGTGCAGCCGGTCCTCGTTCCACATTTGCGGGTCCTTCAGCTGCCGGAGGGACCACATGTCGGCGATGACCGCGTCGTGCCGGGCGGCGATGGTGCGGAGGTTCTCGTTGTAGATGGCCACCTTGCTGCGGATCCGGCCCAGCACCGACGATCCTGTGTCCGGGCCGTTGAACAGCACCACGGTGGCGCCGCTCATCGCCAGGATCTGCACCACGGGGTCGAGCCGTTCGGCGAGGACATCGGGGTCGCCGCCGGGTCGGATGAGGTCGTTGCCGCCGGCGGAAAGCGTCACCAGGTCAGGCTTGAGGGCCAGGCAGGGCGCCAGCTGCTGGTCGATGATCTGCTGCAGCAGCCGTCCCCGCACGGCGAGGTTTGCGTAGGCGAAATCCTCATGGCCCCTTCCAAGCTCTTCCGCCACCCGGTCTGCCCAGCCGCGGTAGCCGCCCGGGCTGCTGGGTTCGGGGTCGCCGATTCCTTCGGTGAAGGAATCACCCATGGCCACGTACCGGCTCCAGGGGTGGCGGGCAGCAGGCTCATCCGTTCCTACCATGGGCTCTGGGGCTTGTTGCATGGGTTCGGTTCCGCTCACCCTCCCATCCTGTACCGTCACCGCTTGGCTACGCCACCGTAGGTTGTTACCTGTGGGTAACTGTAAGAATGGAGCCATGACTTTAGCCGACTCCTTTCCTGCCCCCGTTGTTCTGTGGTCCAAGCCCGAGGAAGCCAGGGCCGGCAAACCACTGCTGGTCCTGCTGCACGGTTACGGCGCCAACGAGCAGGACCTCCTCAGCCTGGCCGACATGCTCCCGGACGACTTCGCGGTGGCCTCGGTCCGGGCACCCATCGCCATGGGGCCGGGCTTTTCCTGGTTCCCGCTGACCGGCTCGATCGAATATTCAGTCGACGCCGTCAAGGCAGCTTCGGTGTACGTCCTGGATTGGCTGGACACGGTCAAAGCCAACCACCCGTCCGTCACGCTGCTCGGGTTCTCGATGGGGATGGCCATGGCCACCACGCTGCTGCGGCAGCGGCCCGCTGACTTTGCCGCCGTCGTCGGGCTTTCAGGTTTTGTGGTCAATGCGGATTCCGACGGCGGGTTCAGGGACGCCGAACTGGACGGAACGGTGCCGCTGTTCTGGGGCCGGGACCAGCAGGACCCGGTCATCACGCCGGACAAGATCGAGTACACGATGGGGTGGGTGCGCAAGCACGTGAAGCTGACCAAGGTCCTTTACACGGGCATGTGGCACGGCATCAACGCCCAGGAAGTCGGGCACGTGTCCGAGTTCCTCACCCACGAGGTGCTGAAGCAGTAGCTTTTTTTAACCCTGGGGGGCGCTGATCCGGACGGTCTGGCCGTTCACCGTCACCGTGTCCCCGTTGTGAAGCTGCCGGCCGCGCCGGTCGTCGATCTCACCGTTGACCTTGACCAGGCCGTTTTTGATCAGCTCCGTTGCCTCCACTCCGTCCTCCACGAGGTTGGCGAGCTTCAGGAGCTGGCCCAGGCGGATCATGGTGTCGCGGATGGGGATCTCTTCGATTTCCGGGTTGCTCATACCAGTAATCATGCCTGACGTAAGGTGAAACGAATGACCCATGCACCCCGGCTGCCCCTTGCCGTGGGCCTTCCGATGGCCGTGGCCTCCGGCCTTGCGATTCCCGTCCAGGGGCGCATCAACGGGGCCCTTGGCGCCCGCCTCGGTGACGGCATCGCCGCCGCCGTCGTGAGTTTCAGCACCGGGCTGATCGTGATGGTCATCGTGTCCCTGCTGGCTCCGCGCGGGAGGGCGGGCCTCGCCCGGATCCTGCCCGCGTTGCGTGAACGCCGCTTCCCGCCGTACTACGCGCTCGCCGGCGGCATCGGCGCCTTCTTCGTCTTCGCGCAGTCCTTCACGGTGGGGCTGCTGGGCATCGCCCTCTTCACCGTGGCCACCGTCACGGGACAAACGCTCAGCGGCCTGCTCGTGGACCGCCTGGGCATCGGCCCGGCCGGGAAGAAGTCAGTGACCGGCATCCGCGTCATCGGCTGCATCCTCACCATCGCGGCGGTCTCGTGGGCCGTTTCACCGCGCTTCGCCGGCGGTATTGCGGGCGCGGCCGGTGCAGGCGCCGCGGGCGCCGGGGCGGCCGATCCCACGGCGCTCCTGCTGCCGATCATCCTGCCGGTTCTTGCAGGCTTCCTCATGAGCTTCCAGCAAGCCATGAATGGCACCGCCACCATGCACTACGGGACGCCGATCGCGGCCACGCTGGTCAACTTCATCGCCGGCACCTGCGTGCTGTGGGTTGCCTGGTCCGTCAAGGTGGCCGTCGCCGGGCCGGCCAACCCGCTGCCGGGGGAGTGGTGGTACTACCTCGGCGGGCCCATGGGCTGCGTGTTCATCGGCCTGGGTGCGCTGCTGGTGCGCAGCCTCGGCGTGCTGGTGACGGGACTCGGCATGATCGCCGGGCAGTTGCTGGGGTCGCTCGGCCTGGACCTGCTGGTGCCCACGCCGGGCACCGTGGTGCAGGCAGCCACGGTTCTGGGGACTCTGCTGACGCTGGCGGCCATCGTCGTGGCCACGTTGCCCTGGCCCAGGGGCGCCCTTCGGAGGTGAGGGTGCCTTCCTGAGGTGAGGCACCTTCCGGAGGCAGGTCCCGGTAGGCTAGGACTCGCAGCTTCCTGCACAGTTTTTCCCTTGCACACGCCCCCGCCCGGCATCCAGCCGCGGTCCAGGGCCAGAGACACCGCGGACCGCACCCAGCGGCCCTGTAGAAATTGGAGTTCCCCATGGCAGCAAAATCCGTCCTCGACCAGGTCATTTCCCTTTCCAAGCGGAGAGGCTTCGTTTTCCAGGCTGGCGAGATCTACGGAGGCTCGCGTTCCGCTTGGGACTACGGACCCCTCGGTGCCGAGCTGAAGGAAAACATCAAGCGCCAGTGGTGGCAGTCCGTGGTGCGCGGCCGCGAGGACGTGGTGGGCCTGGACTCCTCCGTCATCCTGCCCCGCCAGGTATGGGAAGCCTCCGGCCACGTTGACGTCTTCTCCGACCCGCTCGTCGAGTGCCTCTCCTGCCACAAGCGCTACCGCGCCGACCACCTCGAAGAGGAATACGAGGAGAAGAAGGGCCGCCCCGCCGAGAACGGCCTCAAGGACATCGCCTGCGCCAACTGCGGAACCCGCGGCGAATGGACCGAGCCGCAGGAATTCTCCGGCCTCCTGAAGACCTTCCTGGGCCCGGTGGCCAGCGAGGAAGGCCTGCACTACCTGCGCCCGGAAACCGCGCAGGGCATCTTCGTGAACTTCAACAACGTGCTCACCACCTCCCGGAAGAAGCCGCCGTTCGGCATCGGCCAGATCGGCAAGTCCTTCCGCAACGAGATCACGCCCGGAAACTTCATCTTCCGCACCCGTGAGTTCGAGCAGATGGAAATGGAATTCTTCGTGGAGCCCGGCACGGACGAAGAGTGGCACCAGTACTGGATGAAGGAGCGCATGTCCTGGTACACCGGCCTGGGCATCCGCGAGGAAAACCTGCGCTTCTTCGAGCACCCGCTGGAAAAGCTCAGCCACTACTCCAAGGGCACCACGGACATCGAGTACCGCTTCGGCTTCCAGGGCTCCGAGTGGGGCGAGCTGGAAGGCATCGCCAACCGCACGGACTTCGACCTCTCCACGCACGCCAAGGCCTCTGGCACGGACCTCAGCTACTTCAACCAGGCCACCAACGAACGCTTCACCCCGTACGTGATTGAGCCCGCCGCCGGCCTGACCCGGTCCTTCATGGCCTTCCTCATCGACGCCTACACCGAGGACGAGGCCCCCAACGCCAAGGGCGGCGTGGACGTCCGCACCGTGCTCAAGCTGGACCCGCGGCTCGCCCCGGTGAAGGCCGCGGTGCTGCCGCTCAGCCGCAACGAGGACCTCTCCCCGAAGGCCAAGGACCTGGGCACCCAGCTGCGCAAGAACTGGAACATCGACTTCGACGACGCCGGCGCCATCGGCCGCCGTTACCGCCGCCAGGATGAGATCGGCACCCCGTTCTGCATCACCGTGGACTTCGACACGCTCGAAGACCAGGCGGTCACCATCCGTGAACGCGACACCATGAGCCAGGAACGCGTGTCCCTGGACAAGGTGGAGGGCTACCTGGCCGCACGGCTGATCGGCGCCTAGCCGTGGCGATCCAATACCGCGAATGGCGCGAAGGCGACGACCTCGCCCTGCTTGAAGTCTGGGGCGACCCGGAAACCGACCAGGCGGGGCAGTTCCGCGGCACCCTCGCGCCCTCCGGCAACGCGCCGTGGCGGCGCTGCATCGTGGCCGAGGACCTCGTTGACGGCGTGGCGATCCCCGTTGCCGCCGGTGTTGTCCACGAGGCCAGCCTGCACCCGGAGCGGCTGTGGGTGTACGTCGAAGTGGCCAGGGACCACCGCCGGGCCGGCATCGGTTCCACACTGCTCATGATGCTGCGCCGTGAGGCGGAGGGATCGCCGTCGGGCGTTACCCGTCTGCGCTGCAAGGTGGAGCCGGGCACCACCGGCGCCGCCTTCGCGGAGGCGGCGGGGCTCACCCCCATCCAGCACACCCGGCTCGTCGTGGTGGAGCCGGCGGCCCTGAAACTCCCGGTCTTCGGCGACGGTTCCGAGGAAGCGGCGTCGGAGCGCATCGAGGACCTGGCCACCGGTTCGGTGGAGCTTTCCGACGTCGTGGGCCGGTACTACTCGTCCGTCCACGGCTGGGACAGCCCGGGCGAACTGGGCATCGGCACCGTGCAGCGGCTGTTCCTTGATGAGCTCAGCGGCGCGCACGGCGCGATTGTGCTGCGCGGCCCGAAAGCCAGCGCCTTCGGGTCCGGCGTGCCGGCCAGCCGCAAGGGCAGGATCCAGGCCTTCGCGATCAGCTACGCGCAGGGCAGTTCCGATCACCCTTCCGACGTGTTCCTCGGCCACGAGCCGGAGCTGGACGCCGACGAGGCCCAGGCAGCGGTCCGTGACCTGCTGGCCCTCATCGCGTACCAGTACCCGGTGCTCATGGAAGTGGACGATTCGATGGCAGCGCTGCGCGCCGTCGTCGGGCCCCTGATGGAAGCGGGCAAGGCCCGCCGCCAGGGCGCGGAGACGTCCGTCGTCTCCGACTGACCCATCTATCTAGCAGCCCATGTAGGTAGCAGCACAGGGCGTTCCCAGACCTGGGAACGCCCTGTGC
>NZ_JBHTXX010000034.1:0-42372 GCF_042791415.1 Arthrobacter sp. NPDC056691
GGTCCCATTCCGAACCCGGAAGCTAAGACCCACAGCGCCGATGGTACTGCACCCGGGAGGGTGTGGGAGAGTAGGTCACCGCCGGACAACCATTAGGTCGAGGACCCCAACCACCAGGTTGGGGTCCTCCCGCATTTAACACCGGCTTAGCCGGTATGCTGCTCTCGCCTCTAATTCTCCGTGGGAATCAAGGGGTGACTATTGGGGACTTTCCGGCCTGGTACCAAGGTTTTCACAGGGTAAATCCAGAAATTTCCATTGTTTCTCGATGGCATCGGGCTACGGTGTTCCAACGCGCATCGACGCTGATGCGCCCATAGGACAAAGGAGTCCCTGATGCGTTCCAGATCAGACTTCCCAGTTGGCCGGAGAAGAGGCGAAAGAGCGCGCTCCAGGCGCGGGTTTTCTCCGGCCAAGTGGTTATCAGCAGTTACCACGCTTCTGTTTGTCTCCGCTATTTCATTCATCGGTGGTGCGGCCCAGGCGGCTACCGTCACGATCGGTCCCTCCGCAGATGCGGTGGTCAAACGGGACTCACCCAACACAAACTTCGGCACCGCGATCGGGCTGAAGGCAGACAATTCCCCGATCGAGATGTCATTCCTCAAATTCACGGTGGCTGGCACCGGAAACACGGTCACCGGTGCCAAGCTCCGGCTGTTCATAGCTGACCCGTCCAACCTTGGCGGCCAGTTCCGGCGGGTGCAGAACACGACATGGGGCGAAAGCACGATTAACTGGAACAATGCGCCGGCGGCTGACGCGGCCGTGATTGCTTCGGTGGGGTCCGCGCCGACCAACACGTTTGTGGAGGTTGACGTCTTCAGCATTATCAAAGGTGACGGTACGTACTCCTTCCGGATCAACAACACGTCCTCCGACGGAGTGATCTACGCCTCGAAGGAGGTTGCGGACACCGCACACAGGCCGCAGCTGGTCCTCACGACCAACGGGACCCCGCCTCCACCGCCTCCGCCCCCGCCGCCACCACCGCCGCCCGCCGCAAACCCTTGCGGTAAGACGGCAGCTCCGCCGGCCACGTACGACCACGTGATCTGGTTCCTTTTCGAGAACAAGACGTACTCGCAGGTTATCGGGAGCGCGAATGCCCCCTACATGACCCAGCTTGCCCGGCAGTGCGGTTCCGTGACCACCTGGAGTGATGCCGGACTGGGTCTGCCTTCGCTTCCCAGCTACTTGGCTTTGACGTCCGGCAGCACGCAGGGCGTGACCTCCGACTCGGATCCCGGCAATTTGCCGCCTATCACGGCGGACAATATTTTCCGGCAGGTGAGGACGGCTGGGCTGACCTACAAGAGCTACGAGGAATCCATGAGTTCGAATTGCCGGTTGAGCGGTTCGGGCCTGTACGCGGTCCGGCACAACCCAGAAGCGTATTACCAGGGTCCGGGGGATAGGGCGGCGTGCGCTATCAATAATGTCCCGCTCGGCACACCGGCATCGGGAAATCTCCAGCGCGACCTGGCCAACAACACGTTGCCGAACTTCTCCTTGATCACGCCGAATGTCTGCAACGACATGCACGACTGCAGCATCGCAACTGGTGACACGTGGCTGTCCGGCTGGCTCCCGGCCATCCTGAACAGCCCCACCTACCAGGCCGGCCGGACTGCAATAGCGGTTGTGTTCGACGAAGACACGCCAGTGCCCAACTTCATTGTTGCGCCGTCGGTGGTGCCCGGAACCACTGTGCAGGGTTCCTACAGTCACTACTCGCTTCTCCGTTCCACCGAGGAAATGCTGGGAATTGGCCCCCGGCTGCTCAACGCAGGCAATGCACTGAGCCTGCGGCCGGCCTTGAATTTCTAGGCACGGAGCTGCAAAGGCCCCAACGCAACACCGACGGCGCCCGGCTGGGGAACATTACCCGGCCGGGCGCCGTTGTGTGTTGGTAGCACACTCGGCTGCCCTGCCAACCTCCATCGAAGGACACTTCATGCCCCAGCGCACCATCCTTATCACCGGAGCCAGCGACGGCATCGGGGCAGCAGCCGCACGGAACCTGGCGAACGCAGGCGAGCGGGTCGTCGTCGTCGGACGTTCCCCCGAGAAGACCGCAGCGGTGGGCAAAGAACTGGGTACCGACTACTTCGTCTGCGACTTCGCCGAGCTGGGGCAGGTGCGCCAGCTCGCCGCTGCGTTGCGGGAGAGGTACCCGCGGATCGATGTCCTGGTGAACAACGCCGGCGGGATCATGCGCGGCCACGAGCTGACCGTGGACGGCCACGAGAGGACGTTCCAGATCAACCATCTGGCGCCGTTCCTGCTCACAACCGAGCTGCTGGAACTTCTCACCGCCAGCCGTGCCGCCATCATTAACACCTCAAGCGCTGCGAACGGTTTCGGTCAAATCGATCTGGCGGACCTCAACTCGACCCGAAACTACTCGACCAACCGTGCGTACGGAACCGCCAAGCTGGCAAACATCCTGTTCACCGCCGAACTTCAGAACCGCTACGGGAAAGACGGCATCTCGGCGGCCGCCTTCCACCCCGGCGTCGTGGCGACCAACTTCGCGGCAGAGTCCACGAGCTGGTTCCGCCACGCCTACAAGACCGTGCTGAACAGGTTCCTGCTCCCGGCGGAGCAGGGCGCCGACACACTCGTGTGGCTCGCCTCGTCTACGCCCGGCCGGGACTGGGTACCCGGCGCCTACTACGCGAAGCGTGCACTGGCGAAGGCGAACAGTCAGGCTTACGACGCCGAGCTGGCCCGGAAGTTTTGGGAACGCAGCCTGGAACTGGTCAGTGCCGGCGAACCCGTGGACAGGCCTGAACTCGACAACGCCTGAGGTCCACCCGGTCCGGGGGCCGGTATCAGCCCCCGCAGCCCACGCCGTCGCTGCAGCCAGCGCCCTCCGGGGCTGGTTCCTGTTCATGCTTCCCCCCAACTGTCCTGCAGTCATTTACGAACTACGGAGCGAACGCAGCACGCGATAGTCGTGCGCAGTTCTCCCCGGCAATCCGCACGCCTCCTGGTTGGCCTTACCTTGAGGGACGCCAGAAAGGTCCCCCAATAGAGAGGCCCCAGAGGCGTGCGAAAGGTGAGGGAGGGTTTGCGTTTAAGCGGCAGGAGCTGAGGGAGGGTTTGGGTTTAGGCGACAGGAGCTGATGGGGCGTTCGTCAAAACGTTGCGGTAACTGAGGGGGCGTCGGCAGAAAAACGGCGAAAGGTGAGGGCGCGTTCGAAATCAGCGGCGCAGGCGTAGCCCCTCAAGCGCCCCGAGTGCTGCGGTTGAGCGGCTGATGGCCTGCTCGAGGCCAGTCTCGGATTCGGGCACCGAGAACAGGTAGCCCTGCATGGCGTCGCACTGAAGGTCCGTCAGGTAGGCGGCCTGCTCGGAGGTTTCGATGCCCTCCGCCGTGACGCTAAGGCCCAGGCTGTGGGCCATGTTGATCATGGAGCTGAGGATCGGCAGTTTCTCCGCGCCGGTGCGGACCATGGAGACAAAGGACTGGTCGATCTTCACCGCGTCCACCGGCAGGTCCTGCAGCCGGCCCAGCGACGAGTATCCGGTCCCGAAATCATCGAGGGCCACCCGGACGCCGGCGCTGCGCAGGCTCGCGAGCTGGCTGATCACGTGGTCGTCGGCGTCGAAAAACACGCTCTCCGTCACCTCCAGCACCAGCTGCCGGGGATCCATGCCGTGGGACTCGGCCATGCCCAGCACACTGCCGGCGAAATCGCAGTCCCGCAGCTGCACGCCGGACACATTCACCGCCAGTGAGCGCTCCGGACTGCCCGAGAGCCAGGGTCCGAGCTGGAAGAAACTCTCCCGCATCATCCGCAGGCCGATCGCCGAGATCAGCCCGCTGCGCTCCGCCGTCGGAATGAACTGCGACGGCGGCACATTCCTGCCGTCGCGCTCCCACCTGGCCAGTGCCTCGAACTGGATCACCTCACCTAGCCGCGGCGAGACAACCGGCTGGTAGCTCACGCTGATCTCATCGTTGTCGACGGCGAGCCGCAGGCCAGCCTCCATGTCCGTCCGCTGCACCAGGGCCGTCATCATCTCCGGCTTGAACCTCATGTACCGGTTCTTGCCCGCGGCCTTGGCCGCGTACATGGCCACGTCCGCGCGCCGCAGTAGCTCGGAGGCAGCCACCGCGTCCTCGCTGAGGGAGGCGATCCCCAGGCTCAGGCTGGGCCGCAGCATGGACCCTTCGATCCGGACGGGAACGTTGAGCGACTGCACGATCCGCTCAGCGACGGACTCGGCATCCGTGGATCCGGTCAGGAGCACGACGAACTCGTCGCCTCCCAGCCGGGCCACCGTGTCGTCTGGCCGCACGCACGCCGTTAGCCGGCGGGCCACCTCCACCAGCATCTGGTCGCCGGCGGCATGACCAAGGATGTCGTTGACCTCCTTGAAGTCGTCAAGGTCCAGGAGGAGGACGTCGACGGCGGCACTGTAGCTGCCGTGCAGCGCTTCGGACAGCTGGTCATGGAACAGCTTCCGGTTCGCCAACCCCGTCAGCGGATCCTGGAACGCCATGGCCTTGAGCTGCGCGGCCTGCTCTGCGAGGTCCGCCATCGCCTGTCGGGCCTGTTCCTGCGCCCGGCGCCGCGGAGTAACGTCCCGGAAGCTCCAGACCCTGCCCACCACTGCGTTGCCCACGCGTTGCGGCCGTGAGTAGCGTTCAAAGGTGCGGCCGTCGAGGAACTCCAGGGTGTCGTGGCTTTCGGCGGTGGGGTGCGCGTAGAGCTCGTTGACCTTGTCCACGAAGCTTTCGGGATGCGAGAGCAGGCCAAGCACGTAGTCCATCACCGCGGCGTCATCACCTGTGGCCATCAGTTCGCGCGGGATACCCCACATTTTGGTGAACTGCTCGTTGATCCCGGCGATCTTGCCGTCGATTGCCACAACGAGGATGCCGTCGGCCGTGGACTCCAGGGTGGCGCTGAGCAGCGACATCGCTTCCCTCAGCTCGGCGTCGGCCTCCTGCCGGTGAAACGTGGGCCGGACAGACGCGACCAGCGATGGGCCGCCGTCGGACTCGAGCAGTGAACAGGCCACCTCGCCGTGGAACTCCGTGCCATCACTGCGCAGGCCGTAGGACTCAAAGGGGGTCCGGGCATCGGCGCTGTCTCCGGACTCGCTGCGCAGGCTCGCGAAAAGCCGGTCGAAGCCGCTGCGGTAGCCTTCGGCGAGGAGCATCCGGTGGTCCTCGCCGACGAGCTGAAGCCTGGCGTAGCCGAAGAGCCGCTCCGCGGCGGAATTGACCTGCGTGATGACCCCGTCAGCGCCGATCACCAGAACCGCGTCCGGAAGCGCATCGAACACGGCAGCGTAGCCTGCGGCCGGATCCCGCTCAGGGCGTGGGGAAGCCGCCGTCATGCCGCCGGTGCGTGAGACCGCGAGAAACTCATTGAGCGTCCACCCCCTCACCTCGATCATAGAGGGTGGTTAAGGCGGGCTCGACCCTTGGGCGGGCAGGTGTTTTGGTTTCGCTCCCCGCCGGCACCCTAACCTCGCAAGCTCGGCCAGGGACCCCGCCGGTGTGGGCCCAGGCTCAACCAGCGGCGGGGGCGTGCTCCGGTGCCATGGCCGCCTGGGTGCCGAGACCGCGCACCGTCCAGCCCTCGGCCTGCCATGCCGCAGCGTCCAGCACGTTCCGTGCGTCCAGTACCGTCCGGCGCCGTACCAGCTGCCCGACGGCTGCCGGCGACAGTTCGCGGTACTCGGCCCATTCGGTCAGCAGCAGCACCAGCTCGGCACCCTCAAGGGCCCGCGTGGCAGAGGCCTCGAAGCGCAGCTGCGGGTAGCGCATCCACGAGTTGTTGATGGCCTTGGGGTCCGTCACCGTGACGTGCGCGCCCGCCGAGGCGAGCCTCAGCGCGACGTCGAGCGCGGGGGAGTCGCGGATGTCGTCCGTGTCCGGCTTGAACGCTGCACCCAGCACGGTCACCGTCCGGCCGGCGATCATGCCGCCGCAGAGTTCCCGGGCAACCTCCGCGGTCCGGGCACGCTGGCCCACGTTGACGGAGTCCACCACACCCATCCAGTCGTCCACCGACCGGACCTCCAGAGCCTGCGCCTGGGCCCGGAAACTGCGGATGTCCTTGGGCAGGCAGCCGCCGCCGAATCCCAGTCCGGCATGCAGGTACCGGTTGCCGATGCGCGGATCCATGCCCATCGCCTCGCTCAGTTCGGTGACGTCGGCACCGGCGGCCTCGCACAGTTCCGACATCGCGTTGATGAAGCTGACCTTCGTCGCCAGGTAGGCGTTCGACGCCGACTTGATCAGCTCCGCCGTCGCGAAGTTGCACACGAGCCGGGGGATGCCGGCGCGCAGCAGTGGCTCATACACGGCGTCCAGCACGGCGGTCACGCCGCGGGCGGCCCCTTGCGTGCCGTCGCTGCGGCGCCCGAACGCGCCCTCCTTGCCGCCGGGCACCCCGTACACCAGCCGGTCCGGCACCAGCGTGTCCTTTACCGCGGTGCCCTGCCGCAGGAATTCCGGGTTCCACCCCAGCAGGACGTCCGGCCGCGCGGCGAGCATGCGTCCCAGCTTGTCAACGGTGCCCACGGGCACGGTTGACTTGCCGACGACGGCGGCACCCCGGCTCAGGTGCGGAAGGAGACTTTTGGTGGCGGAGACCAGGTAGCTGAGGTCGGCGCCGTCGGACGTCTTGGACTGCGGCGTGCCCACGCAGAGGAAATGGATCTGGGCCCCGGCGGCGTTAGCGAAGTCCGTGGAGAAGCTGAGGCGACCGGTGGCGCGGCCGTCGCGGAGAAGCTCGTCAAGTCCGGGTTCGAAGAAGGGGGTGCGTCCGCCGGCCAACTGCCCGGCGCGTGCGGGATCGACGTCGATCCCCACCACGGTGTGGCCCATCGACGCGAGCGTGGCCGCATGCACGGCGCCGAGGTAGCCGCAGCCGATCACGGAAATCTTCACAGGGTGGCTCCTTGGGTGCTCTTGGTTTCGGGTTCCGCTGATCGGGCCTGTCGAGATCGAGGTCCGATAGCGGGTGTGTTGGTCTCGGTACGCTCAACAAGTGGTGTGCCGGCCATGACGTCCTTGTAGTGCCGCACCAGCTCCGCGCACAGGGCCGGCCACGTCCGCCCCTGAACCGAGGCGTAAGCGGCCGCCGCGAACGCGCGGCGCTTGGCGCCGTCGCCCATCAGGTCCATCACGTGCCGGCGCAGTCCGGTCAAATCACCGGGCTCGTAGAGCCAGCCGGTGCGGGAATTCTCCACCAGGTCCAAAGGGCCACCGCGGCCGGTGGCCACCACCGGAACGCCGGATGCCATGGCCTCCTGGATGGTCTGGCAGAAGGTCTCAAACTCGCCCGGGTGGACGAACAGATCGAATGATGCCACGGCCCGGGCCAGCTCCTCGCCGCCGAGGAAACCGGTGAACACTGCATTGGGAAGGGCTTCCTCCAGCGCCGTCCGTTGGGGACCGTCGCCCACGATCACCAGGCGGGTGCCGGGAACGTCCGCCAGCACGGCAAGGTCCTCCACCTGTTTCTCCACCGCGAGCCGGCCGACGTAGCCGATGATCCGCTCACCGCCCGGCGCCACGGATGCCCGCCACCCGGCGTCGCGCTTTTCCGGTGCAAAACGCGCGGTATCCACACCGCGCCGCCACATGCCCACCCGCAGAATCCCGCGGCCGCGCAACTGGTTCAGCGCGAAAGTGGACGGCGCCAGCGTCCGGGACGCCAGGAGATGGATGTTTTCCACCCGGTTCCAGGCCCAGTTCTCCAGGAACGGCACCCCGTACCGGGCGGCATAACTGGGAACCTCGGTCTGGTAAATTGCCACCGTGGGGATCCCCAGCTGATGCGCGGCCTGCGCCGCCCGCCAGCCGAGCACGAACGGCGACGCCAGGTGGACCACGTCCGGTGCGTAGTCGGCAAGGATTCTCTTGACCCGGTACACACCTCCCAGCGCCACCCGCACGTTCGTGTAACCCGCCAGCGGAACGGAGGGCAGCCGGTGCACAAACGCGCCGTGCACAACGTCCAGAACATCAGCGTCCGACGTCGACGGCGCAATCACCAGCACCTCATCGCCCCGCTCCTGCAGATGCTCAAGCACTCGCAGGATGGAGTGCGTGACTCCGTTCATCAGCGGCAGGAATGATTCGGCAACGATAGCGATCCTCACCCCTCAACGGTGTTCCCGCCGTCTAGCCGTGCGGGGGAGCGGGCGTGACCGGAAAGGGAAGGTTGGGTTAACAGGCGGGGGCTACCGTGCCCCGTCGCGGAGGACGTCCGGCAGCTCGTCCACGAAGACGGTCTGCGGCGGTTCGAAGTAGATGACCAGCACCTCGTCACCCACCGTAAAGACACTGACCTTGTCGAACGGGTAGGCGTGGAAGGCGCTGGTGCCGCCGCGGTAGGCGAGCATGACCTCCCCCACGGTTCCGGGGCCGATCTGTCCGCTCACCCTGCCGATCTTCCCGGTCAGGCTCCGGTCAACATTCTTGTGCACCATGTCCCTCGGCTTTTTCTGGGCTTCCCTCGGTTTTTTTGGCTTCCTGGGCTTCCTGGGGGCGCCGTTCCTAGGCGCCGGGCTGCTTCGGCGGCTGCTTGGCATGGTTCTGCCCGTTTTTGAGGGCAGTCGACAGCCGGGGCAGGAACGAGCCGGCCTGGGTGATGATTTCGCCCACCATGCTGTTGAGGCCATCGGCGCCGTTCAGCACGGTCAACTGGTCCACATGGCCGAACGGCTCGGCCGCCGCCGCCACGATGGCCGGCATGTTCTCCGCCAGTTGCTGGGAGATGACGGCATCCTGGTTGCTCTCCAGTGCCTCGCCGCGGGCCTTGATGCCCTCCGCCTCGGCCAGCGCCTTCGCCTTGATGGCGGACGCTGCGGCGTCGCCACGCGCCTTGGTGGCTGCGGCCTCGGCTTCGCCGGTCACACGGGTGGCGCCGGCAATCGCTGCCGCCGCACTCGCGCTGGCCTGCGCCTCCACTTCCACCCGGCGCGCATTGGCCTGCGCTTCGAGTTCCGTCCGCTTGGCGCGCGCCTCGGCCGCACTGATGTCCGCTGCCTTCTGGGCCTCCGCCTCGGTGCGCTGTGCGTAGGCCTTGGCGTCGGCGGGCTTGCGGATGGTGGTCTGCAGCTTCTGTTCCTCGCGGTCTGCCTCGAGCTTGGCCACCTCGGTTTCCTGGACCACCACCTGCTGGCGGGCCGTGGCGTCTGCCAACGGGCCGGCCTGTGCCGCGTTGGCCCTCGCCCTTTCCGCGTTGGCCTGCGCGGCCGATTGCTTGATGGCGGAGACGCTCTGGGCATCGGCGATCTGTGCGGCGGCCTCGGCCTCCCGCTCCGCAGCCTCGCGGTTTCTGGTGGCCTCGGCGATACGGGCCTCCATTTTGACCTGGGCAATGTGCGGTTTGGCGATGTTCTGGATGTAGCCCGTGGGGTCCTGGAGGTCCTTGATCTGAAGGGAATCCACCACCAGGCCGAGCTTCTCCATTTCCACGCCGCTCGCGCCGCGGACCTGGGACGCCAGCTTGTCGCGCTCGCGGATAATTTCCTCCACGGTCATGCTGCCGATAATGGAACGCAGGTGGCCCTCGAAGACGTTGTATACCTGGCTTTCCATTTTCGGCTGCTGGCCCAAAAACCTTCGGGCGGCATTGGCAATAAACGCGGGCGCGTCCCCGATTTTGTAAATGACAACGCCCTCCACCACAACCTGGATGCCCTGGGACGTGACGCAGGAAACCTTGAGCTCTGTCTCGTTCAGAGTGAGGGACAGCGTCCGGACAGTCTGCAGGCCGGGAAGCACCAGTGCGCCCTTGCCGGTAACGATCTTGAAGTCCATGCCGTCGGTGCTTTCCAGCGTGCCGCGCGTCAAACCGGAAATGATGAGGGCCTCGTTCGGTTCGGCCACTTTCCACATCAGTTTGACGGCCAGCCAGATGACCAGTATGCCCAGCAGCACCGAGGCAACAATGACAATCAGGGGCAGAATGGCTGCCAGGTTCTCCACGGCGGTGTCCTCTCAGTGCAATTAGAAGGCCCAATGCATAGCCGCAAACCCTTCGAAGCGCCGGATTGCCAGCTGTAATAGACAGTGTGGTGCTGCGTCCGGGCTTAGTCCAGCAATTCGGGCCGGTTAAGATAGCGGGCTCTCAAGCCAGGCCGAGTGTGGTCCAGGCTCTGGCCGGCGGCCGGCGCCGGCTGTAGTGTCGGCGGTGATTGCCGGATCCCGACTTGAGGAGCGCACGTGGCACTGACCAAGGGCACGGAAGTGGAATGGAACACGCCGCAGGGAAAGACCCACGGCAAGATCGTGGAAAAGAAAACCAGCGACTTTGAGCTCGACGGCAACACCCACCGGGCGAGCGACGATGAACCCCAGTACGTTGTGGAGTCCGCGAAGACCGGGGCGAGGGCCGCGCACAAGGCGGGCGCGCTGACTGAAAAGTAGGGCAAGCTACCGCCTGACCCAGAGACCCTGACCCCGGACACCTTGCCTCCAGACACCCTGACCACAGACACCCTGACCACAGACAAACGGCCGGCCCGCGCAGAGCGGGCCGGCCGTCGTCGTACTTTGATCTTCTGGGTGTACTGACCGTTACGTGTTTTGGACGTGGTCCTTGGCGTCGGTGGCGGTGGCTTTGACGTCCTCGGCGGCGGTTTGGCCTTCGTCTTTGACATGCTGGGCGGCGTCGGTGGCGGTGGCCTTGACGTTTTCCACGGCTTCCTGGGCGGGTTCCTTCCAGCCCTGGGCCATGTCCTTGGCGGCTTCGGTCAGTTGGGTGGTGACCGGTTCGGCCGCGGTCTTCAGTGCGTCGGCGGCTTCGCGTTCCTTCTCGCTCGGCGGGATGAGGGACGAGACGAGCAGCCCGGCGCCGAACGCGATCAAGCCAGCGGCGAGGGGGTTGCCCTGGGTTTTGGCGGCGACCTGGTGGGGTGCGTCGGCGATCGCTTCGCCGGCGTCGTGCAGGGCGTTGCCGGCGGCATCGGTGGCCTGGTGCACGCCGCCCGCGGTGGAGTGGGCGGCGTGGTGGAGGCTGCCGGTGGTGCTGTGGGTGGGGTGGTCTGCAGTGCCCATGACTTTGTCCTTTACTCCGAAGACGGCGTCCCTGACTTTGTTGGTCTGGCGGTGGACGATGTTGGAGGGGGTGACCTTGTCGGCGACCGCGTCCACGTTGGTGCCAAGGCGGGCGCGGGTGGCTTCGATGTCGGCGCGGATGGCGTCCGGGTTCTCGCTCATCGGTGGTCTCCGTTCGGTTTGAGGGTGGGCGGGATTTCCCGGGCGGTTTCGAGGGTCTGGGGCATGCCCTTGATGGACTTGAGTTCCTTGCGTCCCACGCTGGCGAGGATCGCGGCGATGATGCCCCAGATGACGGCGACGACGACGGCGGACCAGCCCAGGCCCATCAGCTCGCCGAGGGCGTACCAGAGGGCGACGGAGAGGAACAGGAGCACGAAGTGCCCGGCGATGCCGGCGCCGGCGAGCATGCCGCCGCCCTTGCCGGCGCGGGTGCCGGACTGTTTCAGTTCGGCTTTGGCGAGTTCGATTTCCTGCCGGATCAGGGTGGACAGGTCCCGGGTGACCTCACCGAGGAGGTCGCCGAGGGATGTGGTGTCGGCCTTGGCGTGCGCGGCCGTTTGCGGCGTATCGGGGATCTGGCTGCTCACAGGGGACGACCTCCACCCTCGGTATCGTCTGTATCCCGCCGCCTCGGCTCGCCACGTCCTGGTTCGCCGGGGGCGGGCTCACCGAAGGCCGGCTCGCCGACGCCCGGTTCACCATAGGCCGGTTCGCCGTAGGTCTGTTCGCCGTAGGCGGGCTGGCCGGTAGCGGGCTCGCCGTAGGCGGGCTGGCCATAAGCGGGCTGGCCCGTCGCCTGTTCCCCGTAAGCGGGTTCGCCGTAGGCTGGCTGGCCTGTGGCCGGTGCTCCGTAGGCTGGTTCGCTGGGGGCCTGCTGGGTGTAGGCGGGTTCGCCGAGTTCGGCGTGGTCATAAAGCGGTGCGCCGGCCCCGGCGTCCAAGCTGCTTTCGCCGATCGGCGGCTGCACGGGGTAGGGCGGAACGGCGCCGGCGGTCGATCCGATGCCGGTTGATGTCCCGGTTTCCGGAGCGCCGGCCTGCAGGCTGCGGCCGAGGCGCCCGGCGAGCAGGCCCGCGCCTGCAGCGAGGAGCAGGAAGGTGCCGGGACGCTGGCGGGCGAAGGACTTCACCTCGTCCAGCAATGAACCCGGGTCCCTGTTGTCGAGCCAGGACGCGACGGATTCCGATCGGTCGGCGGCCTGCCGGACCAGGTCCGCGGCCACGCCCTGCTGGTCGGGCGCGTTGGCCATGGTGCGCAGCTGCGAGGAGATGTTGCGGATGCCTTCGGCGGCCTTTGCCTGCTGGGTGCCGGCCTGGTCCGTGAGGTCAGACTTCGCCTGGTGCAGCAGATCCCGGGCGCTGTTCTTGGCTTCATATGCCACGTTCTTCGCCTCGGTCTTGGCGGTTTGGGCCACGTTCTGGGCAGCCCCGGCAGCGTGGCCGGCGACGTTCGCGGCCTCTTCCTTTGCCACGTCCTTCTTCGAGGACGCATCATCCTGATAGCCGGGGGTGCCAGTGTAGTCAGTGGTGCCCGCCCCAGTTATGCCTCCGGTGGTGCCGGCGCCGTAGCCCGAATTCTGTGTGGCCGGGGGAGTGGTGAGGTTTTCATCCTGCGGCCATTGGTTCTCAGTCATCTTCGCTCTCTCTTTCCGAAAGGGTCAGCTGCTGTACAGGGAACCAGCGTTGCTGGCATGCAATGGTAAGCATGTTTACTATCAAATAGTAAGCACCCTTGTCATTATTTCCCACCTACGCTGGCGGATCCCATGAAAAAAGCTAAGTAGGCTTGCCAATCTGATTGTAAGCATGCTTAGGGTGTAGGTGTGAGGCCGGACTGGCAGCCTCGGGGCGACGGCGGATGACCGCCACGCACGGAAACTGCCGCTTCTGGGCGGGGACAGCGCGCCGTGTGGCGTCGCATCGCCGTCGCCGGTTCAACGTGAACGGACAGAGTGAACAAGAAGTCAACATCCAAGGAGACAGAGTGCTCGCGAAGGAACACATTGACGACCTGATCAACAAGAACGGAAACATCCTCTCCGCGGACGGAGGCAGGATAGGTTCTCTCGGTCAGGTTTATGCGGACGACGACAACGGGCAGCCCACGTGGGTAACCGCACGCACAGGCCTGTTCGGCACCTCCGAATCCTTCATCCCCCTCGAAGGAGCCCGCGTTGAAGGAGCCAACATCGTGGTCCCGTACACCAAGGACCAGGTCAAGGAAGCCCCGCGCGTGGAAGCGGAGGGACACCTTGATCCGGGTGAAGAAGACCTGCTCCATGAGCACTATCAGCTGAACGGAACGAAGACTTATGCCGAGGCGAGGAGCGGGCACGCCGCCGGCGCCGACGACTCAGCGGGGCGGTCCGCTGCCAGCCTGTCCGCCACTGAGCGGGACGCAGGGTTTGCAGCCGCAGGCGATGGCGAAACCTACGGCGCAGCGGCGGGAGCTGAGACCGAGGCTCGCAGCGCAGCCGGACTCGTGGACGGCAACGCCACGACCCGTTCGGAGGAACGGGTCAACGTCGGAACCCAACGGCAGGCCGCCGGCGAAGACGGCACCCGCCGCTGATTTGCCCAGCACCGGGGCCGGGTTTCCGGTGTTGCCGGCATTTCCGGCTGGCGGCGTTGCCAGCCGGGCTTAAAGGGAAAGAGGGTTACACCGATGGTCCCGAATCCTGACGCGGAGCAGTGGGGACCTCACCAGCTGCTGTCCATGGCCGCCAGGCTTGTCCAGCGCAGGCAGGACCAGGCCTTGGCTGAACTCGGGCTCACGCATGCCGCAGTCATAGCACTGCAGGGCCTCCTCGACGGTCCGCTGAACCAGGAGGAGTTGGCCGCGGTCATCAGGGTCCGCAGCCAGTCCATCGGCCGGGTCCTGACACGGCTCGAGGGGGAAGGGCTTGTGGCCCGCGAGGCGAGTTCACTGGACCGGCGGCACAACGAGGTATCCATAACGGAAGCAGGCCGCCAGGCACTGGAGGCGGCACGGAAAGCCGAGCAGGAGGCGCTGCCTCCCGATGTGGTCGAGGGGACCGTCCTGGGCCGGGAGCTGGCGCGTGTCATCAGCTACTTTCCCGGCCGCACCCAGACGGGCTCGGTCAGGAAGCAGAATTCGTCGGCGGCAGTCGAGAAGGCGGCCGGGGAGGCAGCGGAAGGGGCAGCCCCCGTTGCCGCAGGCGATGTTGCAGCGCAGGGCGCAACGCCGGCGCCGCAGGACACCGCCGGAGGAAAACAGAAGCCAAACGGCGAGAGCGACTCCGGTATTCAGCAGAAGGATTGATCACCAAGGAAGGAGAGTGTCGCCGCGCCGCGCGCGGCGACACTTCCTTGTTGCCTCCGGCCCGTTCTCAGGGCCAGCCAGCGCCCAAGCTTCGCACGGGCATCTCTAGTGCCGCTGTTGCATCGGATCCGGCCAGTTGCCGATGACGCCGGACATAGGATCCGGCCAATTGCCGATCCGTCCGCGCATCGGGTCCGGCCAGTTTCCGATTCGGCCGCCAACGGCTCCGGACTGCGGACGGGACGGACGGGGGGCAGCAGACAGCGGGGCGTGCGTAGACATGACATTTTCTCCTGACTGAACGTGTGGTCCTTGCGCAGGGTTGCGCAGGTGGTCTTTTCTGCCCGGAAAGTGGGCAGGGCTGACCTGTTCAGTCGGGGGAACACCCCGGATCAAAGGCTGGGCTGGCGGGAAGGTGCTGGGCGGCGTCGAACATGCGGGCGCCGGCAAGCAAAGGGGTGCGGTCCCAGTCTCCCGCCACTTCGGCGGCCTGGGTGCCGGAGGAGCCTTCAGACCCCGACGAGGAGTTCCCCGACGTTCCCTCGCTTACGGCGAAGGCCTGTAGGTGGGCGTCACCGGGCAGCGCACCAAGGTTCACTTTGTGGGTAGCAGGGTTGACCGCTGCCGGCTCCGGCCGCTCAGGTGTTGTCATCTGGAGCTCGGCCAGCGTGAGGCCCGTGCCGGCGAGCGGCAGACCTGCGCCAACAGCCTGCCCAGCGCGGAGGAGCGTCCCGTCCGGAGCTGCCGGCACGGTCCCGTCTGCGGCTTTGTCAGTGGTCGAGCCAGGCCTAACCGCCGAGGGCGAAACGCTCTGTGACGGCACGGCAAGATCTGGTTGTTTGCCCCCGGTGTCGGGTCCGGGCGTCGTCGGCGTGACACCCGGTACGGGAACTGCGGGCAGTTCCGGGGCCGGCACTGATGGAACAGCCACCGGTGGGACGGGCACCAACGGAACCGGCAATGAAGGAACCGGCAATGAAGGAACCGGAACTGACGGGACGGGGATCGCCGGTACTGAAGGGATCGCCGGCAAGGCCGGCAGGGGCAGGTGGGGCACCGGCGGAACGATGTCTTCCGCGGTGGTGATCAGGCTGTCCGCCTTGTCGAGCACGGGCGCCGTCGTGGCCGTTACGGCCGTGGTCACTGTGGGGACCACCGTCGATGCCCTGTTCACCACGGTGCTGACGGTGTTCGCAACTGCGCCGGCGACGGTCGACACAGGCCTGGTAACCGGAACCGGGAGGCTGGGTGCCGGCGGCAGTGCAGGAATTGCCGGCAGCAGCCTGGTGGCCGGGGCAACCTGGGAGGCGCGGGAGGCCAGCGGGACAGACGCTGGGGACTTCACGACGGCAGCCTGGGGTGCAGTGTTGAGAGACCCTGTGTTCAGAGGCGCTGTGTTCAGGGAACCGGTGCCAAGCGGGCCGGCCGTTCCGGAGTCCGCGGAGGCGGCGCCTGCGGATGCTGTGCCCCAAATAACCCAGGCCAAGGCCACGAGAAGGGGCAACAGGAGGACACGCACGACGGCAGCCGTGTGGAAGCGCGAGCTGTTGCCCATTCGAATCACCCCCCAGCGCAATGGGAGACCAGAATATGCCCGGCACCCGGTTCCGTCCAGAGGAAAAATATTCGCGCATGGGCCAGGTGCCGGGAATCGCAATAAAATTGAAGCAGAAGGTGCTCAGAGGATGTCTGGATCCATCGTCGTCGTCCTGGTGCTGCTGGCCGCAATCGCCGCCGTCGCCATTGCGGCAACGGTGCGCGCCGTGTTGCGCGACGGACGCAGCGAGGGCAGGAGCGAACCGTCCGAGGAGCCGTGGACAGCCGGGAACCTGCCCAGTGAGCCCTACGTGCAGATTCGGTTCAAAACGGGTTTGTAACAGGCCCCGCCGTGGCGAACAGTCCGGATGCCGCCGCCCTGATCAGGCACGACGGCGGCACCAGCCTTTGGGTCACTCCGCAAGTTGGGCTGGGGAAGAGACGGCGGCCAGGCACGCCGGTTTTCGGCAGGCTCAACCGGCGTCCTGCACCACCGGATGGTCGCGCCGCAGGTTCCCGAGCGCGGAGGCGCCCTGCGGCGAGCCCAGCTCTTCGAAGAACTCCACGTTGGCACGCACGTAATCGGCCCATTCGTCGGGGACGTCGTCCGAGTAGTAGATCGCCTCCACCGGGCACACGGGATCGCAGGCGCCGCAGTCCACGCACTCGGAGGGGTGGATGTAGAGCGAGCGCTCGCCTTCGTAGATGCAGTCCACCGGGCATTCGTCGATGCAGGCCTTGTCCTTCACATCCACGCAGGGCTGCGCGATCACATAGGTCACGGCAGGCTACACACCCGTGTAAACGGTCTTGCCCCACGTGAAGAAGTCCAGCGCGGACTTCCCCTGTTCGCGGAACGTGTTGGTGGAGGAGTCCTTGACGCCGCCGAACGGTACGTTCAGGTCCAGGCCTGCCGTCGGGCGGTTGACCTTGATGACGCCGGCCTTGGCGCGCGCGGCGAAGTCGGTGGCCAGGGCGAGGGAGTCGGTGCAGATGCCGGCGGTGAGGCCGTAGCGGGAATCGTTGATCGCCGCGAGGCCAGCCTCGTAGTCCGGGACCTCGAGGACGGCCACCACGGGTCCGAAGATCTCCTCGGTCACGGCGGCGTCGTCGAACGGAAGGTCCGTGAGGACGGCGGCCGGGAAGCGGAACCCGGCGTCCGTGCCGCCGTCGTACGAGCCGTGCAGCAGCGTGGCGCCGCGTTCGACGGCGGTGCGCACCGCCGCCCTGTTCTGCGCGAACTGCTGGCTGCTGACGACGGCGCCCATCTTTGCGCCCTCGAGCCCGTCGCCGGGGGTGTACTGCGCGGCCTCTTCGGTGAGGGCGGCCAGGAATTCCTCGCGGATGCCCGGGGTTACGTAGACGCGGGACGTGGCGGTGCAGGCCTGGCCGGTGAGGCCGAACGCGCCGGCAGCCACCACCTGGGCGGCCCTGCGGGGATCGGCGTCGTCCAGGACCAGTACGCCGTTCTTGCCGCCCATTTCCAGCTGGACCCGGGCGCGGCGGGCGTTGAGGATCTCCTGCAGTCCGAGACCCACGTTGGTGGAGCCGGTGAAGGACAGCCCGGCGATGCGGGGATCGCGGGCCAGGGCGTCGCCCACCACGCGGCCCTTGCCGTGGACCACATTGAACACGCCGGCGGGCAGTCCGGCGTCCTGCAGGGCGCGGGCCAGGTGCGTGGCGGAGAGCGGGGTGAGCTCGGCCGGCTTGATGACCACAGCGTTGCCGCTGATCAGCGCCGGGGCGGCTTTCCAGGCGGGGATGGCGATGGGGAAGTTCCACGGCGTGATGAGCCCGACGACGCCGAGCGGCTCGCGGCGGGTGGTGATGGTGGTGTCCGGAAGGCCGCTGGGCAGCACCTCGCCGGTGGCGGCCCAGCCGAGGGAACCGAAGAAGCGCAGAACGTCGGAGGCGCGCTTGACCTCGCCCTTGGCCTCGGCCAGGGTCTTTCCCTCTTCCCGGACGAGGTCCTCGGCGATCGCGGTCTGGCGGTCCAAGAGAAGGTTTCCGGCGGCCATCAGGATGGCGCCGCGGGCCGGGGCGGGCAGGGCTGCCCAGGCCGGCTGGGCGGCGGTGGCGGCGGTGATGGCGGCGTCGACGTCGGCGGCGGTGCCGCTGGGGGAGAGGGCGGCGAGCTCGCCGGGGCGGGCCGGGTTCATCCGCTCGGTGTCGGCCCCGCCGAGCCATTCGCCGTTGATGAGGTGACGGGCGGTGATGAGGTCCCGCTCGGTGGCGGTGCCGGTCGCAGTTGAGGTGTCTGATGCTGTGGAAGTCATGGTGTTCCTTCGGGGAGTCTGAGCAGGGTATGTGCGGGGCGGCTAGGGCGGTTAGAGCCCGCGGATGAGGCCGCCGTCGCAGCGCAGTGCGACGCCGGTGATGTAGGAGGCCGGGGCGCTGCAGAGGAACGCCGCGGCGGCGCCGAATTCCTCGGGTTCGCCGTAGCGGCGGGCGGGGATGGTCTTGCGGGATTCGAGCTGGATTTCCTCGGGCGTGGTGCCACGGCGCTTGGCGGCGGCCTGGTCGAGCTCGGCCACCCGGTCCGTGGCGATGCGTCCGGGCAGGAGCATGTTGACCGTGACGGCGTCCAGGGCCACCTCGGCCGCGAGGGTCTTGAGGTAGCCGGCCAGCGCGGCGCGGCCGGTGTTGGACACGGCGAGGTTGGGCAGCGGCGCCACAACGCCGCTGGAACCGACGGCGAGGATCCGGCCCCAGCGCCGTTCCCGCATGCCCGGCAGGATGTGCGAGACCAGGGCATGGTGCGGTTTGACCAGCTGTTCGAACGCCGCGGCGATGTCGTCGGCGCCGAGGGTGGCGGCCGCGCCGGGCTTCGGGCCGGGACCGTTGAGGACCAGGATGTCGACTGGCCCCAGGGCGTCCACGGTCTTTTCGACGGCGGTGGCCACGCCTTCCGCCGTGCTCAGGTCTGCCTCAATGGCGACGGCGCTGTGGCCTTCCTCCTGAAGCTGGGCCGCGATTTTTTCGGCGCGCTCGCGGCGCCGGCCGGTGATGGCCACGCGGGCGCCCTCGGCCGCGAGGGCCCGGGCGACGGCGAGGCCCAGGCCGCCGGTGGAGGCTGCCACAAAAGCGGTTTTGCCGCTGATTCCGAGGTCCATTAGTTCCTCCCAGCCGTGGCGAGGGCGGCGGCCGGGTTCGGGCCAAGGGCCTCGGCGGCCTCGGCCAGATGCGTGCGCAGCGCCGTCCGGAGGACTTCCGGGAACGCCGCGGCAGGGGGCCGGACGCCGGGATCGGCAATGAGTCCGCGCTGGTGCAGGCATTCCTTGCGGATGGCCAGGGCGATCTTCGCCTGCTGCTCGAAGTTGATCAGCGGCAGGTAAGGCAGGAGGGCTTCGCGGGCAGCCTCGTAGCCCTCGCGCTGCCAGGCCCGCACACAGGCGATTAGCGCCTCGGGGTAGGAGAACCCGGTCATTGCCCCGGCGGCGCCGGCCATCAGCTCGTCCAGCAGTCCTTGGCCGCCGAGGCCGCCAAACACGGCGACGTCCATGGCAGCCGTCAGCTGGCCGATGGCCACCGAGGTGGGCGGGGCCTCGGCCTTGACGGCGGTGACGAAGCTGCAGGCCCGCACCACGGATATGAGCGCCTCAGTGCTGATGCTGACGCCGCTGGCCAGGGGGTAGTCCTGCAGCACCACATTGGCACCGGTGGCCTGATGGATGGCGTTCAGATGGGCGGTGACCACCGCGGGGTTGGCAGAGTTGGCCTGGACCATGACGGCGGCGAGACGGTCCCCGGTGGCGGCTTGGATGGAACGGATTTCCTCGACGGCCGTGCCGGTGTAGAGCGAGGTCACTCCCACCACGAGCGGCAGCCGGGTTTCTTCCATGACTACTTCCAGCACCAGGCCGCGTTCGGCCGCGGTCAGGGCAGCGGCCTCGCCGAAAACGCCCAGGACCGTAAGCCCGGTGGCGCCGATCGACTCGTAATAGGCCGCGAGTCCGGCCAGGCTGTCCGTGTCGACGTCCATTGTGCTGCCTTGGAACGGTGTGGCGACGACGCCCCACACTCCGGGTGTCAATGACTCCCGCATAGGTTTCTCCTTCAAAGCTGTTGGTGTTCTTCGGGCGGCCGGACTTCAGCCGGCTGGATCGGTGGAACGGCTAACGTCCGGGCCACACCGGCGGGCGCTTCTCCTGGAAGGCGCGGACGCCCTCGGCGGAGTCCTCGCTGTCCAGCGCCGCCATGAGGGCCGGGAGCCGGAGCCCGCGGGCCTCGGCGGCGGTCAGGTGCGCGGTCTGGATGACCATCTGCTTCACGGCCCGGACGGAGGTGGGGGCGCACGCGAGGATTTGGTCCACCCAGCGCTGCACCGCGGCGTCGAGCTCGTCCGCGGGGACCACTTCGTTGACCAGGCCCATGGACTGCATTTCCGCAGCCCCGGACTTCCGGCCGGTGAGGAGCATGCCCATCGCTTGGGTGTAGGGGATCCGGCGCACCAGCTGGTGGATGCCGCCGTCGAGCGCCAAACGCCCGACGCGCGGTTCCGTCAGCCCGAAACGGGCCGTGTCCGCGGCCACCACGATGTCCGCGCCGAGCACGATCTCCATGCCGCCGCCCAATGCGTACCCGTTGACCTTGGCGATGACCGGGATGTCCAGCGTGGTGCGCAGGCTGAGCCCGCCGAAGCCGTTGGGGTCCAGGTCCGCCCAGTATTCGAGGCCGGTCTTGTCCACGGCGGCGGCGGACATGTCCGCGCCCACGCAGAAGGCGCGGGTCCCTGCGCCCGTGATGACCACGGCCCGGACGTCGGGGTCGGCCTCGAGCTGGTCCCAGATCTCGTCGAGCCGGGCCTGGGCGTTGCCGTCGACGGCGTTGAGCACGTGCTGGCGGTCGATGACCACGGTGGCGACGTGGTTTTCGATGGTCAGGGTTACCTGATCCACCGGTGACGGGGAAGCGGAAGCCGACGGGGCCGCCGTCGTGCGTTCTACAGAAACGGCCGTCACCGGAGCACCCCCAGCTGCTGCAGGCGCTCGATGGTTTCGGCGTCGAACCCGTTCTCCAGCAGCACCTCGACGTTGTGTTCGCCGAGCCGCGGGGCCACCCGTCGGATGGTGGGCGGGGTGGCGGAGAGCCGGATGGGCGCGTTGAGCATTTTCACGGTGCCGACGCCGGGGTGTTCAGCTTCGACGATCATGCCGTTGGCGTGGGTCTGCGCATCGGCCAGGGTCTGCTCCAGGGTGTGGACGGGGGCGTTGAGCAGGCCGCTGTCCTCCAGCCGGCCGGTCCAGTACTCGGTGGTGTTGGTGGCGATGCGCTCGCGGAAGATCGCCTGCAGCGCCGGTTTGTTCTCGAACTGCTGCTCCAGGTTGGCGAACTCGGGCCGGAGCGTCAGGTCCTCGTCCAGGCCCAGCGCCTCGGAAATGCGC
This sequence comes from Arthrobacter sp. NPDC056691, assembly GCF_042791415.1. NCBI lineage: Bacteria > Bacillati > Actinomycetota > Actinomycetes > Micrococcales > Micrococcaceae > Arthrobacter > Arthrobacter sp. NPDC056691. The sequence goes on from NZ_JBHTXX010000034.1 coordinate 21,247, forward strand.
AGCAGCGGGTCCGGGGTGAAGCCGCCCACCATGCAGACGGCGCCGTCGGTGGTCTCGAAGACTCCGCTGAGCGGCATGGCGCCCCAGTTGACCTCGAAGCCGCGGTTGAGCTGCATGCACGCCTCCTGCATCTGCAGGTGCAGCATGGAGTCGTACATGGTCACCTCCACCTTCTGCCCGACGCCGGAGGTTTCCCGGGTGCGCAGCGCCAGCAGGATGCCCTGCATCAGGTGCATGCCGGTGATGTAGTCGCAGAGCGTGGTGGGGTAGATGGACGGCTTCACGTCGTCGGATTCGCGCCGCCACATGACGCCGGAGTAGGCCTGCGCGATCGCGTCCTGGCCGCCCTTGTGCGAGTAGGGGCCCTCGGGGCCGAAGCCGGTGCCGGAGGCCCAGATGATGCCCGGGTTCTCCTGCTTGAGGTTCTCGTAGCCGAAGCCCATCCGCTCCATCACGCCGGAGCGGAAGTTGCTGACCACCACATCCGCGTCGGCCATGATCGCGTGCAGCACATTCCGGCCTTCCTCCGTGCGGGTGTCGACGGAGACGCTGCGCTTGTTCCGGTTGATGGACAGGAAGATCGGGTTGTCCTGGCCGTCCTTGTCGGGGAATGAGTTGCGGGAGATGTCCCCGGCGCCCGGGCGTTCCACCTTGATGATGTCCGCGCCGTAGTCGCCCAAGAGCTGGGTGCAGGACGGGCCCATGAACACCTGGGTGAAGTCCACGATCTTGATGCCGTCCAGCGGCAGCGGGATGCCGGCCTCAGCGGCGGCGATGCCGGTGGCAGCGGCGGGTGCCGCCGTCGTGCTTTCCGCTGAGCCTGCCAGCAGTTCGTCGATGACGGTGCTCATGCCCCCACCACCGCATCGGCGTCGAGGGTGGCGTTCGACGACGGGATGTCGCCCGGGTCTGCGCCGTGCCGGCGCATGCCCTGCTGGATGTCCAAAGCGGAGACGTCGCGGACGAGGGTGCCGTTCCGGACCGCGAGGGCAGCGGCGACGCCGACGGCCTGGCCCATGGCCATGCAGGGCGGGATCTCGCGGGACATCTTCTGCGCCTCGGGGGTCGCAGAGTAGTGGCGGCCGGCCACCAGCAGCTGGTCCACTTCCTTGGGCAGCAGCGACCTGAACGGGTAGTAGTAGTCGCGGCCGCGGGCCACGGTGTCCGCGAAGTGGCGGCGGGAGGTGACGTCGTCCTTGGTCATGACGTACTCGCCCTCGAGCAGGCGGGTCTGGCGGACGCCCATCTGGGACGCGACGTCCAGCATGTAGGAGTTCTCGAAGCCGGGCAGGTTGGCACGGACGTAGTCCACGGCCTCGGTGATGCGGTCACGCGCGGCGAACTCGGCGGCGGTCATATCCGCGGGGTCGACGCCGTCGAAGCCGGTCATGTGGGGTGCGTTGCACCAGACGACGCCGTCGATGGGGGTCTTGAGCCACCACAGTTCCCAGGCACCGCCGAGGAGGCGCTTGATCTTGCGGTTGATGGCGCGGGCTTCCTTCGGGTTGGCCTGTTCGAAGGCCTCCGCGGCGCTGGTGTCCACGTTGCCCAGGCGGAAGACGAGGGTGGTGAGGTAGCTGTCTTTGATGTGGCTCGCGCCGGCCCGGGAGGCGACGTCGATGTCGCCGGTGGTGTCGATGACGACGTCGGCCATGAAGGCCTGCGGGCCGGACTTGGTCTCGCAGATGACGCCCTTCATCACGCCGTTGTCCACGATGGGGCGGGAGAACCAGGAGTGCAGGCGGAGGTTGACGCCAGCCTCGCGGACGAGGTCGTTGGAGACGCGCTTCCAGCCGTCCGGGTCGAACGCCGCGGCGTAGCAGATGGGTTTGGGATTGGTGTGGGAGTGGAAGTCGAAGGTGCCGTAGCGGCCCCACTTGTTCCAGAGTTCCTCGGAGGTCTTGCGGTCATCCGCCGGCGGGACGATCGCCAGGCCGAGCTTCTGCAGGCGCTCGACGTATTCGGAGACGATGCCCGTGACGGTGATTTCCTGGCCGTTGATCATGTCATCGAGCACCAGGACCATGCCGCCGGAGGCGAGGCCGCCGAGTGCGGAGTAGCGCTCCAGCAGGGTGACAGAGGCGCCGGAGCGGGCTGCCGTGACGGCGGCGGCCACACCGGCGGGGCCACCACCGACCACCAGGACGTCGGAACGGGAGATCACGGGAGCGGTGAGGTCGTGTGTTGTGGTGCTCAGTTCAAGGGAGATCGCTGACGTGGTCGGGTTCATGGGAATCCTTACTTTCTCGAGGGCCGTGGAACGGCAGCCGGGAGGTAGAAAACGGTGGGATGGAAGTCGGTGTCCGGGGGAAGGCGCGGCGACGCTGACCGCGGGTCCCACCTGGCAGAGGGTATGACGCAGCGCGGCCCGTTGCGGACCTTGCTGCAGGGCATGGAAAGGGTTCCGGCGGACACTGGCGTGGCGGCGGAGATGGAGAATGGCGACGGCGGCTAGGGCCGGCCGATCACCACGCGTGAGGTGCGTTAACCCAGATTGCTACGCATACCTCTTCGTAGCTGTTTTTGTACCAGTGCGGTGTATCCGAGGAGAACGTGATGGAATCGCCTTCCTCGAGGGTGTAGCACTCGCCGTCCAGGAAGATGTCTTTCCGGCCGGAGAGAATGATGCCGAATTCCTCGCCGCTGTGCCGGAACGGAGTGGCGCTGGTGTCGTGGCCTGGCGGACTCACGATCCACTGGGCCTCCAGGGCGCCGTTGAGGTCGGGGGTGAGCAGTTCATAGACCGCCTCTCCCACGGACTTCTTGGTAACGCCCTTGAGGTTTCGCCGCTCGCCCTTGCGGACTACCGGTGACCTGGCTTCTTCCTGTCCAAGGAAGAACTTCCCTACGGGGATGTCCAAGCCGTGGGCCAACTGCGCCAGGGTGGTGAAGGACGGATTGGCCAGGCCGCGTTCGATCTGGCTTACGATCGCGGGGCTGAGGCCGGTGACTTCCGAGAGCTTCGCAAGGGTCATGCCTTTGTCCTTGCGCATGTTGCGGATCTTGTTGCCTACGGTGGCAAGAAGGACGCCCGTGCCGGCGGGGGATCCCGGGAGGCTCTCGTTGGTCATGGTCCGTCTTTCTCTGGATGAGCTGACCTGCATAACTATAGTGAAGATTTTTACTGAATCAATGGTTTGGTGAAAATTTTCGATGCCCGCGACCTGATTGCCGTCTGACCTGCGGCTTTGTCAGCCGTCCCGTAAGGGCGGGATGCGATGTGGCCTCAACCGTTGACTCCGTGAAGATCTTCAATATAGTTATGTGAGCCGCAACACTCTGGGATCGACGCAACTCGAACAGGATCAGGGCGCTGGACCTTCTGGCGGAAGGCAAGCCCGCCCGGTTTCCCGTTTCGTTTCCCTGGTAGAGAGGCAGCGACATCTGCCAGCCATCCGCAAAACCCGATGTTGGCCCGGTCAGCAAGGATGCGTTCCCTTGGACAAGCTCCCGGTTGCCGGCAGGATGGCCCGTTTGCAAGCAAGCGCTACGAAGAGGCACGCGTAGCTATCTTGGCTAACTCACCTCCCATGTGGTGATCCGGTCACGCCCCGCGGACCAAGCCAAACGATAGTTTCGATCACCGGCGACCCGGAACGGGCGCCCGCCGGTGATCCGTACCCTCCCGTGCCTGACGGCGCGGGGGAAGGAAAAGAATCATGACTGACACTGTCGTCAAGAATGACCTGGAGAGCGGCCGGAAATCCCGGCTCTCTCCGGAAGTCCGCAGGGGGCTGCTTGGCCTCGGACTGGGGAACACCCTGGAGTGGTACGACTGGATGGTCTTTGGGCTGCTCTCGGCGTTCATTGGACCGAAGTTCTTCCCGTCGCATGATCCCGTGGCCGCAACGCTGAGCGCCCTCGCTGTCTTCGCCGTCGGCTTCGCCTTCCGTCCGCTGGGCGGAGTCCTGCTCGGCACCTTCGCCGACAGGATCGGACGACGACGGGTGATGCTCTGGTCCATCATGATGATGGCGGTGACCACCCTGATCATTGCCGTCTCGCCGACCTACGACCAGATTGGCGGCGCCGCCGGCGTGATCCTGCTGGTCTGCCGCATCATCCAGGGCATCTCCACCGGCGTTGAAGCGCCGCTGTCGACCGCCCACGCCGTGGAACTCGTGCCCGAGGGACGCGAGGGCTTTGTCGCTGGCGTCATCTCCTTCTACGTCAACGTGGGCATCCTGCTCGCCTCGCTGGTCAGCTACCTCTGCAGCCTGACGCTCGGCGGATCCGTCATGGCCGACTGGGGCTGGCGCGTGCCGTTCATTGTCGGCGCAGCCTTCGGCTTCGTCGTGGTCTACCTTCGCCGGACGCTTCCGGAAACCATGAAGCCGGAGGAACTGGCGAACAACTCCGCGAAAACGGTGTGGGGCGGGGTGCGCAAGCACTGGCTCAGTGTCCTCGCCATTACCTTCGTTGTCGGCGCGGCACAGGCTTACAACTACGCCTGGAACACGGGACTCCCGACGGCGGCCCGCAGCGGATTCAAGGAGGATGCAACCGCCGTCTTCGCGCTCACCACCGTCCTCGGCGTCGTGCTGGTGGTCGGAAGCCTCATCATCAGCAAAGTTGCTGACGGTAAGTCGATGTCCAAGTGGTTCCTGATCACGCGCGCGCTGGCCATCCCGTCGGTCTTCCTGATGCTGATGTACGTCAAGCCCGGCATCGCCGGCTTCGCGGCCGTCCTCCTCGGCGGCTCGGTTGTGCTGGTCCTGAACATGACCCTGTACAACGTCATCACCAGCTCCCTCATGCCCAAGGGTTGCCGCGGCGCCGGAACGGCTCTTGGCTATGGCCTGGGCGTTGCACTGTTTGGCGGCACGGCCTCCTACCTCCTGGTCTGGCTCCAGTCCATGAACGCGTCCTGGATCTTCCCCGTCTACGTGGCTGTCCTGTCGGCGCTCAGCATCGTGTTCTACCTGCTCGCCCGGAAGAAGAACGGCATCTTCATTGGCAGCTAAGGACACAGCCGTGATCTCGTTTGAACTCGGCACGTCAGACGTGGAGCTCTACGAGGCAGCGCGCCGGCAGCTGCTTACCGCCCATCACAGCGAGAACCACCGGGTGGCCGCCGCCGTGCGGGGTGAGTCCGGGACGATCTACCTCGGACTGCACCTTGGCTCGAAGCGCATCAATGTGTGTGCCGAATCCAGCGCCGTCGCCAACGCCCGCATGGCACAGGAACCATCGATCAGCTCCGTGGTGGCCGTCAGCATGGACGGTCAGGGGCAGCCCCAGGTCACGAACCCGTGCGGGCTCTGCCGGGAACTGCTGCGCATGTACGGAACCGGGGCGACCGTCCTGGTCGACGCCGGGGGCGAGGTGGGGAAGGTCCACCTCACAGTACTGTTGCCGTATCCGTGGATGCGCGCGGCGGAAACGGAGTGGGACACCGTCCCGCCCCGGGTGGATCAAAAGCGCCGCCCGGCCTGAGCGCCGGCGGCGATCATACGAATCCTTGGAAGGCCTGGACTCGCCGAGTCCAGGCCTTCCCGGGTGCCGGACCTTCCTGCGTGCCGAGCCGTGCCGGCCGCCCGCCGTCGGGCTTGAAGAAGCCGTTTCCAGGGCGGGGCGATAGCGTCCACATCAAAATGGAAGCCCCACACAAAGTTGGTGCAGCCGCCCACGACTTGGCGTGGCCGCCTGCACCAACCGGTAGTACGAATACTCAGATTAGATATCTACTCATTCGCGGCTCCTAGTTCCCGGCGTTCGCGTTCCGGGCTATTTCCTGTCCTCGACCGAATGCCGTGAAAACATCCAGCCACAGGCGATCATCAGCACGCCCAACACCATGTGCGTCCAGTTGTCCAGCATGTTCAGCGACAGGAAGTTGGCCGCCGAACCCACTCCGACACTGAGCCCGTAGATGCTAAGGATGAGGTACAGCGCACCGGCTCCCATGAGGAACCTCCGAGCGCCCATCTCTCCGCGGGACATGGCCCAGCCGGTTGCGCCGATGACCAGCTGCACGATGTTGAGCAGCATGGACACCTGGAACAGACCGAGGAACATGGCGTGCGAATCAGGCCCAAGGAACATCAGTTCGCCATACCGTGCGGTGATGCCCGGGATGAACCCCAGCACACCGACCACCATCAAGACAATACCTACACCCATGCCAGCGTTCTGGACGTCAGTCCTGCCAAAGTGGACGCCGTGTGCATGTGGGGATGCGGTAGTCATTTTCTGCCTCCAACCACTGAATGCGGACAAGCTAATTTTACGTCGGGCCTCCCGAAAAAGCGCCCGGCGTCGAGCGTCCCGTGTATCGGCGCAGGCGCAGGATCCTACGACTTTCCGGCGGCGTTGAGCCTGTCGAAAACGGGCGAGCAGGGCCCCGCATGGCACGATGGGAGGCGATGAAACTGCGTGCTGACCAGACCGGAGACCGTGGCCTACCCATGCCCCTGTGGCTGCAGGGCGGCCTTGAGTCCGCCCAGGCGGCCATCATTTCCGCGCTGGTGGTCATCGCCCCCATCGTTGCGGTGTGGGCGACCTCCGGTTTCGGGAGCGCCGGCCCCGATGTCCTGGCCCGGCTCGCGGGCCAGGCCTGGCTGGTCATCCACGGGGTACCCCTGTACCTCACCACCGTGGGGGAGGGTGCTGCCGCGCGGCCCGAGACCGGCACGCTGTGGCTGCTTCCGCTCGGCCTGACCCTCATCCCGTTCCTGCTGGCCTGGCGGGCGGGCAGGCGCCTGGCCCGGGCGTCGTACACGGACCAGCTGTGGCAGGCGCTGCTTGGGTCGTGGCTGGTCTACGCGGGTTTTGGCATCGCCACCGGATTCATCTGCCGGACCGAGGACGTCGGGGTTTTCCTCTGGTGGGCGGGGCTCCTGCCCCTGGTTCCGTTCGGCCTCGGGATGGTGATCGGTGCCCGGCGGGAGGCCGGTTCATGGAGCCGGCTGATCGGCGTCGACGCCGTGGACTGGATCGCCCGCACCAGCCAGCATTCGCGGTGGGCGGGGTCGTATCTGGCCTCGGCAGCCAAGGCGGCCTTCGTGGCAGTCATTGCGGCGCTCGCCATTTCCTCGGCGTTGCTGGCCGTGGACTTTTTTATCCACTGGAACCTGGTGGTGGCCGTCTATGAAGCGCTCGACGCCGGGCCCGTCGGAGGCGCGGCCCTCACCGTTGCGCAGCTCGGCTTCCTGCCCAACCTCGCGGTCTTTGCGCTCGCCTGGCTGACCGGCTCCGGGTTCGCACTGGGCGCCGGCTCGCAGGTGGGTCCGCTGGGGACTGCCGTGGGGCCGCTGCCCACCGTCCCGGTTTTTGCGGCGATCCCTTCCGGCCCCCTCGATTTCGGCTTCGTGGCGCTGGTGGTTCCCGTGCTTGCCGGGGTCCTGGCCGGCTGGTGGTTCCTGCGCGAAGGTGAAAACCACTTCGATGAATGGCTGTCCATCAAGCTCCACGTCCGCTGGCTGAGTGCCGCGGCGTCCACGCTGTTCCTGGCCGTCATCGTCGGGGCGGCCGCCGGCGTGCTGGGAGCAGCCCTCGCCTGGCTGGCGCGCGGATCGGCCGGCATCGGCCGCCTCACGGACATTGGCCCGGACCCGTTGTGGACGGCAGTCTGGCTTGCAGCGGAAGTCGGCATCGGCGTCGTAATTGGGTACGCGGCCGGACCGTGGCTCGAGCGCCGGCAGCTGCGGGACGCCGAGCTGGGGACTGCCCCGAGCAGCAAGTAGCCTTTCCGGCCGTGGGGGTCGGCCGTTGCCTCGCTGGCTTTAGCGGATTTGCTGCTTCAGCGGTCCGGGCAGCGAGTTCTCCAGCTGGACCCGGCACTCCGTGCTCGCCTTGCTGGTCAGCGCCTGGCGGGAGCACTGCTGAAAGTCGCGCACCTGGTTGAAGAACAGTGCGGAGGTCAGGACCAGGAGAACCATGACGGCGGACACCACCAGGCCGGAGATGGTGCCGAACAGCACCAGTTTGGATTCCTTGAACCGGATGGCGCGGATGAGCACGATGATCCCCAGCACGATGGCCGCCGCCGTCAGTATGGCTGTAAGCCAGAGGTAGGCCAGGTCCAGCTGGAACACGAAGAACGCGCCCAGCACGGCCACAATGAACATGCGGAACAGCGTGTGCGTCTTCTGGAGCGAGGCCTTGGCCTCCTCGCTGAGCGGACGCGCGGTCCGCTGCGGCCCCTGGGGGCCCGGAGTGGGGTTCATGTTTTCCAGCCTACGCGAGCAGCCGCCTAAGCTTGAGCAATGCGCATAGTAGTCCTCGTCTCCGGAACCGGTTCCAATCTCCAAGCCGTCATTGACTCCGTCCAAGCCGGGGACCTGGATGTTGAGATCGCCGCAGTGGGTGCGGACCGCCCGGGAACCTACGGAGTGGAGCGCTCTGCCACAGCGGGGATCGACACCTTCGTGGTGGACTTCAAGGCCTACCAGGACCGTGCGCAGTGGAACGCCGCGCTGACCGAGGCCGTTGCCGCGTACCAGCCCGATGTGGTGGTGTCCTCAGGCTTCATGCGGATCGTGAGCCCCGAGTTCATCGACGCTTTCGATGGAAAATACCTCAACACGCATCCCGCGCTATTGCCGTCCTTCCCGGGTGCCCACGGAGTCCGCGATGCCATGGCCTACGGCGTGAAGATCACCGGCTGCACCGTGCACTGGGCTGACGCCGGCGTGGACACAGGGCCTATCATCGCGCAGGAGGCCGTGGCCATCGAGGACACGGACACCGAAGAATCCCTGCACGAGCGGATCAAGGTGGTGGAGCGCCGGCTGCTCGTCTCAACCCTGGCCTCGCTGGCCGCTGCGCACGCCGCCGCGCGGGCCCCGAAGTAGCCCGTCCCGTCCTCCCCACCCAACTGACTCGCATTTAATGTCGTTTTGAGGCGTCAAAACGACATTAAATGCGAGTCAGTTGGGCTGGCGCGGCGTTCGCCTGTGGATAACCCCGCCAGCAGGCATTGGGTTTGCGAGCATGGTCAGGTGAAGACTCCTCGACCGCTTCCCGAGCCGCTTGCCCTCGCTCCGTTCACTTGCCAGGAAGCGGCCGACGCCGGTGTCAGCTTGAGCCGCTTACGGCACGGAGCGCTCTACTCACCCAGCCGGGGCATCAGGGTTCCCGCCTACGGAACCACAGATTGGCCGGCGGAGTTGTGCGCCCCACAGGCAATTCGGCCCTTCACAAGGGTGACCGAGTTTTCAGTTGCTTCCCACGCCACAGCTTTCACCTATTGGCAGTTTCCGGGGTTCCTGCCGGGGGCCGAGGATCAGCGGATCCATATCTCCCGCCCGGACACGATGGCCATTCCGCGCCCCACGGGCGTGACCGGCCATGTGGGACAGTTCTTCGACGACGAAATCGTGTGCGTTGACGGTCTGCTGGTGACCAGCCGCGTCCGGACCTGGCTGGATGTTTCACGAAAGATGAGCGTCGAGGAGCTGACGGTGGTGGCGGACCACCTCCTGCGGATGCCCCGACCTGAGTTTGAAGCCAGGGACGAACCGCACGCAACGCGGGAGCAGTTGGCCGACATGCTGGACCGGCACAAGGGGACGCCCGGCATCCGTAAAGCGAGGCTGGCCCTTGAGATGGCGCGTATCGGTGCGGATTCTGCTCCCGAAACGCGGCTGCGGCTGGCGTTGGAGCAGGCGGGCCTGCCTCAGCCACAACTGAACGTTCGCACTGAACTCTGTTCCGGCGTCGTACGCCAACCAGACATGAGCTATCCCGAAGACCGGGTAGCAGTGGAGTACGAAGGAGAAGGCCACTCGGAGCCTGGGCAGATCATCCGCGATATCACCCGGGAAGAGGATTACGGCCGTGCGGGCTGGTTCCTCGTCAGGATCTCCAAGCGCCACATGCAGAACGAAGCCCGGCCCGCGGTCCGGAAAGTCCGGGACGCGCTACTCAGCAGGGGGTGGTCGCCCAAGTGACTCGCAGTAGTTGTCGTTTTGAGGGCCCAAAACGACAACAACTGCGAGTCACTTGGGAGGGGAGAGCAGGGCCGCTACTCGAGGCGGCCCTGGCGGGTTTCGGGGGAGAAGAAGGCCATCCACAGCACGGCCAGGACCACCAGGCCGCCGGCGAGGGCGAAGGACGTGGCCAGCCCCAGCTGCGGCCAGAAGTAGTTCGCGAAGATGAGCGGACCGAAGCCCGCCCCCAGCCGCGAGAACGTGGACGCCCAGCCGAAGCCGCTGCCGCGCAGTTCCGTGGGGTACAGCTCGGAAACGTAGGTGTAGAGCACCGGGATGGCCACCTGCACCACGAACCCGAACACCAGCAGCCAGAACACCGCGGCCGTTGGCACATCCACCGCGAACGCCACCACCACCAGGACCAGCGCGGACAGCGGCCCCGTAATGGCCAGCAGCCACTTGCGGCCCACACGCTCCACAAGCAGCGCTGCCGCGATCACGCCCAGGAGCCCGACGGCGGCCATTCCTGCCGTCGTCAGGAACGCCTTGTACTCGGCGAACCCGGCGCCAATCAGGATCCGCGGCATCCAGGTCAGGGACAGGTAGTAGACCAGCAGGATGCTCATGAACAGGGCCCAGGCGGCGGCCGTGATCTTCCAGTTGAACTGCCAGACCCCGCGCAGCTGCTGCCACGCGCTGCCGGCGGAAAGCCGCGGCACGGTCTGCGGCTCGGGCAGGCTGTAGGCGCGGGGCTCGGCTCCGGTGGCCTCGACCAGGCTGTCAATCACCCGGGCAGCCTCGTCGCGGCGGCCCTTGCGGATCAGGAACAGCGGCGACTCCGGCACGCTGCGGCGCACCCAGAACACCAGCAGCGCAGGCAGCACCATGACGAGCATGGTCAGCCGCCAGTCGGCAAACGCGGCCACGAGCCAGGCCGACACGAACCCGCAGAGCGCGGCCCCCACGGGCCACCAGCCGTCCATGGCGGTGAGGACCCTGCCGCGCTGCCGGCGGGGCGTGAATTCACCCACCAGCGCGTAATCCACCGGGATGCAGCCGCCCAGGCCGAATCCGGCCATGAAGCGGAACACGCAGAACCACAGGAAGTCGGGGGAGAAGGCGCCAAGAACTGTGAAGACCGAGAAGATCAGCAGCGTGGCCGTGAAGGCCTTCCTGCGGCCGATGGTGTCAGCGATGGTGCCCCAGATGAAGGCGCCCAGGGCCATGCCGATCAGGTTGGCCGTGCCGATCCAGCCGGCCTCGCCCGGGGTGAGGCTCCAGTGCGTGGACAGCAGCGGAATGAGGATGCCGTTCAAGGTGACGTCCCACGCATCGAACATGAACCCCAGGCCGCCGATCACGAAGATCCGGCCCTGCACTTTCCAGCGCCACGGCAGTTCCTGGACCACCTGCTCGCCACTGGGCACAGCGGTGTAAATATTCATCTCGGCCTCCTGCTTTAAACCTTACGTTGCGGAACGACCCGCAACGCCGGTTCCTTCGGCGGCGTGCACGCCCCGCCTTCACACTGGAGCCGCCAGCAGGAGGGGGTCCGCCGACACGATAAACTGGGCCGTATCCCCACCAACCGCGGCACATCAACCGCGAGATAAAGACGGAGACTTTTGTGAGCTTGACGCAGCTTGACCGTGTTCCCATCCGCCGGGCCCTGATCTCGGTATACGACAAGACCGGTCTGGAGGAGCTCGCCAAGGGCCTGCACGCAGCAGGCGTCAAAATTGTTTCCACCGGCTCGACCGCCAAGAAGATCGCCGCGGCCGGCATCCCGGTCCAGGAAGTCGAGGAAGTCACCGGTTCCCCCGAGATGCTCGACGGCCGGGTCAAGACCCTGCACCCGCGCGTTCACGGCGGCATCCTCGCCGACCGCCGCGTCCCCGCGCACATGGAGACCCTCGCCAAGATGGAGATCGAGGCCTTCGACCTCGTCGTGGTGAACCTCTACCCGTTCGTGGAGACGGTCAAGTCCGGCGCCGCGCAGGACGACGTTGTGGAGCAGATCGACATCGGAGGCCCCGCCATGGTGCGCTCCGCCGCGAAGAACCACGCCGCCGTCGCCATTGTGGTGGACCCGACGTTCTACGGCGACGTGGTGCGCGCCGCCGCCGAGGGCGGTTTCGACCTCAAGACCCGCCGCCGGCTCGCGGCCAAGGCGTTCGCGCACACCGCCACCTACGACACCGCCGTGGCCACCTGGACCGCCAGCCAGTTCCTCGACGAGGACGGCGACGGCGTCATCGACTGGCCCGCCTACGCCGGCCTCGCCCTGGAACGCTCCGAGGTGCTGCGCTACGGCGAGAACCCGCACCAGCAGGCCGCACTGTACGTGGACAAGGCCGCCCCGGCAGGCATCGCCCAGGCCGACCAGATCCACGGCAAAGCCATGAGCTACAACAACTTCGTCGACGCCGACGCGGCACTCCGCGCCGCCTACGACTTCGCCGAGCCCGCCGTGGCCATCATCAAGCACGCCAACCCCTGCGGTGTGGCAGTGGCCTCCGCGGACGCTGCGGACCCGATCGCCGACGCCCACGCCAAGGCCCACGCCTGCGACCCCGTCTCCGCGTTTGGCGGCGTCATCGCGGCCAACCGTACGGTAACCGCCGGCATGGCCCAGACCGTGGCCGGCATCTTCACCGAGGTGGTTATCGCCCCCGGCTTCGAGCCCGAGGCCGTTGAAATCCTCTCCAAGAAGAAGAACATCCGCCTGCTCGCCCTCCCCGAAGGCTACGACCGCTACCCGGCCGAAATCCGCCAGGTCTCAGGCGGCGTGCTCGTCCAGATCACCGACAAGGTGGACGCCGAAGGCGACAACCCCGCCAACTGGACCCTTGCAGCCGGCGAAGCCGCCGACGATGCCACATTGGCCGACCTCGCCTTCGCCTGGACTGCCTGCCGCGCGGCCAAGTCCAATGCCATCCTGCTCGCCTCCAATGGCGCTGCAGTGGGCATCGGCATGGGCCAGGTCAACCGCCTGGACTCCTGCAAGCTCGCCGTTGAGCGGGCCAACACGCTGGGTGTGCAGGTTGAGTCCGACGTCGACGGTGCCGGCGGCGCTGCTAACGCCGGAACGGCAGAACCAGGCGCGGCCGGCGCTCCCGCCCGTGCCCGCGGCGCGGTGGCTGCCTCCGACGCGTTCTTCCCGTTCGCCGACGGCCTGCAGATCCTGATCGACGCCGGCGTCCGGGCTGTGGTGCAGCCCGGCGGCTCGGTCCGTGATGAGGAAGTCGTCGCAGCAGCCAACGCTGCGGGCATCACCATGTACTTCACCGGCGCCCGCCACTTCTTCCACTGACGAAGCACTTCTTCCGCTTACGGAAGCAAAGCGCGACGGCGGCTGCCCCCTTAAGGGGACGGCCGCCGTCGGGCTTTAACTTGGTTTAGTTTCCTTCGGGTTGGGGCTGGCTTTCCTCCGGTCCGGCAACCGGATGTGCCTCGGGACGGCTTCAGCCATCCGTTCGGGGGTCCAGTAGGCGAGGATCTCCTCGGGCGATTCGCTGACGTTGTGGCTTACGTCGGCACCGTCAGGTTCATCACTTGTTCTGTGCATAGTTGTAGACCTTCATGATGGTGGAACCCCAGTACGGTCCGAACATCGTGGTGGAACTCGTTCCATAGCCATAACTGTTGATGGAGTTCTGGAAGCCGTCCGCGCCGCTCACAGCATTCGTGTCGGCCTGCGCGAACCAGGGGCCGCCCGAGGAGCCGCCCGTCATGTCGCAGGAAATGCCCTGCGAGTTGAACTGCGGGTTGATGCTGTCATTGTGGGCCGTGCCCTTGCAGCTGACCAGGGTCTGGCCGGTGAACGGGGCCGCAGCGGGGTAGCCGTAGGACTTGTACGCCATGCCGCGGGGCTGGTTGAACTCCACTCCGGACGCCCCGACGACATCGGCCAGGGTCTTGCCGCCGACGCGTGCCACCACGGCGAAGCCGGTGTCGTACCGGATGTCGCCGCCGGACGTCCAGTTCCGTGGTGCGTGCAGCGACTTGGCCGCCCACTGACCGTAGGGGGCCTTTCCGTTGATGTAGCCAGGAACGAAGACCCAGTTCTTGGCGAAGGCGCCGGGCCCCTCATTGACGCAGTGGCCGGCGGTGGCCACCAGGCTGTCATTCTGCGCGGCAATCGAATTGCCGGAGCAGACGTAGTTGATCCCGCCGAGGGTGAAGAAAACCTTGCCGACGTGGCTCACCGGGGTTTCGTTGGAGTGCAGGGCCGTGGTTGCCGTGGTCTGAGGGGCCGTGCCGGCGAACCTTGTCAGCGCTCCCGCCTCGGCGGCAGCGGGGGACGAGGCGCCCGTGTTGTCCTGCCGGTCCACGACCTTGGCGGCCAGCACATCGCCGGGAAGGGCGGCGCGCATGCGCTCGGGTGTCCAGTAGCCCTGCAGGCTGGACACCGGGGTGCTTGCGACCTGGAGTTGGGTCAAGTCCTGCGACGTTGCAGAAGAGGCTGTTGCGCCGCCGATGGCGCTCACAACCAGCAGCAGGCCTGTGGACAGGCTCAGAAGGCTGCCGGCCAGAGTCTTTTTGCTCGTCATTGCGGTCCTACCTATCAGGTGGGGCGGCCCCGGGAGGCGCGCCGGGTGACTGATTGACCTACCCGGGGGACGACAAGCTCGGTTAGTGACGATTCAAGTTTTGTTTGCCAGGTAGGGGTGTGCTGATCTGCCCCTGCCGCAAGGGGTTCCAACTGGGTTCAGCCGCCGAAGCGGTATTCGTTTATGAGAGAAAGATTAGGACTCCTCGGCGCCGGGGACAATGGATAGTGTGGCGGAACCCACAGGAACAGGGTCACGCAAGGGCATCCGGCCGTCCGGGTAAGGCTCATCCGGTTCACCTCGGGTAAGTTAAAGGTTGGTGAAATAGACCGGAATACCAGATACAAGCCGACCTTCAGGGAGACGCCCGAGCATGGCCAAAATTATCTATACCCACACCGACGAAGCGCCGATGCTGGCCACATATTCGTTCCTGCCGATCATCGAGGCGTTCGCGTCCACGGCAGGTGTGCAGGTGGAGACCCGCGACATTTCGCTGGCCGGCCGCATTATCGCCGTCTTCGGCGACTACCTCACTGAAGAGCAGCAGATCGGTGACGCTCTGGCTGAACTGGGTGAACTGGCGAAGAAGCCGGAAGCCAACATCATCAAGCTGCCCAACATCAGCGCATCCGTGCCGCAGCTGAAGGCCGCCGTTGCCGAGCTTCAGTCCCAGGGCTACAAGCTGCCGGACTACCCGGACAACCCCACGTCCGACGAAGAGACCGCCATCCGCTCCCGCTACGACAAGATCAAGGGCTCCGCCGTGAACCCGGTCCTGCGTGAAGGCAACTCGGACCGCCGTGCGCCCCTGTCGGTCAAGAACTACGCACGCCAGAACCCGCACTCCATGGGTGCCTGGACCTCCGAGTCCAAGACCAACGTGGCCCACATGGACGCCAACGACTTCCGCTCCAACGAGAAGTCCGTGGTGGTTCCGGCCGACGGCACCATCGAAATCCAGCTGGTCCGCGAGGACGGCACGGTCAAGGTCCTGAAGAAGGCTTTCCCGGTTCTCGCCGGCGAAGTCATCGACGGCACCGTGATGCGCGCCGCCGCCCTGGATGAATTCCTGGCCGCACAGGTTGCACGTGCCAAAGAAGAAGGTGTGCTCTTCTCCGCACACCTGAAGGCCACCATGATGAAGGTCTCCGATCCCATCATCTTCGGCCACGTGGTCAAGGCTTACTTCTCCGAGCTGTTCGACACCTACGGCAAGCAGCTCGCCGCGGCCGGCCTGAGCCCCAACAACGGCCTCGCCTCCATCCTCAACGGTCTGGACGAGCTGCCGGAGGACGTCCGCGAGGGCGTCCAGGCCGCCATCAAGAAGGGCCTCGAGGAAGGCCCCGCGATCGCCATGGTCGACTCCGACAAGGGCATCACCAACCTGCACGTCCCCAGCGACGTCATCGTGGACGCCTCCATGCCCGCCATGATCCGCACCTCCGGCCACATGTGGGGACCGGACGGCAAGGAAGCCGACACCCTGGCAGTTCTCCCGGACAGCTCCTACGCCGGCATCTACCAGGTTGTCATCGACGACTGCCGCGCGAACGGCGCCTTCGACCCCACCACCATGGGCACTGTCCCGAACGTCGGCCTCATGGCCCAGGCCGCCGAGGAATACGGCAGCCACGACAAGACCTTCGAAGCTCAGGTCCCCGGCAAGATCCAGGTGGTCGACGGCTCTGGTAACGTCCTGATCGAACACGAAGTTGCCCCGGGCGACATCTGGCGCGCCTGCCAGACCAAGGACCTGCCGATCCGCGACTGGGTCAAGCTGGCCGTGAACCGCGCCCGTGCCTCCCAGACCCCCGCTGTGTTCTGGCTCGACGAGACCCGCGCGCACGACGCCAAGCTCATTGAGAAGGTCCGCGAATACCTGCAGGAGCACGACACCGAGGGCCTGCAGATCGAGATCCTGTCCCCGGTGAAGGCCACCGCCTTCACTCTGGAGCGCATCCGCAAGGGCGAGGACACCATCTCCGTCACCGGCAACGTGCTCCGCGACTACCTGACCGACCTGTTCCCGATCCTGGAACTGGGTACCAGCGCCAAGATGCTGTCCATCGTTCCGCTGATCAACGGCGGCGGCCTCTTCGAGACCGGCGCCGGCGGCTCCGCCCCGAAGCACGTCCAGCAGCTGCTGAAGGAAAACCACCTGCGCTGGGACAGCCTGGGTGAATTCCTGGCGCTGGCCGTCAGCTTCGAACACCTGGCCAACACCACGGACAACGCCCGGGCCCAGGTCCTTGCCGATACCCTGGACCGGGCCACCGGCACGTTCCTGCTGGAGAACAAGTCCCCGAGCCGCAAGGCCGGCGAGATCGACAACCGGGGCAGCCACTACTACCTGGCGCAGTACTGGGCGCAGGAACTGGCCAAGCAGACCGAGGACGCCGAACTGGCAGCCTCCTTCGCATCCGTAGCCGACGCTCTGACTTCCAATGAGGAAGCCATCGTTTCCGAACTGCTGGGCGTCCAGGGCCAGCCGGTGGACGTTGGCGGCTACTACCGCCCGGACGCCGAGAAGGCAGCCGCCATCATGCGGCCGTCCGCAACGCTCAACAAGATCGTCGCGACCCTGAGCTAGGTCTCCGGACCGCGGCTGAGCTGCCGGGCCGCGGCCGAGCTGTCCGCGCCGAGACCGTACAGAGCCGGGCCAACGAAACGCCCCGCCACTCTTTGAGTGGCGGGG
Organism: Arthrobacter sp. NPDC056691; assembly: GCF_042791415.1. NCBI lineage: Bacteria > Bacillati > Actinomycetota > Actinomycetes > Micrococcales > Micrococcaceae > Arthrobacter > Arthrobacter sp. NPDC056691. Next base: position 38,373 of record NZ_JBHTXX010000034.1, read on the forward strand.
CGTTTCCGCGTCCTGCTGGCTGCTACCGGTCGGGTATATCGTCCCGGCGGGTGTCCGTGTGACGGGTTTCGTTCCGCGGCTCGCCTGTGTCGCTGTCCCCGTAGGGGGCGTCGACTGCCATGTCCGGGTCGGCATCCACCGGCCGCTCGGTTGCCGAGGCATCGTAGGCGTCTCCGGATTCGTAGCTGCGGCCCGGGACGGCGTCCATGCCGGCACCCTCGGAGTAGCCCGTGCTGGCGCCCGGGTCGCCGTTGCCTCCCGCTGCCGCTCCGGTTCCGACGCCGGTTGTTCCGACGCCGGTTGTTCCGACGCCGGCACCGTCCCCGGCTCCTGCTGCCGCTCCGGACCCGACGCCGGTTGCCCCGACTCCCGCCGTTCCGCCCCCGACGCCGGTTCCCGTGCCGGCCGCTGCCGAACCCGGGTCATCGTCCACCTCGCCACCGCTCACGCTTTCACGCCAGGCGCCGGTTTCAGTGTCGCGTTCCTCGATGAATTTCTTGAACTTCCTCAGGTCCGAGGCGACCTGGCGGGAATCAAGTCCAGTGGCTGCCCCAAGCTTCTCCACCGCGGTTTCAGGCTCCCAGGTCAGCTCGACGTTCACCTTGGTTTCGTTGCCGCCCACGGACTCAAACCAGACGGTGCCCGAGTTCCGCGGCTCGTTCAGGCTCTCCCACGTGACGCGCTGGTCCGGTTCCTGAGCGGTGATCTGGGCGTCGTATTCGCGCTTAACACCGGCAATGCTGGTTTCGAAATGAACAGTGGTGTCATCGAGTTGGCGGACGGCGTCCACGCCGCTCATGAATTTGGGGAAATCCTCAAACTGGGTCCATTGGTTGTAGGCCTGGCGTACGGGGACATCGACAGTGATCGATTCCTGAACAGTTGCCATGCGTGGTTCACTCCTTCAGCGTACGGGCGGATGGCCCGTGGTTCTGATTGCCCTTGTTCGGATGGAACACCTCCAACGTAGCGGGAAGCAGCCAGCATTTGAAGAGAGAAGCTAAGTCTGCTGATTATGAGGCGCAGGCCGCTCAAATGGCGGCCGGTGCAGCGGCTTTCGGATGTGGGAAGGCCCAGAGCTGGTCTCCGGCGATTAGCCCTTGTTCTTGCCCGAACCCTTGTTCCCGTCCGAGCTCCCCTTGCCGGCGTTGTCCTTTTTTCCGCCGGTCACGGGTGCCGGAGCCACCACCGCCGGCGCAGGGGCCTGCTTCGCGGCCTCTGCCGCTGCAGCCTTCGCTGCGGCAGCCCTGGCGGCCGCCTCCGCCGCCGCCTTCTTGGCTGCCTGCGCGGCGGTGAGGTCGGCACGAACCGAGTCGATTGCCCCTGAAATGCTCTGGTGGCGTTTGAAGGAAACCTGGCCGGCCGCGGCGGTCGCATCCAGCTCCGAAGACAGCCGGTCCAGCGACTTCAGTGCGACGGCCGGATCGCTTCCGGCAGCCGCCTTGGTGACCTCAAGGACGCGCTGTTGAAGCTGTGCCGCGGCGTCAGCCTGCAGCTCGGGCGCTGATCCGGTGCACCCTGCGAGTCCGGCGGCCAGCAGACACCCGGCTACGGCGGCTGCCATGCGGTTCCAGCGGCGACCCTGTCGCTGGTATGCGCTCATGGTTCCACGCTCCTTTGCAACTCGACGAGGTGTTCACCCAGTGGGCCGGTGACGGCAGGGTAGGGGACGACGTCGTGCGTTTCAGGTGAGTTGGCAGCGACGGTCACCGCGGCAGCGCTGCCCAGGAGGACGGCCGCCGCAAGGGCGGCGGCAATCCGGAAGCGCCGTCGCCCCCTCGCGCCAACCGGGCGGCCGGTGTGGCGCGCTGGCGACTTGGCTGTTGTTCTCGCGGTGGGCTGTGTCTCCGAGAGCCCGGGCAGGAGAATCGACGGCGCCCGGGCCGGCAGCGCGGGAAGTATGCGGGTCTGGTCCTCGGCCAAGTCTGCGGGTGCGGACTGCGGTGATACGAGGGCGTGCCGGAGAGCCACTTCCAGGTCCGCGGCGGAGGGCCGCTCCAGCGGCTCAAGGGCGGTCATGGAGGCCAGCAGATGTTGCCATTCCGTAGGCAGGCCGTGGGGGATTTCGGGGGCCCGGTGCAGCCGCGCCACCGCTGACTCCACTGCGCTGCCCGGGTACTCAACAGTGCCCTTGATGCATTCCAGCAGCACAAGGCCCAGCGAATAGATGTCCGACGCGGGCGCAAGCGGGGAGCCCATGGCCTGCTCGGGGCTCAGGTACGCGGCAGTGCCCACCATCGTGCCGGTAGCCGTGAGGCGGGTGCCGTCCACGATCCGGGCAATGCCGAAGTCGGTCAGTTTGGGCCGCACCGGCTCGCCTGGGCGAACCTGGACGAGGAGGATGTTGGCGGGCTTGATGTCGCGGTGAATGATGCCCAGACCGTGAACGTAAGCGAGGGCGTCGGCGACCCCGGCGCCTATGACTGACAGTTCGTCGAGCGGAACGCGGCTGTGCCGGATGCGGCTGCGCAGGTCCTGGCCCTCCACGAGCTCCATGGTCAGGTAGGGCCGGGGCTGGTCAGGCACGCGGGTATCAACGCCGGCGTCGAAAAGGGTGACAAGGCTGGGATGGTTCAGGGCCGCCAGGAGCCGGATCTCGGCCTCCTGCCGTTTGAGCTCATCGGCATCTGCTGCCTGGGGCGCAAAGAGCTTCAGGGCCACGTCCCGGCCCAGGTTCTGGTCCCTGGCCGCATAGACCGACGACATGCCACCGCGGCCGATCACCTCACCCAGCCGGTAACGCCCGCCCAGTACATCCGTTGTCACCCCGCTGGGCGCTTCTTCCAACACGTTGCCGTCCTTATCAGCTCTGGCTCGGTGTTAAGGGTAATACGTTTGCTTATTACATGACGCCGCGGCTCATGGTCATGCTGGCTTTTAGGTGAGCCGCTGGACTAGCGGCCCGGCTTCGGAGCACGGCTTCGCCGGCGGTCCGACATCCGGAAGTCCAGAGGACTGCTTTGATGCGGACCGCCGACGATAGGCGCTTACTGCTGTCCGGAGAGGATCCGGACTGTTAGGCCTTCTTCCGCCGGATCACCAGCAGTGCTCCGATGGCGAGCAGGACCAGGGCGAGTGGCAGCAGCCCAGCGTCGGCGCCGGTGTTGGCGAGCGTCTGCTGTGCGGTGGCCATATTTCCGTTGGCCGTGGTTGCCGTGCTCGCCGCCGCAGAGACGCCAGTGGTCACCGAGCCGGCGGGCAGGATGGCTGCGCCGGTCGTGGTGGTCACGGTGCCAGCGCCGGCAGCGGCTCCGCCGGCGGCGTCGGTACCGGATCCACTGCCGTCGGTTCCGGTGGTGTCGGTACCGCCAGTGCCAGTTCCATCAGTGCCCGTGCCGTCAGCTCCCGTTCCGGTTCCATCGGTACCCGTTCCGTCGCCCGGGTCAGTAGCGGGAGGCGTCGTCACAGTTCCTGCGCCAAGTCCGATACCCAGATCGACACCCAGATCCAGGGCCGTGTCAGTTCCCGTGCCGACCCCAAGGTCGACGGTGCCTTCAGCGCCAGTTCCCAGAGAACCTGTGTTGCCAAGGTTCACGTCGACGACGGCGGCCAGGTCGGCGGCGGGAACGGTGGTGTCGGTTCCTGTGCCTGTGGTGTTGCCGAGGTTGATGTCGAGGGCAGCTGTCGCATCTGTGGCCGGAGTGGTACTACCCGTTCCTGTGGTGTTGCCGAGGTTGACGTCGACGACGGCGGCCGCGGCGGCGTCGGGAACAATGGTGCCCGTTCCACTGCCGGTACCACCAAGATTCACATCAAGCGCGGCTGCCACGTTGGCGGCAGGAACAACGGTGTCTGTTCCTGTGCCAGTGGTGTTGCCGAGGTTTACGTCTGAGGCGGCTGTCACGTTGGCTGCGGGGGCGGCCGGAGTGGTGCCGGTGCCCGCCGTGTTGCCGAGGTTCACGTCTACTACGGCTGCTACGTCGGCGGTGGGAACGGTGGTGTCTGTTCCTGTGCCAGTGGTGTTGCCGAGGTTGACGTCTGCGGCGGCTGTCACGTTGGC
>NZ_JBHTXX010000034.1:42471-70350 GCF_042791415.1 Arthrobacter sp. NPDC056691
TGCTACGTCGGCGGTGGGAACGGTGGTGTCTGTTCCTGTGCCAGTGGTGTTGCCGAGGTTGACGTCTGCGGCGGCTGTCACGTTGGCTGCGGGGGCAGCCGGGGCGGTGCCGGTGCCCGCCGTCGTGTTGCCGAGGTTCGCGTCGACTACGGCTGCTACGTCGGCGGTGGGAACGGTGGTGTCTGTTCCTGTCGCGGCGGTGTTGCCGAGGTTGACGTCTGCGGCGGCTGTCACGTTGGCTGCGGGGGCAGCCGGGGCGGTGCCGGTGCCCGTCGTCGTGTTGCCGAGGTTCGCGTCGACCGCGGCCGTGGCGTCAGCCGCAGGGGCAGCCGTTCCGGTCCCCGTGCCCCCGAGGTTTACGTCGACCAGGGCAGTCGCGACCGGTGCCACGCTGGCGGTGCCGCCGTTCGAGGTACCGCTGGTGAGGTTGAGGTCGGCATTGACGCTGACCGAGGAAGAATTCGACGGCGCTGGGCCACCCAGCAGACCCAGCGACGTCGAAGCATTTAGGTCCGCCGAAGCGGTTTCGGGCGCGATGTTGACCGCGCCCGCGGCAGTGGTATCCGCGCTCGCCGCGGTTGCGCCGAGGGCAAGTAAACCTCCGGCAAAGAGGGTGCCTAATAGGCCCCTGCGAATTGTCTGGTGCATTGTGATGTCTCCTGAAAAGTTGTTGTCAGGTGCTCATGGCAGCCTGATTGGCCGTGTGTCTGCCGCAGAGAGGCAGAAGGGGCCCAACTAGTCAGGAGAGGAGCCGGGGTCGATGGCCACCGGCGAAGGAACATGCTGAAGGGGTCCGCTGGCAGGGACAAAACCCATGAGCGGCAGGTATTCAAAGGGGCTGTTCAGCCAGGCGGCCGAAGCGGAAGGGCCGCCTGAGGTGGTGCCGCTTCCCGAGCCTGAGGCCGGGGCCGGGAGCAGTGCCTCCGGCGTCGGCGCGTTGTCTCCACCCGAGGGTGAGTCCCCGCCGGCAGGAACCTTTGGGGCAGACCCCGTGGGGTGAGCTGCAGCCGCTTTCGGCGCAACGGCGTGGGCGAAGTGGGCAGGCAAACCGATGGCCGGTTGGACAGGCGCCGCGGACACCGCAGGGGGCCCGGCGACAATGCCAAGCGGCGCCCCTGGAGTCGCAGAACTTTGACCTGAGTCGGCGGGGTCAACTGCGGCTAGCCGTTCTGGAACCGCCACAATGCCCGCTACGACATCAGCGACGGGCGTAACGATCGGTGCCGTGAGAGGAGGTGCCTGGGCGAGCACATCGGTGACCGGCTCAAGGGGAAGCTCGACAGGCAGAGCGTCGGCCACCGGGCTCACGGCGTCCGTTACTGGTTTCACGACTTCGGCTACGGGCGTTAGGACCTCGGCCACCGGCGTCGCGATAGCTTGGGCCGTGTCCGTCAGCGCTCCATCAGCAGCGGAGGCAACGGGATCCGTAACTCCTGCCACGGTGCCATCCGGAAGCGCCCCGCCAAACGGTAGTCCGCCGAGAGCGGCGTCAACGGGCTCCACAATGTCCGCCGCAACCGGGGCAACGACGGCCCCCAGTGTTGGCGCCACTGGCGTGGAAGGAGCGGGAGCCATGGGTGGAGGCGCAACCGTCGCCGGCGGTGGTGCCGGGATGGCAGCCGGATCGATGGCTGGAAGTGGCAGGGGTGCTGCGGCTGGCGTGGGCTGGGCAGCGGCGCGGGCTTCGTGTGCCTTGGAGGAGACCAGTTCGCCAACGCGTCCCGCCACGCTGTCCGCACCGCCTTTGACGGACGAGACAGCGGCGGAAATACTCCCGCCAAGCGAGTCAGATCGGTGTGAATCAGCGTCGGCGGCCGGGGCCGAGACGGCCAGCCAGGCAACAGCAGCGGCACCGGCCAACAGAACCGGGCGCAAAGGGCGCAGCGCAGACCACGACAAATACGCAATGGTCATGCTTAACACCCCCCAGCCCACCGAATGAATCGACGATCGACTACAGCCTAAGCCTGCCCCAAAGTGAGAGTCCAGACCCGGGAGTGTAATTCTTTCGATTCGACGAAGGCTGGATGGGCTGCTCAGTGAGCGTCGTTGGGATACGCGACACCGAGTTGGGCACGCACGCCGTCGAAGAGCCGCATCGTGTTGAGCGAGTCCTCAAGGGGCATGACCGGGCTCTCGGTCAGGCCCTGCTGGACGCACCGCGTCACCTCGCGAAGCTCGTATGTGTAGCCCCGCCCCCTCACCTCGAAGTGTTCCGTCCGCGGTGCTTCCTGACCGATCCCCACTACCAACTTCTTAGGGTTGTTGATCGAGCCGAGCGTTTGCAGGTACCCAAGGCTTCCGGCAACCGTCGCCGTGCGGGGGCCATGGGCGAGCAGGGACGAGGTGAGCTGTGCCTGCGCGCCGTGGTGGTAACCCAGGGTGAGCGCATTCTGGGCGTCCACGCCGTCGTCGTTCAAAGTCCCCATAGCACTGACCGTCTGCGGGAAGCCCAAGGTGCCGAGGGCCCACAACAGCGGATAGACGGTGATGTCGAGAAGTGCGCCCCCGCCGTCCTGGACAGCCCAGAGTCTGGCCGTGGGGGAGTAGGGGGCCGGGAATCCAAGGTCAGCCGTGACCCACTGGACGGTTCCGAGTTCGCCGGAATGTGCGATTTCGAAGGCCCTCTGCATGCTGGGCAGGAAGCGGCTCCACACGGCTTCCATCAGGAACAGCTTCTTTTCGCGGGCTACGTCGATCAGCTCAGCAGCTTCGCGGGCGTTGATGGTGAACGCCTTTTCGCAGAGCACATGCTTGCCTGTCCGGAGTGCAGCCAGCACCACCCGGTGGTGCTGCGCGTGGGGCGTGGCCACGTAGACCACGTCCACCGAGTCGTCGGCGAGAAGCCGCTCATAGCCCTGCTGTCCGCCGTCGTCCCCGTAGGCCACGGCAAAGCCGAAGTCACTGGCAAACGCGTCCGCGGTGTGCTGGGCGCGGGAGCTGACGGCGTACAGCTCTGCATCCTCCAGAAGTGCCAGGTCCTGCGACACCAGCGAGGCGATCCGGCCGGTGGCGATAACACCCCACCGCAGCCTGCGGCCCGTGGCGGCAAGCGGATCCTGGTTGGACTGGCTGAAGAGCCAGGGCTTGGCGATCGGTGACGTCATGACGCCATCCTCTCACCCGGGTGAGGAAGCGTTGGGTCAAAACGTGCGGGAGGTGAGGAAGCGTTGGGTCAAAACGTGCGGGAAGTGAGGAAGCGTTGGGTCAAAACGTGCGGGAAGTGAGGAAGCGTTGGGTCAAAACGTGCGGGAGGTGAGGAAGCGTTGGGTCAAAACACGCGAAAGGTGCGGGAGGGTTTACGCCCTGCCCGCACCTTGCGCGCAAAACTACACCGCCGCCGGCTCCGCAGCTCGGCCGCGGACGGGTTCCTCCGTGAGCTTGCCCTGCTGCAGGCGGAACCTGCGGTCCGTCTTGTTGGCGAGCGTGCGGTCGTGCGTGACCACGAGGATCGTGGTGTTGTGGTCGCGGCTGAGGGAGCTGAGCAGTTCGATGATGTGCTCGCCCGTCTGCTCATCGAGGTTGCCCGTGGGCTCGTCGGCGAGGATCAGCTTGGGTTCGTTGGCGAGGGCCCGGGCGATGGCCACGCGCTGCTGCTCGCCGCCGGAAAGCCGGTTGATGCGGCGGCCGTGCTTGTCCGGATCGAGCTGCACCTGCTCCAGCAGCTCCCGTGCCCGCTCGGTCCGGACGGACTTCCGCACCCCGGCGAACTCCATGGGCAGCATGACGTTGTCCAGCGCGGAGAGGTTGGGAACCAGGTTGAACTGCTGGAACACGAAACCGATGTCCCGGCGCCGGTATTCGGTCAGTTTGCCGTCCGGCATGCCGGCCAGGCTCACGCCGTTGACGACGACGTCTCCGCTGGTGGGCTTGTCCAGCGCACCCAGGAGGGAGAGCAGTGTGCTTTTGCCGCTGCCGCTCTTGCCCACGATGGACGCCAGCGTGCCCTGCTCCAGCTCGAAGCTGACGCCGTTGACCGGCTTGATGGTGCGGTCGCCGGACTTGAACGTGCGGACCAGATCCTTGACTTCAATCATGGCTATTCTCCTCGGAGGACTTCGATGGGGCGGATGCGGGCGGTGAGCAGGGCCGGAACCAGCGCGCCGATGATGGCGACGCCGAAGACTGCCGCGATGCCGGCGGCAAGGATTTCGGGGGACACGCTGGCGGTGACGGAGGTCAGCAGCTGGGAGGCGCCGCCGAAAGGTCCGCCCTGGCCGCCTGGGAATCCGCCGGCCGCGCCGGCCAACCCGCCGCCGCGCCCGGTGGGGGCCGCCGTCGTGCTTGTGCTGGAGCTGACCAGGGCGGAGGCGATGCCGCCGCTGGCGAAGGAGGCGATGATGGCGCCCACCACGCTGCCGAGGGCCACCAGTACCAGGGCCTCGAGCACGAACTGCAGGCCGATGGTGCGGTTGCGTGCCCCGATGGCCTTGAGGACACCGATTTCGCGGCGGCGCTCGCGGACCAGCATGACCATGATCAGCAGGATGATCAGCCCTGCGGTGCCAAGTGCCGCGATGAACGCCACCATGGAGATGTTCTTGACGCTGTCCAGCGAGGTGACGGCCGTTTCGAGGTTGCGCTGGCCCTGGGTGACGTCGGCCTTGTCGGTGCCGAGCGCGTTCTGCAGGGCCGTCTTGGCGGCGTCGACGTGCTCCATGCTGTCCACCGTGACAATCATCGTGGACAGCTCGCCGGGCAGCTCGGCCAGGGTCTGGGCGGTGGGGAGCGTGACGTAGAGGGCGTTGTTGCCGAAGGCCGTGCCGGCGTCGAACAGGCCGGCGACGGTGAAGGTCTTGCTGTTGATGGTGAAGGTGGAGCCCACCTTGAGGTTGTTCTTTTCGGCGAGAGTGGTGCCCAGCAGCGCCTTGGCGGACTCGGCCGTGTAGTCACCCAGTCCGGTGCCCGAGGTCAGTTCCAGTGCCTTGCCGGTGCTGTCCACTTCTGCGCCCGTGCCGGTGGCCGTGATGGGAAGGGACCGGGCAGGCTGTGTGGTCCCCGTGGTGCCGGTATTTCCGGTCGCCCCGGTTGCGCCCGTGGTGCCGGAGCTGTCCTGGTTGCGCGCGCCGAGCGTTCCGGCGTCGACTGCCGCGGTGAGGCTGGTGGTCAGTGTGGTGGTGGTTTGGCCGCCGGGGCCGCCCTGCCCGCCGCCGGGACCTGCCTGGGTGCCGGCTGCCGCCTGCGCCGCGGCTTCGGTCGCGTTGCGGAGCCGCAGCGCTTTGGTTCCGACGACGGCGGTCACGTTCGGGACGTCCGCCGCGGTCGCTGCCTGCGCGGCGGTGAGCGGCTCGCCGCCGCCTTCGAAGCCCTGGCCGCCCGCCGGGTTCACGGTCAGCACGGTCCCCACCGAAGCGTTCAGCTCCTGGACTTTGGCGCCGACGGCCTGGTTCGCCACCAGCATGGCCAAAGCCAGTCCGATGGCGACCGCCAGCACGGCCACAACCGCCGCTGTTCGGACCTTGTTTCTAAACGCATTGCCTACACTTCGGGCGAGGACGCTCACTGCACTCCTACGTACTGTGCCCTCCTGACTGTCGGGCTCTTGGCTTCAGAATTTCCCGGACTGCTGTGCGCAGAGGCAGCCGAACCTATGCGTGGGCTGTGAGCATCGGTCCGTGGCGGGGTCTTGACAGCGGCTCGACGTTGGAAGACATAATGGTTCGGCAGCTGAGAAAACGCTTTCCCGCATTGTCCGGAACGATGAGGGCCTTTCCGCTGCAGCAGCAATTCCCGCTAGTGTCCCGCCCATCCTCACCAAGGCATGTGCGCTATTTGGCATGCCGGAAAACAGGCCAATGAAGTCCAATACATCAGACGCTAAACATCTGCTTTTCAGCCGCAACGCCGCGGCCGCCACCCTGGCGCTGGCGGTTCTGGCGGCGGCAGCCTCCGCCGCCGTCGCGGACCCCGTGAACACCACGGGCGGCGGGAAAATCTCGGTGAACGACGTCGCGCCCACAGGCTGGGCGTCCACCGGGACGGGAACCACCGGCGGGGCGGGAGCGAGCCCGGAAAACACCTACGTTGTCGGCAGCCTGACAGAACTGAATGCGGCCACGGCCAACCACGGCGAACCGGCTGCACCGAAGCTCATCTACATCCGCGGCACCATCAACGGCAACGAATCGCCGGATGGCCGCCTCCTGGGGGAACAGGACTACGCGCCGGGCTATGACATCACCAAGTACATGTCCTGTTTCCTGGACAATGGCCGCACCTGGAGCGACCAGGCATTCGACTACTGCAAGAAAATGCGGCAGTTGCGCCAACAGGGCAGCAACGCCATGAAGCGCCAGATCGAGGTAAACCTGCCGAGCAACACCACGCTGCTGGGGCTTGGAACTGACGCAGGACTTGTGGGCGCCAACGTTGTGCTGCACCAGGCCAGCAACGTGGTGGTCCGCAACCTCAGCATCGAATCGCCCGTGGACTGGTTCACCTCATGGTCGCCGGACGACGGCGACGGCGCGTGGAACGCCCGCTTCGACGCATTCTCGGCGGTCACCTCCGACCACATCTGGATCGATCACGTGCTGCTCAGCGACGGCCGCTTCCCTGACAGTGAGGCGCCGCGCGATTTCAAGAACGAGCCCGTGATCCGGCACGACGGCCTGCTGGACCTGAAGGACGGCACCGACTTTGTCACCGTCTCCAACAGCCAACTCCGCGACCACGACAAGACCAGTCTGCTCGGTTCCGGGGATGAACACGTCGACAAGGACGGCGGCAAACTCCGTGTCAGTTATATCTCCAACCTCTTCCAGAACACCCAGCAGCGCGGTCCCCGGGTTCGGTTCGGCCAGGTCCACGTGGTGAACAACTACTTCGTGGGCAGCACGGTCGATCCGGATTACCCCATGGTCAGCGAAGCCCAGGGTGGCAGCAGCTACTTCATCGGCGCCGGCTACGAATCCTCCATCTACTCCGAGTACAACGCCTTCGATTACAGCGGGCCGGGCGCAGACGAGTCGGTCACGGTCAGCAGCTACAACGGGCACAGGTTCAGCGACCACGGGTCCTGGTTCAACGGCAAGGACGCAGACCTGGTCGCCGTAGCCCGGGCTTCATTCGAAATCCACAAGGCGGACGCCATCGCCGCTGCCACGGCGTCCGGAACCACCGCTCCCGACTGGACCCAGCGGGAGTTCACCTCCGACGCCGGGTGGAACCCCGCCGTCGAATACGGCTACCACGCGCTGAAATCCGCGCCGGCGGTGCGCAACGCCGTGCTCAACTTCTCGGGGCCCGCCGTCCTCGACGTCGAGGCGGGACGCTAAAGCCCCGGGCGCCCCCCGGCAACGGAAGAGCCCCGGCCCTCCCGGGTGAACTGGTCACTCGCGGGGGAGCCGGGGCTCTGTGGCGTCTGCGGTGTTACTTGGTGATCGGTCCGAGAACCGGATCGCCTTCGTAAGCCGTCTTGACGTTGGCCTTGGTCACGATGACCGGCTCCAGCAGGTAGGCGGGAACGGTCTTGACCTTGTTGTTGTAGGACTTGTCGTCGTTGATTTCAGGCTTCTTGCCGGCCTGGATGTCCTGGACCATGACGATCGCGTGCTCAACGAGCTTGCGGGTGTCCTTGTTGATGGTGGAGTACTGCTCGCCGGCCATGATGGACTTGACCGATTCAACCTCGGAGTCCTGGCCGGTAACCACGGGAAGCGGCTTGCCGGCACCCTTCACCGACGTCAGCACCGCACGGGCCAGGGTGTCGTTGGGGGAGAGGACACCATCGATCGAGGCGCTGGTGTACGTGCCTGCGAGCAGGGTATCCATGCGCTTCTGGGCGTTCTCTGCCTTCCAGCCCTGGGTCACAGCCTGCTCGAAGGACTTCTGGCCGGAGAGCACCTTGAGGGTGCCGTCGTCGATCTTCGGCTGCAGTACGCTCATGGCGCCGTCGAAGAACACCTTGGCGTTGGCGTCGTCGGGGGAGCCGGCGAAGAGTTCGACGTTGTACGGACCCTGCGGCTTCTTGGCCTGCATGCCTTCCAGCAGTGCCTTGCCCTGCAGCACACCCACCTTGAAGTTGTCGTAGGCCACGTAGTAGTCCACATTCGGGGTGTTCAGCAGCAGCCGGTCGTAGGCGATGATGGTGGCGCCGGCGTCTTTGGCCTGCTTCAGCTGGGTGCCGAGCTGTGCGCCGTCGATCGCGCCGACGACGATGACCTTGTCACCCTTGGTGATCATGGCACTGATCTGGTTCTGCTGCTCGGAGACGCCGCCGTTGGCGAACTGGACGTCCGGCTTGAATCCTGCCTGGGTGAGGCCGTCATTGAACAGCTTCTCGGCCAGGACCCAGTTCTCGCTGGTCTTCTGCGGAAGGGCGACGCCGATGGCGGAGTCCTTGGGGAATGCCTCGCCGCCGGAGCTTCCGCCGCTCGTTGTGCCGCTGTCTGAACGGCCGCAGGCTGTCAGCGCCAGTGCCGCAATGGCAGCGATTGCTGCCGCCTTTCCTGCCTTACCAATCATTCGCATTTGCTCGGTTCACTTTCTATAGGGGTGGGAAATGCATCCGGGGAGCGGGCGGTGCTCAGGCTTCCCGGGAGATGGTTTCCTTGGTGGAGGTCACTTCGTCGGGCTGGTTGGGGGCGCCGCCGCTGGGGCGGTTGAAGCCCTGGGTCAGCAGGCCGATGATGGAGCGTTTGCCCTGGCTCTTGTTGTAGACGTCGAAGGCGACGGCGACCAGCAGGACCAGGCCCTTGATGATCTGGGTGAGGTCGGCGCCGACGCCCAGGAGCTGCAGGCCGTTGTTGAGGACGGCCATGACCAGGCCACCGACGATCGAGCCGATCACGGTTCCGACGCCGCCGGTCACCGCTGCGCCGCCGATGAACACAGCTGCGATGGCATCAAGTTCCCAGCCCACGCCGTCGAACGGGCCGGACGCGGTGGAGCGGCCGACGAAGATCATGCCGGCGAGGCCGGCCAGGATGGACATGTTCATCATCACCAGGAAGTTGACCTTCTTGGACTGGACGCCGGAAAGTTCGGCCGCGTGGCGGTTGCCGCCCACGGCGTATATGTGGCGGCCGACGACGGTCTTCGCGGAGATGAAGCCGTAGATGAGCACCAGGACAGCCAGGATCAGGCCGGGGATGGGGAAGGACGTGCCCGGGCGGCCGGTGGCGAACAGGTATGTCGCGTAAAGGATGGCGCCGCAGACCAGCACCAGCTTGGTGATCATCACCCAGCCTTCGGGGACTTCGGCGCCGAGGGCCTTGGCGGTGCGGCGGGATCGGAGTTCGCTGAAGATCACAAACGCGACCGCCAGCAGGCCGAGCAGCAGGGTCAGGTTGTTGTAGCCGGTGCTGGGCCCGACCTCGGGCAGGTAGCCCGATCCGATGTACTGGAAGTCCGCCGGGACAGGGATGGTGTTGGACTTGCCGACGAACTGGTTGAAGCCGCGGAACAGGAGCATGCCGGCCAGCGTCACGATGAACGCGGGGATGCCCACATACGCAGTCCAGAACCCTTGCCAGGCTCCGATCAGGGCACCCAGGACGAGGCCAAGCAGAATGCCGGCGTACCAGGGAACGTTCCAGTCCTGCATGATGAGGGCCACCGTGACGCCAACGAACGCCGCCACGGACCCGACCGACAGGTCGATGTGGCCGGCGATGATCACGAGCACCATGCCGATGGCCAGGATCAGGATATAGGAGTTGCCGTTGAAGAGGTTGATCACGTTTCCGGGCGTCAGCGTGCGGCCCGACGTGGCGAATTGGAAGAAGATGATCAGGGCAACCAGGGCGAAGATCATGCCAAATTGGCGGGTGTTGCCGCCAAACAGCTTCTTGAGCGCGTTCATTTTGTCAGTCCTTGTTCTGGAAGGTTCTGGAGGGTTCCAGAGGGTCAGGCGGTTTTTCGGGCGGAAGTCATGAGTTTCATCAGGCTTTCCTGGCTGGCGTCGTCCTTGTCCAGGACGCCCGTGATGGCGCCTTCGAAGATGGTGTAGATCCGGTCGGAGAGGCCCAGCAGTTCGGGGAGTTCGGAGGAGATTACGATGACGCCCTTGCCCTGGTTGGCCAGCTGCTGGATGATCCCGTAGATCTCGTACTTGGCACCGACGTCAATGCCGCGGGTGGGCTCGTCCAGGATCAGCAGGTCCGGGTCCGTGAACATCCACTTCGCCAGGACCACCTTCTGCTGGTTCCCGCCGGACAGTTTGGCCACGCCCTCCTCCACGGACGGCGTCTTGGTGCGCAGCGACTTGCGGTACTGCTCGGCTACCGTGAATTCCTTGTTGGCATCCACCACGAAGTGCTTGCTGATCTTGTGCAGCGCCGCCGAGACTGTGGTGGTCTTGATGTCATCCAGCAGGTTCAGGCCCAGGGACTTGCGGTCCTCGGTGACGTAGCCGAGGCCGGCGTCGATGGCCTGCTTGACGCTCTTGAGGTGGAGTTCCTTGCCGTTCTTGTAGAGCTGGCCGCTGATGAAGCGGCCGTAGGAACGGCCGAACACCGACCGTGCAAGTTCGGTGCGGCCGGCGCCCATGAGCCCGGCGAAGCCGACGATCTCGCCGCGGCGGACGAAGAAGTTGGAGCCCTTGCAGACCAGGCGGTCCTGGACCTGCGGGTGGCCCACCGTCCAGCCCTTGACCTCGAACAGGACCTCCCCGATCTTGGGCTCGTGGTCCGGGAAGCGCGATTCCAGGGTGCGTCCCACCATGCCCTTGATGATCCGGTCCTCGTCGACGCCGTCGGCCTTCACGTTGAGCGTCTCGATGGACTTGCCGTCGCGGATGATGGTGATTTCGTCCGCGATCTGTTCGATCTCGTTGAGCTTGTGGGAAATGATGATGGACGTGATGCCTTTGCCCTTCAGTCCGAGGATCAGGTCCAGCAGGTGCTGGGAGTCGGATTCGTTCAGGGCTGCCGTGGGCTCGTCCAGGATGAGGAGTTTGACGGACTTGTTGAGCGCCTTGGCGATTTCCACGAGCTGCTGCTTGCCGACGCCGATTTCCTTGACCGGGGTGTCCGGATCCTCCCGCAGGCCTACCCTGGCAAGCAGTTCGCGGGAGCGGGTGCGGGCATCGGCCCAGTCGATCACCCCGCGCTTGACCGGTTCGTTGCCGAGGAAGATGTTCTCCGTAATGGAAAGCTCCGGGATGAGCGCCAGCTCCTGGTGGATGATCACGATGCCTGCGTGCTCGCTGGCCCGGATGTCCTTGAACTGCTGCACCTCGTTCTGGTACACGATGTCGCCGGTGTAACTGCCGAAGGGGTACACGCCGGAGAGCACCTTCATGAGGGTGGATTTCCCGGCGCCGTTCTCCCCGCAGATCGCGTGGATTTCCCCGGCCTTCACCACCAGGCTCACATCGGACAAGGCTTTAACGCCCGGGAATTCCTTGGTGATGGAGCGCATCTCCAGGAGAATCGGCTCGCTCTGCGTGTTGAGGGACGTCATTTGCCCTTACGCCTCCAATGCATTGACTTCGTTGTCTTCCCTGCAAACCACAGGGCCGTCTGATGAAAAAAGTAGATGGAGCAGGCCATTGTCGTCAAGTCTTTAACGCAACGGCGGTATAACGAAACGCTACGTGCGCCGGATTCCGGCGTGCTGGAAGACCAGTGACGCGGCGCCCAGAGCCTCCGCGCGGTCATTCAGGGAGGACATGGTCAGGGTGGTGGTTTCGCCGATGACCGGCACGGCGTGGCGGACCAGTCCGCGCCGGATGGGGTCCAGCAGGATGTCGCCCAGTCCCGCCAGCGGGCCGCCCACGACGATGACCTCGGGGTTGATCAGGTTGGCCACGTTCCCCAGCGCACGGCCCACGGCCAGGCCTGCGTCGTCCACGACTCGCAAGGTGGCGGCATCCCTCGCGAGTGCCTTGCGGACGATGTCCTCGGGCGTGAGCGGACGCTCCTCGCCCCGGCTGAGCAGTTCGATCATGGTGGTGGTGGAGGCGATGGTCTCCAGGCACCCCCTGTTGCCGCAGCGGCAGATCAGGCCGTGCTCGTGGATGGTCGCGTGGCCGATTTCGCCGGTGATCCCGACATTGCCGTAGTACGGGTTGCCGTTGAGGATCAGGCCCGCGCCAATGCCGGATCCGATCTTCATGAACAAGAGGTTGCTGATGCCGCTGTGCGGTCCCCAGGTCACCTCGGACAGGGCGCCAAGATTCGAGTCATTGTCTATGAATATGGGGAATTGGAACGCATCTTCGAGGCGTTCCTGGATGTCGATGCCCACCCACTCGGGCAGGATCGCCCCCTGTGCCACGGTGCTGGTCCTGCGGTCGATCGGGCCGGGGATTCCGACGCCGGCGCCCACCACGGCGGTGCGCTCCACCCCGCTGTCCGCCAGCAGTTTGTCGAGCAGTGCAACGGCCGCCTGGATCCCCTGTTCCGCTTGATGGCCGAGGGGCAGGAGCACCGATTCCTCGGCGATGATGTGGTAGCTAAGCGAGGCGAGAACCACCCTCAGGTGCCGCCGGCCGAAGTCGATGCCCACTGCCACGGCGCCGTTGCTGTTGAGCCGGACGTTGAGTGCGCGCCGTCCGGAACTCGTGGTCGGCTCGGTGGAGGCCAGGCCCGAATCCTGCATGATTTTGACGATGTTGGACACCGTCGCGGTGGAAAGTCCCGTCTGCCGCGCCAGCTCCGCCTGGGTCGACGGGCCGTTGAGCAGGCACTCGATGATCCGCTGCTGGTTCAGGTGCCGGAGGGCGGATTGCGACCCGGGGTTTTTGGTTCGGCTCCTCGTTGAGCGCGATGGTGAGGGCATGGAATGAACATTGCACCATCCGCAGCCTTGTAGTCAAGAAGTTAACGCAATGGCCCGGCATGCGGCAGGAACCGGATGCCGGGCAATCCGTCCCACAGGGAGTCCGGGACGGTGCAAATGGACCGTATCGGCGGCTCCCGCCGCGGATACGCTGAAGGAAACGGCGTCCGGTGTTGGCGGGCCGTCCACGACGACTTGAGGTGATCACGGTGAAGCTGGCGCTGATGCAGGCGAACTCCAGTGTTTTGGACATCGAACGGAACTGCGCAGCCATCGACCGGGCAGCCCGGACGGCCGCGGAAGCGGGTGCCGCGGTGCTCCTGACCCCCGAGCTTTACGCCGTGGGCTATGCACCGCTGCGGGTCAGGGCGGAACTGGACCCCGGAACACTGCCCGGCATCCGGCGTGCCCTCGCCGGCATCGCTGCCACACACCGGATCGCCCTGGTCTACAGCCTGCCCGCCGTCACGGGGGAGGGGGAGTGGCAGATCACGGCGACGGTATTGGACAGCCGCGGGGGCGAACTGCTGAGTTACGCCAAGGTCCACCTCTTTGGCCCGGAGGAGCGCAAGGCGTTCAGCCCCGCGGAAGCAGCCCCCGCCGTCGTCGATCTGGGCGGCATCAAGACCTCGCTGGCCATTTGCTACGACGTGGAGTTCCCGGAGACGGCACGCGCGGCCGCCGCAGCCGGGGCCGACCTGCTCCTGGTTCCCACGGCCCTGGCCCACGGCTTCGAGTCCGTTCCCCAGGTCCTGCTGCGCGCCCGAGCGCTGGAGAGCCAGCTGACGGTGGCCTACGCCAACCATTCCGGGGAGGAGGACGGCTGCACCTTCCTGGGCGGAAGCGTCATTGCCGGTCCCGACGGCGAACTGCTGGCCGCGGCCGGCCCCGGCCCGGAATTGCTGTATGCCGAGGTCAGCGCCGAGGCTGCCCGCCAGGCGCGGGAGGCCGTGCCTTACCTGCGCGAACGGCGGCCCGCCGTTTACCGTGCGTGGGACGAGGCAGCCGGCGCCGGAAAGCTTTCATAGCGCAAGCCTTCACAGGGCTAGGCCTTCACAGAGCTACGTGCCGGCCTGCAGTTGGTCCACGTACTGCAGAGCAATCCAGAGTTCGGCCCGCACCTGCGCCTGGTTCAGATCTGTGTCCAACAGCTCGGCCACCCCGTTGATCTGGCGCCGGACGCTGTTGCGGTGCAGGCCCAGCGCCTTGGCGGTGGCATCCCAGTTGCCGTTCTCGCCGAGCCATGCCCTCAGTACGGAGAGGTGTGCTGTCCGGCGGTCGCTGTCCTGGCTGAGCACCGGCTCCAGCAGCCGGCCGGCCAGCAGGGTCCCGGCTTCCTGGCCCAGCAGCCCGGCGACCGTCCACGTCACTTCACCCGCCCGGGCGCTCTTGCCCGTGGTCTGGACGCGCTGCCGAAGCGCCGTCACCCGCTGGTAGGCGCTGCTCAGGTCCGTGAGCTCGCTGGGGTCCCCGATCACCAGCAGCCATCCCAGCTTCTCGACTTCGGCCAGCAGTGAGTCGTCCACCCTGAGCCGGGTGATGGCTGTGAAGCCGTAGTCCGTGAGCTCCACGAGCTTGGTGTCGAACAGGCGGCGCCACTGCAGCAGCTCCCGGACAGGGCTCTCGCCTGCACGTCCGGCGGCCTGCTCTGCCCGGATGCCCTGCACAACGCGGAGTGGGCCGGAGCGGGTGGACGACGTGCTCTGGGCCAGCAGGTCCCTCAGCCCGTTGACGTGCCGTGCCCCGCCGGCGGTCAGGCTGTCCGGGTGCAGCAGCAACGACGTTGCCAGTTGGCTCGGCGCCAGCGACCCGCTGGTCCGTTGCCGGACCAGGAGCTCCAGCAGGCCGACGGCGGAGGAGACCACGCTGTTCTGCGCTGGCGTGAGCGGCGAGTCGGTGCCCAGCACCAGCGCCCCAAGGTTGGCATCGCGGGTGCTGCGCAGGGGATGGCCGAACACGAGCGCGGATCCCGGAATGTCGAAGGAATCCATCTCCACCCGGGGTCCGCTGCCGCCCAGAAGGCGGTCGAAGAGCGGCTGCAGGGCGGTGATGTCGACTGTGGAGCCAGCCCTCGCCCGGACCCTTCCGTCCGCGCCCACCAGCAGCGCCCACACCGGCACCCGCTGGGTCAGTGCGCCGAGGAGTTCATGTTCGGGCCGGGCAGACAGGACTGCGCGCATCAGCTGCCGGTTGGTGTCGGCAAGGTGCCGGAACAGCTTAGCGTTGTCCGATTCCAGCAACTGGGAGAATTCGAGCCCGATGGCGGCAAACGGGACGGTGTTTGGCACCTCCAGGAGGGTCAGGTTGTGCCGGACGCAGGCGTCCACCAGTGTGTCCGGCACAGCCGTGAAGTAGGGGTCCAGGCCAAATCCCAGCGCGCCGACCCTGGCCTCGACGAGGCGCCGCACATAGGCGTCCACCCGGGCGGCGTCATCCGCCTCGTCAACGAACGGCAGCCCTGCGGTCAGGAGAAACTCTCCGTCGAGCAGGTAGGGCGTCGGGTCCTCCAGCTCGCTCGGCTCGACCCACCGTAACAGGCTGGAACCGTTGCCGCCGTCGTGAAGCAGCTTCAACTCCGGCGGCAACTTGGCCAGGAACAGTTCCAGCGTGACGCCGCTCAGCCGGTCGCCACCCGTTCCGGCGGCCGGTGCGGTCCGCGTTGCCGCCTCACGCGACATGCGGCGCACCGTTCCCGGTCTCCTGGTAATCCGGGCACTCGTGGGCGCCGGGGATGCGGTAAGCCCTGGGAAGGCGTGGCGCGATCCTGTTGATGATCTCGTCGCCATGGCTTCCGATTGCGGCGCCCCACTCGTCGGCGCTCGCGGCTCCGGTCCGGGGATCGCCAAACAGGACTGCGGTATCCCCTACGCTGACCCCGCCCGGCTCGGGGCCAAGATCCACCATGAACTGGTCCATGCACACCTTGCCGATCACGGGGACCCTCCTGCCGCCCAGCTGAACGATGCTGCGGCCGGAGACACCCTTGGGGACGCCGTCGGCGTAGCCCAGCGGGATCAGCCCTAGGAACCTCGGCTCGTGCGTGATGGCCTGGTGCTCGTAGCTCACGCCGGTGCCCGCCGGGACCTTCTTCACCAGCACCACGGGCGCTGTCACAGTCAGGGCCGGCCGCAGCCCGTAGTCGGCCGGATCGAGGTGGTCCGCAGGGGCCAAGCCGTAAATGGCCAGCCCCGCCCGCACCATGTCGAACGCAAATTCCGGCCGGTCCAGGATGTTTGCCGAACTGGACACGTGCCGGAGTTCCGGATCCAGGCCTGCCTCGCGTGCCTGCCGGACGGCTGCCTCGAAGGCCTCCACCGCTGCGGCGTTTCCGGGGTGGGCTGGAACGTCCGCCCAGGCCAAGTGGGTCCAGATGCCCCTCACCTTTAGGTGCCCGGCAACTTCCAGCTCCCGTGCCGCGGCCACGAGGTCTTGCCAGTCCTCGGCGCGGGCGCCGCCCCGGCTCAGGCCGCTATCCAGCTCAAGGTGGACGGCGGCGGGGTGTTTCAGCGACAGGGCAATGCCTGCCACTGCCTCAAGTTGGGCCGCGCTGCCCACGGAGAGGTCGACGTCGTTGCCAACGGCCTTCCGGATGGTTTCGCTGGATGCCGCGGCGAGGTAGAGCCACGACAGGACCGGTGCCGTGATGCCCGCCTGGCGGAGGGCGAGGGCCTCTGTGAGCTGCGCCGTGCCGAGCCAGTCGGCGCCGGCGGCAAGGGCTGCCTGTGCCACGTCGACCAGCCCGTGGCCGTAGCCGTTGCCTTTCACGACCGCCATAAAATGGCGTGCCGGTGTGAGCGCCCGGAGCGCGCGGACATTGTCTGAAATCGCTGACAGATCAACGCTGACCTGCCCCGAAAGCACCGCCTCAGGCGTGCCTGTCTGTTGTGCATTTAGTCTCATGCCAGAACACTATAGGTCATTTTGCACATCACTGAGAGCTGGCTCACAAGCCTAAGCTGGAGCGACGGAAAGCCCCCAACTACCCACGAACGGACGTCAATGATGACTGTGCCCACCCAAACAGGACAGCGGCCTCCGGTGCAGGCCGGCCGCCCCGGACTGGCAGCCCAGCTGCTCCGTCGCAAGCCGATCGGGCAAATCGTCCAGGAAGCCGAGACGGGCCACGGCGGTACCGGGCTGGTCCGCAGCTTCGGCGTCCTTCAGCTGACGATGATCAGCGTGGGCGCCACGCTCGGCACCGGCATCCTCGTGATCCTGGGCGAGTCCGTGCCGCTGGCCGGGCCGGCCATCTGGATCTCGTTCGCCATCGCCGGCCTGGCCGCGCTGCTCTCCGCCGTGTCCTACGCCGAAATGGCCGGCCTGGTGCCGGCCGCCGGCTCCAGCTACTCGTACACCTACGCCACCATGGGCGAGGGCATGGCATGGATCTGCGGCTGGTGCCTCGTGCTCGAATACGCGGTTTCCGTCGCAGCGGTGGCAGTGGGCGCCGGCCAGTATGTCAACGAAACGCTGGCAGTCTTCGGGCAGGCCCTGCCGGATGCGGTGTCGCAGCCGCCGGGGGACGGCGGCCTCGTCAATATCCCGGCAATGCTGATCGTCGTCCTGGCCATGGTTCTGCTGGTGCGAGGCGCCAAGGAAAGCGCGTGGATCAACACTGCGATCGTGCTGGTCAAGGTGGGCATCCTCGCCTTCTTCTGCGCCGTGGCGTTCACCGCGTTCAACGGCGGCCACTTCGAGCCGCTCCTGCCCATGGGCGCGGCCGGCGTTTCGGCTGCCGCCTCCCGGGTGTTCTTCTCGTACATCGGCTTCGACGCCGCCTCCACCGCGGGCGAGGAAGCCCGCAACCCCAAGCGCGACCTGCCCCGCGCCATCATGCTCTCCATGCTGATCGTCACCACCATCTACGTGCTGGTTGCCGTGGCCGCCATCGGGGCCCGTCCATGGGGCTGGTTCGATGGCACCGAGGCCGCGCTGGTGAAGATCCTGGAGGAAATCACCGGACAGCCGTGGACCGCACTGGTGTTCGCCGTCGGTGCCGTCCTCGCCATTGCTAGCATCGTGCTGACCGTCCTCTACGGACAGACCCGCATCCTGCTGTCCATGTCCCGCGACGGTCTCGTTCCCCGCGTCTTTGGCCGCGTCTCACACCGGACCGGCACACCGGTTGCCGGCACGCTGATCGTGGGAACCGCCGTCGCCCTCACCGCCGGGCTGGTCCCGCTTGGGGCGCTCGCGGACGCCACCAGCATCGGCACCCTGTTCGCCTTTGCCCTGGTTAACGTTGCCGTCATCCATCTCCGCCGCACCCGGCCGGAGCTGAAGCGGACGTTCCGGGTTCCCCTGTTCCCGCTGACCCCGATCCTGGGTGCGCTGATGTGCATCTACCTGATGGCCAACCTGGGCGCCGAAACGTGGGTGACCTTCGGGGTCTGGATGCTGGTTGGACTGGCGGCCTACTTCGGCTACGGCAGACGGCACTCCCGGGTAGCCGCGCTGGGGCAGGAGGAATACCGTGAACTATCCGCCCGTGATTCTTCCCCGGCTCCCGCAGAACAGACCATCTCCCACCTGTAAGACAACACGAAACCACGGAGACAGACCTTCCATGACAACCGCTACCGAACTGCCGGCATCCGACCCGTCCAGCGCCGTCACTACCGCACCCGGCCTTCCCGGGGCAGGCGCGCCGGACCAGGCCCCGGTGACCATGCTCAACCCGGACTTCCCGTTCAGCTACGACCACTACCTGTCCTCCCCGGAAGGCCTGGGTTCGGTCCCGCCGGAACTGCACGGCACCGAAGTCGCCGTTGTGGGCGCCGGGCTGTCGGGGCTGGTGACGGCCTACGAGCTGATGAGGCTCGGGCTGCGTCCGGTGCTTTACGAGGCTGACCGGCTCGGCGGACGGCTGCGCACGGCCAGCTTCCCGTCGGCCCCGGAAGTGGTGGCAGACCTGGGCGGCATGCGGTTCCCGGTCTCCGGCAAGGCGTTCTACCACTATGTGGACCTGCTGGGACTGGAGACGCAGGATTTCCCCAATCCGCTGGCCCCGGTGACGTCCAGCACCGTGATTGAACTGGCGGGGCAGAAGCATTACGCCACCACCCCGGCGGACCTGCCGCCGTTCTTCCGCGAAGTGGCCGACGCGTGGAAGGCCGCCGTGAACGACGGCGCGCAGTTCACGCAGATGCAGGAGGCCATCCGGGCACGGGATACGGCCCGGATCAAGGAACTGTGGAACGGGCTTCTCCCGGAGCTCGACGAGGAGACCTTCTACGGCTTCATCGCCGGCAGCCAGGCGTTCCGGAAGGCGGGCTTCGCGCACCGCGAGGCGTTCGGCCAGGTGGGCTTCGGCACAGGCGGCTGGGACACCGACTTCCCCAACTCCATCCTGGAAATCCTCCGCGTCGTCTACACCGACGCCGATGACCGGCACCGGCTCATCGCCGGGGGAGCGCAAAGGCTCCCCGAGGCACTCTGGCGCCACTCGCCGTCGGGCATGGTCCACTGGCCGGAAGGGACGTCCCTGGCCTCCCTGCACTCAGGCTCCCCGCGCGGAGCCGTGGAGCGGATCAGCCGCGACGCCGACGGCAACCTCCGCATCCGGGAGCGGTGGGGGAGGGAAGCCTCCTACCCGGCCGTGGTCACCACCTGCCAGTCGTGGCTGCTGTCCACCCGGATCCACACCGAGGAAGCGCTCTTCCCGGCGGAGCTGTGGACGGCGATCGAGCGCTCGCACTACATGCAGTCGTCCAAGACGTTTGTGATGGTGGACCGGCCGTTCTGGAAGGACATCGATCCGGAAACCGGCAGGGAAGTCCTGTCCATGACGCTGACGGACCGGCTCAACCGCGCCACCTACCTGCTGGACAACGGCCCGGACCAGCCCGCCGTGATCCTGCTCTCCTACACCTGGAACGACGACGCACTGAAGTGGCTGGCGCTCGACGCCGACGAACGCGTGGAGCTGATGCTGCACTCGCTCGAGCAGATCTACCCCGGCGTGGACATCGCGAGCCACATCGTGGGCCAGCCGATCACCGTCTCGTGGGAGGCCGACCCCAACTTCATGGGCGCATTCAAGGCGAACCTGCCCGGCCACTACCGGTACCAGCAGCGGCTGTTCACCCACTTCAAGCAGGACAAGCTGCCGGAAAGCCAGCGCGGCATCTTCCTCGCCGGCGACGACGTGTCCTTCACCGCGGGCTGGGCCGAGGGTGCCGTGACCACGGGGCTGAACGCGGTGTGGGGCGTGGTGAACCACCTCGGCGGCTCGTCGGCGCCCGGCAACCCCGGCCCCGGCGACCTGCTGGACGAGCTGGGGCCGATCAGCCTGGACTGAGTCCCCGATGGTCTGGGCCGCCCCCATCTAAGTAGCACTTCGGGGCGTTCCCAGCGCTGGGAACGCCCTGTGCTGCGACCTACTTGCCGGCGTGGAGTTCGCGGTGCGCCTGGGCGAGCTCGCGGTAGCGCGCTGCGTTGCCCTTCACGCCGTCGAACTCCTCATCGGTGAGTTCGCGGCGGACCTTGGCCGGAACCCCGGCCACCAGCGAGCGGGGCGGGACTACCGTCCCTTCCAGCACGACGGCGCCGGCCGCCACGAGCGAGCCGGCGCCGATCACCGCTCCGTTGAGGATGGTGGCGCCCATGCCGATGAGGCAGTCGTCTTCCACGGTGCAGCCATGGACGACGGCGCTGTGCCCGACGCTGACGCGCGCCCCCACACTGCAGGGAAAACCGGGGTCGGCGTGCAGGACCACGTTGTCCTGCAGGTTGCTGCCGATGCCTACGGTGATGGCGGCGGTATCGGCACGCACCGAGACACCGTAAAACGCGCTGGCGTCCTCGGCGAGCGTGGCACGGCCGATGACCGACGCCGTCGGGGCCACGAATACGGAAGGGTGGATGTCCGGCGTGTCACCGGCGAAGGGGTAAATGGGAGCCATGCCCCCAAGCCTAGGACACGCCGGGGCGGGCGCCCGGGTCGCGTCCGCTCCATTGGAGTTTTTGTCCAGCTGTCGCGAGTCGGAGGGCCATCAGGGCGCGATATCTGGACAAAAACTCAGTCGAAGAGGGTGAGGGCCCGTGCCAGCTCCGCCGCCACGGCGCCCCAGCCTGGGGCCGGTCCGTGGTTTGGCCAGGTCCGTGGTTTGGCCGGGCCTGTCAGTGCGCTCCGCCGACGTTCAGGACGACGACGCCGGCGACCACCAGCCCGATCCCGAGGATCTTCATCATGTTCAGTTCCTCGCCCAGGAAGATGGCGCCGATGGCCACAATGGCGACGGTTCCCAGGCCTGACCACAGGGCGTACGCGACTCCAACGGGCACGCTCTTGACCACCTGCGACAGCAAGGCAAAGGCAACCCCGTAGGAGCCCAGGCACCAGACGCTGGGCCATAGCCGGCTGAATCCTTCTGTCGATTTCAGCAGGCTCGTGCCCAGGACCTCGACGGCGATAGCCAATGCCAGATAGACGTAGCCCAACAAAGTGTTGTCCTCTCTCAGTGCTGGAGCCTTGGTCGGCGTGCCGCCGGCGCTTCGCACCCAAACCGTGCGCACCCAGCCACTCCCATCCTAGGTCCGCGCAGCACGGCGAACTCACCCAGGGGACCGCGAGAGCTCACGGCCGATGATCCGGGCGCCTTCGGGAAAGGCACCCGGGTTGGGGCCCGCGTAGTTGAGCCGGATGAAGGGACCCGCCGGTTCGGCAGGGAACCACTCCGTTCCGGCCGCGATAACGACGCCGGCGCTTTCGCAGTTCCGGGCGAGCTGTTCGACATCGGTCCCGTCGGGAAGGCGGGCCCAGAGGTTCAGCCCACCCCTTGGGACATTCTCGATGTGGGCCTGCGGTGCGTACTGAAGCAGGCTTGTGAGGAGAAGATCGCGGCGGGACTGGAGCTGGTGCCGGAGGCTTCTCAGGTGGGTCTGCCAGGCCGGCTGCGTGACGACATCGAGCGCGGCGGCCTGGAGCAGTCCGCTGACATACATCGATTCGGCTGCCCGGTCGGCAAGGATGCGTTCGCGTGCAGGGCCACGGGCGATGATAGCGGCCACGCGGATGGCAGGGGAGACGCTCTTGGTCAGTGAACGGAGGTACACAACGTGGCCGGAATCGTCGCTGGCCGCCACGGGGCGGGCTGTGGTGGTGATGCCGAAGTCGTGGGCCCAGTCGTCCTCGAGGAGGAAGGCGCCATGCTTGCGCACGACGTCCAGTACCTGTTCGCCGCGCGGGCCGTCCCACTGCGCTCCGGTGGGGTTCGCGTAGTTCGGCTGGGCGTAGAACATCCGCGCCCCCGTCTCATCGAAGGCGCGGGCCAGTTCCTCCGGATCGGGACCACCGGCTCCGCTGGGCACGGGGATGACCCGGACGCCGGCCTGCGCCGCGGCCAGGATGGCCCCCCAGTAGGTCGGGGACTCCACGAGAAGCGGCTGCCCGTAGCCGACGAGCGCCCTGAAGATGGAGCTAAGGCCGCTTTGGCTGCCCGGAAGCACGACGACGTGGCTCGGGGTCGGCGGGGTAATGCCGGCCGGCGTGGCACCGGCGAGCTCGTGGGCGAACCAGGATTGCAGCTCGGGCAGTCCTGCCGCCGGGGGACGGGACAACGCCGCCTCGCCGCGGGCCGCCCGGGTCAGCGCTGCCCGCACCAGCCGCTCCGGGAGGAGTTCGCGGTCCGGATAGCCGGAATGGAACGCAATGACGTCGTTGGGTGCGTTGCGCATCGCGGCGGACGCCGGCCGAAGCGGCGCCTGCGGTGACCGCAGGGCCGCGGTCTGCCAGCCGTAGTCCGAGGGCCGAGCGCTCCGGACCGCCCGCACGAATGTCCCCACACCCGGCCGGCTCTCGATGGCACCCTCCCTGGTAAGGGCCTGCAGTGCCTTCTGCACGGTCACGGGGCTGGCCTGGTACTCCGCGACGAGCGACCGGGTGGAGGGCAGCTGCGACCCGGGTGCCGCCTTGGCGACCCATGTCCGCAGTCCCGACGCAATCCTGGAGCTGCTATCGTTGTTCATGAGAGACAATAGTAGCGCTACCG
The DNA here is from genome assembly GCF_042791415.1 of Arthrobacter sp. NPDC056691. Classification (NCBI taxonomy): domain Bacteria; kingdom Bacillati; phylum Actinomycetota; class Actinomycetes; order Micrococcales; family Micrococcaceae; genus Arthrobacter; species Arthrobacter sp. NPDC056691. The sequence goes on from NZ_JBHTXX010000034.1 coordinate 65,190, forward strand.
CTCCGGTTCGCCCAGTGATACTGCCACCCGCGCGCCCGTCGCGCACGGAACCGGAGCCCGCCGGATCGCCGCAAGCCGCGCCGCCGCCCACCGGGCCGCCGCAAGCCGGGCCGCCGCACACCGGCCTATGGTGGGGGCTCCTGGGCGTAGTGGCCTTCTCGTTCACCGTTCCCTTTACCCGGGTGGCAGTGGCGGCGCTGTCGCCGTTGTTCATCGGCTCGGCCCGGGCTCTGGTCGCGGCTGTCCTGGCCGCCGCGGCCCTTGTACTCACGCGGCAGTGCCTTCCCCGCGGCCCGCAGTGGTTCCGCCTGGCGGTGGTTGCCGGTGGAGTCGTTGTCGGTTTTCCCATGCTCACGTCCTTCGCACTCACTGCCGCGCCGGCGAGCCATGGGGCGGTGGTGATCGCGCTGTTGCCGGCCGCAACTGCCACGATGGCGGTTTTCCGCGGCCGTGAGCGCCCGCGGGCAGCGTTTTGGATCGCGACCGGAGCGGGTGCCGTTGCCGCCATCGCTTTCGCCTTCGCACAGCCGGGTGGTTTCGGCCAGCTGCACTGGACCGACGTGTTGTTCTTCGGGGCTGTGCTGGCCGCTGCCGTGGGGTACGCCGAGGGAGGTCTGCTGGCCCGCGAACTTGGTGCGTGGCAGACGATTTCCTGGGCGCTCGTCCTCGCCTCGCCCCTGATGATGGGTCTTGCGGCCTTCTCCGTGTCCCAGCAGCCGCCCTCAGGCACCCCGGTGCAGTGGGCTGCCTTTGCGTACCTGGGCGTCGTCAGCATGTTCCTGGGCTTCTTTGCCTGGTACCGCGGCCTTGCCATCGGACCCATGGCACAGGTGAGCCAGGTCCAGCTCGCACAGCCGGTGATGACCATATGTTGGGCCGCGCTTCTGCTCGGCGAGCAGCTGACGTGGGCCACCGTCGTGGGCGGGCTCGCCGTCATAGTCTGCGCCGGCGCCGCGGTCCGCGTGCGGCTCAACCGGCGGGCACCGTCCTAGCGGAGTTGTTCCCGCAGCCGCGCCGCATGAGAGGCTGTGCGCAGTACTGAACGCTCACAGGGGGAAACATGCTTGGGATACTCGCCGCCATTCTCTACTTCGCGGTTCCGACTGCGCTTGTTATCACATTGCTGTACTGGATCATCCGGCTCGGAGTGAAGCACGGCCTCCGGTCTTACGAGGCAGAAAAAGCCCGGGACTCAGAGGCCGCGCTCTAGGCCCTGTCCGGCGGTGGTCAGGGGAGGACGACGGCGATCGGCGCACCCGGTTCTGCCACGCGTTCAAGCTCCCGTACGACGTTGTCGGCCTGTTCAGCGGTGAGGCCCTCCAGTGACTGGACCGCCCAGACCGCCGGGAACGTGTTCGCGGCGAAGGGCAGGCGCGAGGGATCCGCCACGGACACGCTCAGCCGGCGGGCCATGGCGTACCTGACATTGCCGTCGAACGGATCAACGCCGGTGTAGTGGATGCCGGCCTGGACGAACCGGAGGCCGTCGTCGCCCGGGCCGCAGCACACGTCCAGCACGGCGTGCCTGCCCTGGGCCTTGAGCAGGGCGATGAAGGGTTCCAGCGAGGTTTCTGTCAGCAGAGTCATCGTGTTAACCAGTCTTGGTTAAAACCCGCCGTGTGTGAACCGCTTCCGGGAGCCGGAAACCGCCGCAGGCACATTGGGCCTGCGGCGGCGAAGTTAGCGGCGGGGCATCAGTTGAAGACAACCGTCCGGTTGCCGTCCAGCAGCACGCGGTGTTCGGCATGCCACTGCACGGCTTGGGCGAGGGTGCGGCCTTCCACGTCCCGGCCCATCTGCACGAACTGCTCCGGCGTGCGCGCGTGGTCCACGCGGATGACTTCCTGCTCAATGATCGGGCCCTCGTCCAGCGCGGCGGTGACGTAGTGCGCGGTGGCGCCGATCAGCTTCACGCCGCGGGCATGGGCCTGGTGATAGGGCTTGGCGCCCTTGAAGGACGGCAGGAAGGAGTGGTGGATGTTGATTGCCTTGCCGGTCAGCTCGGTGCAGAGGTCGTCGGAGATGATCTGCATGTAGCGGGCCAGGACGGTCAGTTCGACGCCCTCCTCGGCGATGATCTTGCGCAGCTGGTCCTCGGCCTGTTCCTTCGTGTCGGCCGTCACCGGGATGTAGTGGAACGGGATGCCGTAGAACTCGGCCAGGCCGGCCAGGTCCCGGTGGTTGGAGACAATGGCGGGAATCTCGATGGGCAGGGTGCCCGAGCGCTGCAGGAAGAGGAGGTCGTTCAGGCAGTGGGCTGACGTGCTGGCCATCAGCAGGGTGCGGACCTTCCGGCCCACCGGGTTCAGGTTCCACTGCATGCCGAAGGCTTCGGCCACCGGCTCCAGGGCAGCAACCACCTCGTTCTGCGAGGCGGTGGTGGTGGCTTCCACGCGCATGAAGAAGGTCCCTGTGGACTCGCTGCCGTACTGCTGGGAGTCCGTAATATTGCAGCCCGCCACGAGCAGGGCGCCGGCAACGGCGTGCACAATTCCGGGGCGGTCGGGGCAGGACAGGGTTAGTACGTACGATTTGGCGAGCTGGTCTTCATTCACGAAGAACAGCCTACCCGCGCGTCGGTCCCGCATTTGGTAGTGTGGTGGCGTCGCAACTGGCGTTTGGGTGGCTAACCACCAGGGAGCGGCACTCACGAAGACCACGGATCGTACGCCTGGGCCGAGGGTCATGTTTTGCCGGTAGCGCTGCGCTTCTCGAAGAGCAGCCACCCAGTGCGCTGCGGCGCCCTTGATAGAGCTGCGCCCGGACGCATTTCCGGATGCTGGTCATCGAAGGGCGGAGCAACGTTCAAGCCGGTAGCCTGACCTTTAGCAGTGCCCATCCCTAGCCAGGAGTTCTTCGTGACTACTTCACCGACTTCCGTTAGCACCTCCGTCAGCAACCAGCCGCTGGCTGAACTCGATCCCGAGATCGCCGCAGTACTGGACCAGGAACTCGGCCGCCAGCGCGGCACCCTGGAAATGATCGCCTCCGAAAACTTCGCGCCGCGCGCGGTCATGGAAGCCCAGGGCTCCGTTCTGACCAACAAGTACGCCGAGGGCTACCCGGGGCGCCGCTACTACGGCGGCTGCGAGTACGTGGATGTCGCCGAGCAGCTGGCGATCGACCGGGTCAAGGACCTGTTCGGCGCCGAATACGCCAACGTCCAGCCGCACTCGGGTGCGCAGGCCAACGCCGCCGCTCTCCACGCCATGATCACCCCGGGTGACAAGATCCTGGGCCTCTCCCTGGCCCACGGCGGTCACCTCACGCACGGCATGAAGCTGAACTTCTCCGGCAAGCTCTACGAAGTTGCCGCCTACCAGGTCGAGGAAGACAACTTCCGGATCGACATGGACAAGCTGCGCGAGCAGGCCATCGCCGAAAAGCCCCAGGTCATCATCGCCGGCTGGTCCGCGTACCCGCGCCACCTCGACTTCGCAGCCTTCCGCTCCATCGCCGATGAAGTCGGTGCCCTGCTCTGGACCGACATGGCGCACTTCGCCGGCCTCGTCGCCGCCGGACTGCACCCGAGCCCGGTCCCGTACTCCGACGTCGTCACCTCCACCGTGCACAAGACGCTGTCCGGCCCGCGCTCCGGCGTCATCCTGGCGAAGCAGGAGTGGGCCAAGAAGCTCAACTCCGCCGTCTTCCCGGGCCAGCAGGGTGGCCCCCTCATGCACGTGATCGCCGCCAAGGCCGTGGCCTTCAAGATCGCCGGCACCGCCGAATTCAAGGAGCGCCAGGAGCGCGTCCTCGAGGGCGCCAAGATCATCGCCGACCGCCTCAACCAGTCCGATGTTGCCGAGGCCGGCGTCTCCGTCCTCACCGGCGGCACCGACGTTCACCTGGTGCTGGTGGACCTGCGCAACTCGCAGCTGGACGGCCAGCAGGCCGAGGACCTCCTGCACTCGGTGGGCATCACCGTGAACCGCAACGCCGTACCGTTCGACCCGCGCCCGCCGATGGTCACCTCCGGCCTGCGCATCGGTACCCCGGCCCTGGCCACCCGCGGCTTCGGCGCGACCGAATTCACCGAGGTTGCCGAAATCATCGCCACCGCGCTGAAGGCCGGCTCCGCCACAGACGTCGAGGCACTGCAGGCCCGCGTGGACAAGCTCGCAGCCGACTTCCCGCTGTACCCGCAGCACGAGCAGTGGTGATCCGTGACTGAAACCGCAAAAACCGCGCAGATCCTTGACGGCAAGGCTACCGCCGCTGCCATCAAGGCCGAACTGACCGAACGCGTGGCCGCACTCAAGGCCAAGGGCGTCACTCCGGGACTGGGCACCATTCTGGTGGGGTCTGACCCCGGCAGCACCTGGTACGTGGGCGGCAAGCACAAGGACTGCGCCGAGGTGGGCATCAACTCCATCCGCCGCGACCTGCCGGAGGAAACCACCCAGGACGAGCTCCTGGCCGTGGTCCGTGAGCTGAACGACAACCCGGAGTGCACGGGCTACATCGTCCAGCTGCCGCTGCCCAAGCACATCGACCAGGACGTCATCCTGGAGGCCATGGATCCGGACAAGGACGCTGACGGCCTGCACCCGATGAACCTGGGCCGGCTCGTGGCCAACATCAGCGGTCCCATGAAGTCCCCGCTGCCCTGCACCCCCAAGGGCTGCGTGGAACTGCTCAGCCGCCACGGCATTGACCTGAAGGGCAAGCGCGTCCTCGTGGTGGGCCGCGGCGTGACCATCGGGCGCCCGGTGGGCCTGCTGCTCACCCGCAAGGACGTCAACGCCACCGTGGTGCTGGCGCACACCGGCACCGCCGACCTGCCCGCCGAACTCCGGCAGGCCGACGTCGTGATCGCCGCGGCCGGCGTGCCGCACCTGGTCAGGGCGGAGGACCTGAAGCCGGGCGCCATCGTGCTCGACGTCGGCGTGAGCCGCGTTGACGACGGCACCGGTAAGGCGGTGGTCACCGGAGACGTGCACCCCGACGCCGCCGACGTCGCCGCCTGGCTGTCCCCGAACCCGGGCGGCGTGGGTCCGATGACCCGCGCCATGCTCCTGGCCAATGTGGTGGAAACCGCCGAACGCCAGGCAGGCATCAGCTGAACCCCTAATCGAGGTGGGCCCGGCGGACTCAGGTGGCCGAGCTTGCGAGGTTAGGGCGCGGGTGGGGCGTAGGGCGCCTACTCCAGGAGGAGTAGGCG
>NZ_JBHTXX010000035.1:0-67627 GCF_042791415.1 Arthrobacter sp. NPDC056691
CGGCTGAAGACCGGGAAGATCTCGGACACGATGCCGAAGAACGGCAGCGCGATGATGTACACCTCGGGGTGGCCGAAGAACCAGAACAGGTGCTGGAACAAAATCGCCCCGCCGTTCTCGGGGTCGTAAATGTGGGCGCCGAAACGCCGGTCCGCGCCGATGGCGAAGAGGGCTGCTGCCAGCGGCGGGAACGCCATGAGCACCAGGACCGAGGTGATGAAAACGTTCCACGTGAAGATCGGCATGCGCCACATGGTCATGCCGGGTGCCCGCATGCAGACCACAGTGGTGATGAAGTTGACCGCGCCCAGGATGGTGCCGAAGCCGGACAGCGCCAGGCCGAAGACCCACAGGTCACCGCCAATGCCCGGCGTAAACGTGGTGTTGTTGAGCGGCGCGTACACCGTCCAGCCAAAGGAGGCGGACCCCTGCGGAGTGATGAAGCCGGACACCGCAATCGTTGAGCCGAACAGGAAGAACCAGAAGGCCAGCGCGTTCAGCCGGGGGAATGCGACGTCCGGTGCACCGATCTGGAGCGGCATGATCACGTTGGTGAAGCCGGCGAACAGCGGGGTGGCGAACATCAGCAGCATGACGGTGCCATGCATGGTGAACAGCTGGTTGTACTGCTCCTTGGTCACCAGAACCTGCATGCCGGGTTCGAAGAGCTCGGCGCGGATCAGCAACGCCATCACGCCGCCGAGGCAGAAGAACACGAAGGACGCGATCAGGTACATGTACCCGATGGTTTTGTGGTCAGTGGAGGTGATCCACTTGACCACCATGTTGCCTTTTCGGAGGGGCACCACCCTGGGTGCCTCAGTGGCGGTGGTGCTTGGTGGTTGCTGATATGCGGTCATCGTCTGCCACTCCCCGGCATCGCGCTTCGACGCCCCGTGTAGGGCGAGGGTGCTGGCCGGACCGTGAGCGGTTCACAGAACCGACGGCATCAGGATAGCGCCTGCGGCAGCCCGGCAAAAGGTTTACTGGTTAATGGCCGTGGCGGGACCGTGGACCTCTGCTGGTGTCGCGGCACAGCTCCTGGGGGCGCCGCCATTCCCTGTCACCACTTCTCCCGAGTTTTTGTCCAGATAATGGCTCCAAAGTGGCCACGAAAGCCCATTATCTGGACAAAAACTCGGAGGCACTTCGTTCAGTCCCGCACTTCGTTCAGTCCCGCACTTCGTTCAGTCGGGCACTTCCATTTGGAACCCGCAGCCACAGCGCAGCAGCCGGGTGGGCAGGTGCACGTCGTGGATGGTGCGGTGGCGGCCGAGCTCTGTGCCGTAGATGCTGCTGGTACCCGAGCTGACCGAGGCCATCGGCATGCCGCAATGGAAGTATTCGCCACCGAACTGCAGGACTCCCATCACCTGGCCGTGGCGGTTCAGGACGCCTGCGACGTCGTGCACGCCGGCGGGGTGGGCGTAGAAGCGGTCGCATTCGACGCAGGTGTAGGACACATCAACAATGCCGTCCTGAGGGGGATGCAGGGCCTCAATGGATTCGACGATCAGGTGTTCATCCGTCTGGCACTGGGAACACCACAAGGGGACGCCGGAGGGGCGCTGCGCTTCGCCGGGCAGGTGGGCGTTGGAGATAGTCGTCATAGACGTGCTCCTGGTTAGGGGGCATCGGCGCCCTGCTGCTTGAGCTCAATCCCACGCTTAAAATACTCCCGGCCCGCAGGGCCGAGCAATAGCACCCCAAGCTGGCCGGGACGCCGTCCGATGAGCCGGCCCGGCCGCCGTCGTAAGCCCTGAAATCGATGCCCTGACCGCCCGAAAACCGGAGGAAAAAACCGTTCCGGATCCCCCCTTGTGACGGGGCGGGGCTGGTGCTATAAAACATCTACAGCCAGCCGACGCGGCTGGCGGTGAACGGGAGGACCCGGGGCTCAATTTGGCTGCCAGGAGGGGCGGTTAGCCCGGGAGCACGCCACCGCGCCAAACAGCGCACGGCAGCAGCATCCGGATCCTCTCGCGGACGGTCTCCGGCTCGATGAGCGGAGGCCGTCCTTTCGCGCGCCCTCATTTGCTGCGAAAGCCAGATCCTGCAGACAGCCGGGCACCTATTGGTTACGCTTGTCAAACAGGTCTCCTAGTTGTACGCGGGATTCCACGCCCTGCGTGGGTCGGTGCTGCGGACAAGGGACGGCAGGAGCGCCAGGTGAATAGGACCAGAGGCCAAGTCAGGGCGGGCGTTCTTGCGGCAGTGTCCTTGGCGGCGGCCTTCCTGGTGTCCTGCACGCCCGGCAATGGGCAGCCGCCCGCGCCCACGCCGGACATCGACCACCACAACATCACCGTCTGGACCACAGAGACGCTGCCGGACCGGATGGCCAAGCTTCACGTCGTCATTGACGGTTTCACTGCTGCCACCGGAGTGAAGGTCGACCTCATGGGCGTTCCTCCGCACCGCTTCAACCAGGTCATGACGTCATCGGCCGCCTCCGGTGACCTGCCCGACGTGATGGCTTCCTTGTCCCTGGGGCAGGTCCGGACCATGGCGACGTCCGGCCACATCGACTACAAGACGAACGCGGCCATAGTGCAAAGCCTTGGGGAACAGACGTGGGCCGCCCGGGCGCTCGAGCTGACGCGCGACAACGGCCAGCAGTTGGCCGTTCCGGGCTCCGCGTGGCATCAGCTGATTTACTACCGCAAGGACCTCTTCGCGCAGGCTGGTCTCAAGGCGCCTCGGACGTACGCGGACATTCTTGCCGCGGCCAGGAAGCTCGATTCCCCGGCGCTCGCAGGAATTGTCGCCGCCAACAGAACCGGCCAGGCGTTCACGCAGCAGTCGTTCGAGCACATAGCGCTGGGCAACGGCTGCCAGATGGTGGATGCCAAGGGCGGCATTGCGTTCGACAGTCCCCAGTGCGTGGCAGCGCTCGGCTTTTACCGGGACCTGCTCAAGAACTATTCCGTGCCCGGCATACAAGACATCGACACAGTGCGGTCCGCCTACTTCGCCGGGAAGGCGGCCATGGCCATCTGGCCGACGAACATGCTGGATGAGCTGGCCGGCACCCGGGCCGATGCGCGGCCCAGCTGCTCCGAATGCACCAAGGACCCGCTGTTCCTGGCGCGGAACACGGGAGTGGTGACAGGACTCCAGGGGCCGGACGCGCAACGGCCCGCGCATTTCGGCGAAGTGATCTCGTGGACCGTGACGGCTGATTCAGACGCGGAACCTGCCCGCCGCTTCGTGGAATACTTCCTGACACACGGCTATGCCGACTGGCTCGCGGTTGCCCCGGAGGAGCGCGTTCCCGTGCGCTCGGGCAGCACCGTAAACCCGGCCGAGTACGCGGATGCCTGGATGTCCATCCCCGTGGCGGCCGGCAGGACCGAGCGGTTCGGCAGCGTTTATGCCAAGGACGTCCTCGCCACCCTGCTGCAGGGGGCCAACGACCTGGAACACTGGGGGATTGTCCAGGGCCATGGCGATCTGGCCGGTGCTGCGATGGCCGAACTGCCGATTGCCAAGGCCGTCAGCGACGTCGCAGCGGGCCGGGCGCAGCCGCAGGCCGCAGCCACGAAGGCCGCCGCGTCCCTGCGGTCCATCCTGAAGTCCCTGAAGTAGCTCAGGTGGCCAGTTCCATCATGAGCGGCGGCAGTTCGTCGGCCAGTTCCCGCGCCAGATAGCCAAGGCCGCCAACCCGGCTGGCCAATCTGTCGCCCGCCGCGGCGTGGAGGTGGGTGCCCCAGCAGGCGGCCTGGGCGTCGCTGGTTCCCCGTGCCCGGAGCCCGGCGATGGCGCCGGCAAGAATGTCGCCGCTGCCGGACGTTCCCAGCCCGCCGTAGCCAGTGGTGATTTCCCAGTGGTTCCCCGTGTCAGGGAAATCAGAGGCGGACGAACCGCCGTCGGAGGAACCGCCGTCGGGGTTGCCGACGCCGGGTGGCCCGGCAATCACGCCCTGGCAGCTCACCACGGCGCGGTATTTTCCGGCGAGTTCGACGACGTCGGCCGCCAGGTTCCCGGTGTCCCGGCCCAGCAGGATCGCGGCCTCGGTGGGGTTCGGCGTGAGGATCAGGCGGCCCGCCCAGGGGCCCAGCTCATCAACCAGCCGGGGGAGGGCACCCAGCGCGTAGGCATCGAGCACCACCGTCGGACCGGCGCCCTGGCCCGGGTCCCTGGAGGATTCGTGCCGCAGCAGCCCACGGAGCAGCGCCTCGGTCTGTCCGATGTCGTCCAGTCCGGGGCCGATCAGCACGGCATCTGCAGCGTCGAAGTCCGGCAGCAGGTCCTCGAGCCCGGCGTCACCCACCGAACCGGCCTCGGATTGGGGCAGCCCGATCACCCCCGCCTCCGGCAGCGTCACGGCCAGCTGGACCGCCACTGACTCCGCCACGGCCAAGGTCACCCGGCCAGCTCCCGCGCGAAGTGCGGCCGTGCCGGCGAGCAACGCGGCACCCGGCGTGCGCCTCCCGCCGCCGATCACCAGCACCGCGCCGCGGGAGTATTTGTCAGACCCCGCGGAGGGCAGCGGCCAGCTTCGCAGGAGCGTCGGCGTGACAAGGGTGGCGCCAGCGTTGGTGGAATCTTTTGCTGGAGTGTCGGTGTGTTCAGCGCGGGTGGACATTGGCGTCACCGGCATGTTCGGTCACTTCGACGCCCTGTTCCATCAGGTGGTCGGCCATGTTGAAGCTCTCCAGGGTCCACGGCCCCACACCCTCCGGCCGCACATAGCGGGTCAGCGAGGCGTTCAGGACCGGAGTGCTGGCCGCCACGTCCAAGAGCTCCCGTTCGGACATGCCTTCGAGGATGTAGCGGAACAGCATGACGACGGCGTCGTGGCAGACCAGCATCACCCGGTGGCCACTGCCCAGCGCGTTTAGTTCGCCGATCAGGGAACGGAGCCGCAGGGCCACGTCCGCCCACGATTCCCCGCCCGGCGGGCGGTAATAGAACTTGCCCAGCCACCGCCGCCGTTCTGCTTCCTGGGGAAGCCGGGTTTCCACGCCAAAGGCGGTGAGCATGTCCAGGATGCCCAGCTCGCGGTCGCGGAGGCGCTCGTCCGAGCGCACGGGGACGGGCCAGCCTGCCGTCTCCACGGCGATCTCAGCCGTCTGGTAGGCGCGCATGTAGGGCGAGGAGATAACGACGTCGGGCCTCCGGTCTTCCGGCACCGCCGCCAGAGCGCGGCCCAGGGCCGTCACCTGCTCCCGCCCTGTGGAGGAGAGCTCGACGTCGGCATCACGGGCGGGGACCGCGATCACCTCGGCGCCGGAAACCGTGGCGTCGGTGGCGGCCACGTTGCCTTGGCTCTCGCCGTGGCGGATCAGGATGAGTTCCACGGCGCCGGCAGTCCACGCCGCGGGCACCGGGGCATCCTTGTGCGTTCCGTCAGCGGTGGTTCCGTTCTGTCCCACGATTGCACTCCCGTTCAGCCGAGGCCTGCGAATTTTCCACGTTACTAGTGCCGTACCCGGAATGTCAGCAGACTAATCAGCCGCCACGGAAACCCCACACGCTCTATCAGGTTCCGTCGCCTTTCTTGAAACGCTTCCTCACCTCCTGCAGCCAAACGGGAAACGCTCTTGCACTTGACGACCGCAAGGGTTTGGCCCAAACCGGCAGGTAGTGAGGGGGCGTCCGGGATAAGGCGGCGGGACGTGAGGGGGCGTCCGGGATAAGGCGGCGGGACGTGAGGGGGCGTCCGGCCCAAGGCGGCGGGACGTGAGGGGGCGTCAGGGGATGCGTTTGCCGCCCGAGCGGTTGAGGAAGAACACCAGCAGGGCCGCCAGCAGCAGGAAAGGCGCCACCCACAGCAGGAAGGCCACCGCCTTGATGGCTAGGCCCACGAGGAAAAACAGCACCGCAGCGACGGCGATGACCCACATCAGCTTTTTCACCGGTTACCCCTCACACAGATCGTCACTAGCGAAGCCAAGCAGGCATCACTTGCCCAGCGTCGCGGCGTACTGCCCCAGCCGGTCCTTCCCCAGGGCGGTGCCCACAGCGGCAGCGGCGCCGTAGTCCGGAAGGATGATTGACTGTCCATCAGTGCTGGCTCCGAATCCCGCCGTCGGAAGCGTGAAGAACACCGCGTCCTGCATCCGGACATTACGCAGGCTGTACACAAGGCTGGCCAGGGCGGTCGCGTTCAACCCCTTGTCCACGGTGATGTACTTCGACGCCGTGTTCACCAGCTTGTACAGCGTCACCGGGTTGGTCAGGGTGCGCGCGGAGAGCAGCTTGGCCAGGGTGGAGCGCAGGAACAGCTGCTGGTTCGCGACCCGTTGGAAGTCGCCGTCGGCAAACGCGTAGCGCTCGCGGACGAACTCGAGGGCGCGCTGGCCCTGCAGCTTGTTCACCCCGGCGGGGAAGTGCTGGTGCGTGTCAAAGCTGGCGGTGAACTCCACCGGATTGTTGACGTCCACGCCGCCGAGCGCCTCGGTGATGCCCCTGAAGCCTTCGAAGTCGATCATCACGGCGTGCTGGATCCTCTGCCCGAACAGCGACTCCACGGTCCTCACCGCAAGCGGCATTCCGCCCTGTTCGAGCGAGGAGTTGATTTTCGCTTCGCCGTAGCCGGGGATCGGAACCCACAGGTCGCGCATGAGCGAGATGCCGTAGGCGTGCTTCCCGTCGGCCGCCAGATGCACCAGCATGAGGACGTCCGCGCGCTGGTTCGGGAGGCCGTTCGGCGCCGGGGCATCACCCTTGCGGTGGTCGCTGCCGATCAGCAGGATGTTCATGGGCAGCGTGGGCGGCGGTGGCGGTTCCACCGGCTTTGGTGCGGGCTTCTTGGTGGGCGAGGGCTTGGTGGTGGCCGTCTGCGTAGGGCTCTCGGGGGCCGCGCTGATATCCGTCTTGGCGGTCTGGGTATTCCAGATCTGGGCCAGGCTGAACAGGAAGCCGCCGGCCACCAGCGCAATTGCGAGCAGCGATACCAAAACTACGTTGCGTATGGTCCGCTTGCGTTTGGCGCCGCCATCGGCGCCCGGAGCGGGGTCGCCGTTGCCCCCGGCTCCCGGACTGTTCCGGGATTTCATGATCGGACGGTACCACCAAAAACCGCCCGTGAGAACGACGGCGGCCGGCCGGCTTAGGAGGGGGCGTTCAGCCGGGCGAAACGCAGGATGGAGATGATCGCCGGGGCAAGTTCGTCTTCCATTTGCCGGTAGTAGTCGGCGCTGCGGCGGTAGGGGTCGACGACGTCGTTGTCCCCAGCATCGGGGGCCAGCGCGAGGTGCCGGACGGAGGCTGCCCGGGCAGGAAGCTTGTGCCAGAGCTTGGTGTTGGCCGCGAGCCGTTCACCGTTGAGGCTCCCGGTCCGGGGCGTCTGGTCCCCGCGCTCCTCCAGAACATCGAGCATCCGGGCAAACTCGCGGATGGTGAAGGTACGCTTCAGCAGCGAGGCATCCAGTTGCAGCACCTCTCCCCGGTGGCCGGAGGTCATGGTGAGGACCAGGTCCACGTTCCGCAGGATCTTGCCCGACAGCTGGCGTGCCGCGAAGCCCTCGGCCGTGCCGCCGAACGTGTGGATGATGTCCGCGGAAAGCGGCTGGATCGGGTCGCCCACCAGGGCGCGGGTCCCGGCGCTGCGCACCTGGAAGCCGCCGGGAAGCACCTGGTCCAGGCCGGCCTGAAGCAGGCGCTCCGCCACGGGGGAGCGGCAAATATTGCCAGTGCAGACGGTCAGGATTCGGACTGGCGAAGGCGATTCCACGTATTGGCTCTCTCAGGCTGGTGCGCAGGACAGGTCTGTCCCACCGACTCAACTTAACACGTGGGCCGCCCGGCGTTCCGGAGAACCATGGTGCGCCCTCCCAAACAACTCCCAGCTTTCCCCCATGCTGCTGCCGGGCTAGCAGTGCCAGCATGGAATGCAGACCTATTGGCCCGGGACCGCGAACCGACGTTGCTGCAGAAGGCAGGATCCAATGAGAGCTGCTCTGATTCATAGGTGGCACCGGCGTGGGTGGGGCCGGCGCCGGCCGGCTGGCCGGAAGCTCATCCCCGCCGCGTTGCTGGCGGTGGCCCTCACGGGGCTTGCTGCCTGCGGAACGGGGCTGCCGCCGTCGCCCTCTCCCGCACCCACGGCGGCGGCAAAGCCGGGGCATGTGTTCGTGATCAACTTGGAGAACAAGTCCTTCCGGGATGTCTGGAACGACCAGTCGGACGCAGAGTACCTGTCCCAGACCCTGCGCCCGCAGGGCGTGCTGCTGAGCCGGTACTACGCAATCGGGCACGCGTCGCTTCCCAACTACATCGCCCAGATCTCGGGCCAGGGCCCGAACTCAGCCACCAAAGGCGACTGTCCGGTCTACGAGACCTTTGACTCGAGCGGCACAGCGTCGCTGGGCCAGGAGCAGGGCAGCGGCTGTGTGTATCCCGAGTCGGTGCAGACGGTCGCGGGCCAGCTGAGCGCGGCCGGGAAGACCTGGAAGGGGTACATGGAGGACATGGGAACCCCGTGCCTGCATCCGGAACTGGGTGCCGACGATCCGAACCACGCTGCGCAGGAAGGCGACCAGTACGCGACCCGGCACAACCCGTTCGTGTACTTCGCGGGGATCACGTCGTCACCGGAATGCGAGCGCAACGACGTCGGCCTCTCCAGCCTCTCCGGTGACCTGAAGACCGTGGCCACCACTGCGAACCTGTCCTACATCAGCCCCAACCTGTGCAACGACGGGCACGACAGCCCGTGCGTTGACGGGCGGGAGGGCGGCCTGGTCTCGGCCGATGTATGGCTCCGCAAGCATGTACCGGAGATCATGGCCTCCCCGGCCTACAAACAGGACGGAATGCTGGTCATCACCTTCGACGAGGCGGAGGGGAAGGAGAGCGCGGATGCTGCACTGCCCGGGGGAGCGGCCGGCGGACTCATCGGGACGCTGGTGCTGTCACCGCTGGCCAGGGCAGGCGCCACCTCCGACCGTTTGTACAACCACTACAGCCTGCTGGCCAGCATCGAGGATGTCTTCGGGCTGCCCTATCTGGGGTACGCCGCCGCGCCCGGGCTGAACCGCTTCGGGGCCGATGTTTTTAGCCGCTGAATCAGGAGAAATGTCAGCAGCGCCGCCGCGACGTGCGCGTACAGCAACACGTGCAGCGGTTGGGTCGGCACGCCGGCCAGCAGCAGCCCGGGGCCGGTGAACTGGACGGGGTCCGAGTGTCCGTGGCCGCCCAGGGCGGTCGCCACCGGATCGGAGAAGAAGGCGAAAGCCCAGTGAATGGCCTGCTGTCCCACGCCGGCCAGCACCAGCAACGCCCAGTTCGGCACACCGATGCGGGTGACGACTGCGCCGGGCAGGCTCAGCAGCGCGGCGGTGGCGACGACGATCGGCACCGCTGGCACGGGATGCCCGGACACAGCGTGGATGACCAGGCCCAGGACAACACTGACGGACCCGAAGAGCCAGCCGGCCACGGCAAACTGCGTGCGACCTCCACGTTCCGCCATGCGCCCATCCTCCACCAGGTTGCCCGCCGGTGCCAGAGGGTCCTAGTAGGCTGGCAATGAGAGTCACCCCGATCTGCCGTAAGGACAGCGTGGAATGGCATCACTCATGAATGAGCCAGCGAAGGAGGCCGGGCTCCCAAGCCGGGAGGACGGGTTCGTCCCGCAACGGATTGCCGGCCCGGTGCTGGCCGGCGTCGTTCCCGGGCAACCACCCGCCGTCGTGCAAAGTGCCGCCCGGCTGGCCTACTCCCTGAACGTCAAGCTCATCTGTGCCTATGTGGATATCACCTCCTACCTCAGCAACGAGCGCGACGACCAGGACCTCCTGCAGTCAGCCGGGCAGGAGGGAACCGTTGACGACGCCGAGCAAACCAGCGCCCATCTCAGGGAGCACCTGCAGGCTGTCCTCGGCAAGGCCGGGATCCGGTGGTCGCTGCTGACCCTGGTCGGTGAACCCGCCCGGGCACTGGCCCGGCTGGCCGACTCGGCGGATGCCTCGGTCATCGTGGTGGGCACCCGCGAAGGGAGGGTGGGTGCCCGGCTGGAGCAGCTGCTGCTCGGCTCGGTGGCCGTCCACCTCACACACCGGCAGACCCGGCCGGTGGTTGTTGTTCCGCTCGCCCCGCAGAAGCGGCACCGCCCGAAGGAGGACGCCTGACACCATTCCGGCGCGACTGACGGTCAACACCGCCGGCACCATCCACCCACCCAAAATGAATGCGAGGGACTTCACATGGCCGACCTGATCGATTTTCTGGAAGCGCGGATCGCCGAGGACGAGGCGGATGCCCGGCGGGGACTGGAGATGGAGGGATCGGCGGGACCCGTCGTCGGCTGGTTCAGTCCCGGGCGCGTGCTTTCCGAATGCGCGGCCAAACGGACGATCCTGGGCAACGTCCCGCTCGTCACCGACGTTCCCACCGCCATCGGCGCCACGAGCGAGTACGTCCTCATGTCCCTGGCCGCCGTTTACAAGGACCATCCGGATTACCAGGAAGGCTGGGCGGTGGACGGGCTGTAGGGCCGGCATCCGGCGCCGCCCGCCGGCGCCGCCCGTCAGCCGGTAGTGCCCGTCAGCCGGTAGTGCCTGTGTCGTCGTGCGCACGGCCCACGGGCTTGGACTCGGGTGAGCCGCGCTGGCGGAGGTAGATCGACAGGACAACCATGGAACCGACGGCGAGGAACTCGGACTGCCAGTTCTGCAGGGTACGGTTCCAGAACTCCGGCGAGACGATGTACTCTGCCCAGCTGACGGGCTGCTGGAAGTTCCTGAGCTGCTCCTGGTTGTAGTTGCTGCTGCCCGCAATGGACTGGACCAGCCAGGACAGCAGGAAGATCAGGCCCATGGTCGCCCCGAGGGAGTTGGAGTACACGGTCCGTCGCCAGCCTGAGACGCGGGCCCATTTGGGCGACTTGGCGTTGCTGTACTCGCCCACGAGCTGTTCCTTGTCCGACTCCGGGCCGCGTTCGTTCAGTTCCTTGGACTCGGGAGACCCCTTCTGGACCAGCCAGATGGTCGCGAAGATGTACAGCAGGAACTGCAGGTACTCGGACTGCCAGTTTTCGGAGACGTCCACGGCGAAATTCGACGACGTGAGGTACTGTCCGAGACTGATTTCCTCCAGTCCGGAGGCCACCTGCTCCTGGTTGAAGAGGGCATGGCCGGTGAGCGCCTGGCCCAGCAGGGCCAGGAGGAAAATGATGCCAAAGAAGAGGCTGAGACCGTTGTTTCTGAGTGCTTTCTTCACGGTCCGCCTATCCCCGGACAAGCCCGACGGCGGCCAGGTAGGCCAGTCCGCCGAAGATCAGGATGAGATACAGGGCAAAGCTCCAGCGCATTCTATTTGCCTCCTACTTCGCAGGTGTACGGCTCTTCTTCCCCTTTGGGGGTGCAGCCTGCGCCCGTGACCTTCCAGCCGGCGTTGGAGGCGGCCAGGAAGACGGTGTCGTGCTCAAACTCGACGAAGGCGTCACGGCCGAACTGCTCTGAGCCCAGCAGCTTTCCCGCGTCCGGGATTTTCGCCTTTTCCAGCTGGCTCTCGCAGGTGCCGGCGTCACTGGACCGCGCCGTCTCCTCCCGTGTCCCGGGCTGCAGCAGCGAGCAGGCCGCCGTCATGTTGGAGCTGGCTACTTCCCGGTGGAAGGCTTCGGCTGCTTCTGCGGCCTGCGTTCCGTCAGCGGCGCACCCGGAAAGCACGCCGCCGGAAAGCGCGAGCAGGACGAGGACGCCGAGCCGCAGGCCCCTGACGGCGCTAGGCGTTTTCACGGTCTTCGCTCACGGGCGGCCCTCCTTCAAGGGAAACAGCGACAATAATAAGGCTACTTATTGTTTAGTCCGTGCCGACAACGCCGTCAAGGAGGCGCGCCCGCTCAGCCTGCGGGACGGCGATCAGGCAGAAGCCCGACGGCGGGGCGTTGCCCCTGTTTCGACGGACGCGTCAGTTCTCGAACGCACTGCCCAGTTCATAGATGGCGTGGTCCAGCAGGTCCCGCTGGATGGGGCGCAACATGTAGGAACCGTGGAGGTAGGCCTCGATCTCCATGGCGCCTGCGTCACCGCCGATGCTGAAATAGTGCATCCAGAGTTTGTCGACCTCCAGCTGGGCTTGCCGGAAGGCCCGGGCAGTCCGGTTTCTTTGCGCCTCGCCGTCCTGGTCAGCGCTCATGGTGTCCGGCGTCGGATTCCGGTGTGGGTTCGAGTATCCGCTGGGCCACCGCGCTCAGGAGGATCTCCTCTGTCCGGGCGCGGCTGATCATGGCTTGCAGGGCCTCCCGCTCGCCCACCTGCAGCCGTTCCATCAGCACGCCTTTGGCTATGTCGATCAGGCTCCTGCTGTGCAGGGCGTCTTTCAGGACGTCGCTGAGGTGGGCGGCGCGCTCCCGTACCTGCAGGTTGGACAGGATGAGCGCGGCGGGACCGGCAAGGAGGGTCAGGACCTGCGCGCTGTGTTCATCGAAGGCCCGCGGCCGGTCTGCGTAGACTTTGAGGGCTCCGATGGCCTCAGGCCTGTTGCGTCCGCCGAGGTCTGGCACGAGGAGAGGAACACTGATGCAGGACAGCACCCCCGTGCCGGCGCTCGCCTCGCTCCAGACGGGCCATCGCTGCTCGGTGCGGACATCGTCCACGAGCACCGGCTGGGCACTGGCCCATGCCGTGAGGCAAGGCCCCTCGCCCAAGTCGTACTGCAGCCGGTCGGCTTCCTGGACGAGGCTGCTGGTGGAGGCCGTGCTGGTGCGCCGGCCCTGGTCGTCGATAAGTGTGCCGCCTGCGCCAATGCTGCCGGCGAGGCTTTCGTGCGCGGCCTGGGCCAGGCTGGCCACGGCGCGGTCTACCACCGGCTCCGTCAACAGCAGGCCCGAAACCCAAGCGAACATCTCAGGAAGTTCCGCTGCCATTGGGTTCTTCCGCGTCACGGGGTGGCCTCACATCTCATCGGGTTCGGGAACATCCCTCTGGGCGGTACGTCCGGCAGATGTTCTCCATCATAGTCACGGGGTTCGAGGCCGCCGGTCCGGTCACCCGGGCGTGGTGTCGTCACGGTTTGCCTGCTCTGGTAGCTGAGCCCCGTTGAGGATGTCTGTGGCAATCTGCTTCAGCTGTTGTTTGTTGGAGAGCGCCATTTGGTGGAGAACCGCGGCGGCCTCCTCGCGGCTGCCGCGGGTCTGGGCCATCACCAGGCTCAGGGCCGCGTCAATGACTGCCCTGGACTGCAGGGCGCCGTGCAGGCCTTCCGGAAGGAGCGCCAGGCGGTGGACGCGGAGCGCCAGGCGGAGGACGCGGGACAGGGACGAGGCATACGTTTCGGCTGCGGTGATGGTGGCCGCGTCAAAAGCTGCTGTACTCCGGGCATAGCAGTTCAGTGCAGCAGCCGCGTCGGGCCCGGCATCAATGGGCACGGCAAGGACCGATACGACGCGGTCGGCCGTAACCGCCTGCCAGTACTGGTGCCATCGTTCGGACGTTTCGAGGTTCCTGACCAGCACCGTCCGGCCTTCCCTTAAGGCAGTCAGGCAGGGGCCGTCGTCGAAGCCGTACTGCTTCTCGTCCATCTGCCTGGCGCTTTCGCTGCTGCTTGCTACGGTGATGAGTCGTCCGTCCCGCTCGACGGAGATCGCGCACAACATCGGCTCTGGCACGGCGAGTTGTGATGCAGAGAAAACTGCCAGCTCGAGGAGGAAGTCATCAAACCCCGGGCTTTCCAGCAGCAGGTCCTGCAATTGTTCCAGCGTCGGCGAGGGAATTTGCCCGGACGTCGGCGGCTGGCCGGACTCGGCGGTGGCCATCGCATGCCTCAATCTCCTGAGAGCCGGATCCTCCGATCCACTAATTGCAACCGGACGAAGGGTCCGGGAATGGCCGCGGGCTTGCGTCTGCGGCCTGTCGTGACGAAAAGATCGACCGCGTCCCCAAGGTCCTGGCCGGCAGGAGTCCTTGCTCTTCATAGGCGCTTCGCCTTCATTTTGAGCCTACTCCCTTTGTGTCACGTGAGATACGAGCGGTGGGGCCGGGGCGAGCGCCGGATGAGGAACGCTACGTCCGAAGGCCACGGATGTAGCGTGCCAGCTCGATCAGTCCCGGAAGACAACCCGCCAACGCTTCATCACTGATGGGGCGTTTGGAGAAAGGCGGCGGGATCTGATGGGGCGTTTGGGGCCCAAGGCCGAACGTATGCTTGAAAGATGAGCGCTGCAGCCGCATCAACCGTCACCTTTGAAAGCCGCTTCGCCACGGAGCTTGCCGAGATGGCCATTCCTTGGAAGGCGGAGGAGGTCCCTGCCCCGCGGCTGCTCGTCCTGAATGAGCCGCTGGCCGCCGAGCTGGGCCTGGACCCGGACTTCCTGCGGAGCCCGGAAGGGCTTCCGCTGCTGATCGGCAATGCAGTGCCCGACGGCGCCACTCCCGTTGCGCAGGCCTACTCCGGCCACCAGTTTGGCTGGTTTGCGCCGAGGTTGGGTGACGGCCGCGCGCTCCTGCTCGGTGAGATTTCCGACGTCGAAGGCCGCCTCCGCGACATCCACCTGAAAGGCTCCGGCCGCACCCCCTTCGCCCGGGGCGGCGACGGGTTCGCCGTCGTGGGGCCGATGCTGCGTGAATACATCGTCAGTGAAGCGATGCACGCCCTGGGCATTGCCACCACCCGGTCACTCGCCGTCGTAGCCACCGACCGTTCCATCCAGCGGGAGACGGTGTTGCCGGGGGCGGTGCTCACGCGGGTCGCGAGCAGCCACCTGCGCGTGGGAAGCTTCCAGTACGCCCGGGTCGCCGGTGACGACGGGCTCCTGCGCCGCCTGGCCGACCACGCCATTGCGCGCCACTATCCCGACGCCGCCAATGTGGAGAACCGGTATCTCGCCCTGCTCAGCGCGGTCATCAGCGCGCAGGCTTCGCTGGTGGCCCAGTGGATGCTGGTGGGCTTCATCCATGGCGTCATGAACACGGATAACATGGCCATCTCGGGGGAGACCATCGACTACGGCCCGTGCGCCTTCATGGACGCGTTCGACCCCGCCACCGTCTACAGCTCCATCGACGAGAATGGCCGTTACGCCTACTCCAACCAGCCCCTCATCGCAGAGTGGAACCTTGCCCGCCTGGCCGAGGCGCTCCTTCCGCTGTTCGACGATGATGAGGAACGTGCGGTCGAGCTGGCCCAGGAGTCATTGGGTGCGTTCCGCCAGCAGTACAGCGCCGCCTGGCTGGCCGGCATGAAGGCGAAGCTCGGGTTGGACGGCGGCGTCGACGATGACGTGGCTTCGCCCCTGATTGACGAACTGCTCGCCATGCTCCAAGAGGAGCGCGTCGATTACACATCGTTCTTCCGGCGTCTCGGAACCGCGGCCCGCGGCAATGGCGGACCGGCACGGGACCTGTTCCCGCGACCGGACGTATTCGTCGCCTGGGCCGGACGCTGGCAGGCCATGGATCCGGACGCGGATGTGATGGACCGGGTCAACCCGGCGTATGTGCCCCGCAACCACCTTGTTGAGGAAGCACTTAGCTCTGCGACCGGCGGTGATCTTGGACCGCTCAGGCGATTGCTGGAAGCGGTGACGGACCCCTATAACGAGCGTCCCGGCGTCGAACGCTACGCGGAGGCTGCGCCGGAAAGCTTTGGCCCGTACCGGACCTTCTGCGGAACCTGACCTACGGGCCCGGGTGGACGAGCGTGTCCGGATCCAGTTCGCTCGCCGGTGCGTCGGCGAGTCCCTCAGGCGTGAGGTCCAGGTCGTCCAAAGCGGCCATGGCTGCGTTCAGCCCGGCATCCGGGGCAATGTTGTTAGTCATGGTTCTCTGTCTCCTGAAGTAAGCGGGACGTGCATTGGTGTGCTGACTGGCTATTTTCCTTGGAACTGGCCCGCGCGCCAAAATTGCGCCGAGGGGAGAAATGCTGTAGCCACGGCCGATCTAACCCGTCCGGAACCGCTGTAGTTAGGTGATGGACGACGGCGGCGGCCCCCTCCTGCGCGGGCCGTCGCGGCCCGTTTGGAGGCAGTTTTATGACGGCCGGTTACACCTCGCCGCCGCCGATGATGTCCAGGGAGAGCTGGTGCAGCGGTTCCTCCCGCCGCCGGGAAGCGCTGATGAGGGTGGCGAGGGCCTGGTCGCGGCTGATGTGGAGGCGCTCCATGACGATCCCGGTGGCCGTTCCAATTGCATCCCGGGCGCCGAGGGCGCCGATGAGCCCGTCGCTGAGGCGCTGGGCGGTGTCGCGGGCCTGGGAATTGGCAAGCATGAGTGCCGCGGGCCGCGCCAGCAGCTCGATCAGGCGGATGGCCCTGGAATCGAATCCGTTTGGAATGGGGGAGTACACCTTCAGCGCCCCGATGGCGCCGTCGGGAGTTGATAGCGGCGTGCTGATCACCGAGCGAAGGGGCAGGCCGGCAATGGCGCGGCTCCAGGCTGGCCAGCGGTGGTCGGTGCGGCAGTCCTCGACCGTAACTGTCGCCTGCTGTGCCCAGGCGGTCAGGCACGGCCCCTGTCCAAGGTCGTACTGGAACTGGTCTGCCTGCAGGATATCGGGATCAGTGAAGGCCGTGCTGGTGCGCCGGCCGCGCGTATCCATCAGGCTGACTCCTGCTCCCAGGGTCCCCGGAATGGCTTCCTTCAAGGCCTGGGCCAGCGCGGAAACGGCTTCGTCGACGGTTTCGTGGGTCAGCAAAAGGTCGGCGATCCGGGCGGTGAGCGCCGCGAGTTCGTCAGCGAGGGGCAGGTTGGCTTGCATCGGAGCCCGACTAGGACGTGGGGGGAGAGCCCGCGGGGACCTGACCGGCTCGGCGGGAGGATCCGGACCGTGCAAGAGTGGCTGCTGAGACAGGCACGCTTTAATTCCTCTCCTGAGTGCGCAGAGTGCCGTCCCGGTGGCAGACTGCCGCGTGGAAAACGTTTAAGACAATTATTTCAGTGCAAGGCGCCTGCCGCGAGGGGTAACGGCCCTTGATTGGTAACGAATTAATGGGTGGGCGTGGTGGCCCGAAAAAACCCACGCCCATTGCCTCGGCATGGGCTTTGTGAGGGGATAATCGGTTAAGAACACGTATGTATCTGTCAGATTGGGGCAATGGTGACGGAACGTGGAGGACTCGGGGAACGGGTCGCGGCCGGTGAGGCCGAACTGTTTAAGGTGCTGGCCCATCCGGCCAGGGTCCGCGTTCTGGCCATGCTCGCGTCGGGCCCGGCTTCCGTGGCGGAGCTGTGTTCGGCCACGGGGCTGAAGGCATCACATCTGGCTGGTCAACTCGCCCAGTTGCGGGCCCAGCACCTGGTGACTGGCCGCCGGGCACACGGACGGCTGCAGTACTGGCTGGCTTATCCCGAGATTGCAGACCTGCTCGCCGCTGCCGAGTCCGTGTTGACTGCGCGTGCGGCGGCCGACGCGGGCGGCTTGGCCGGCTTGGGCGCGACCCGTTGGGGATCCGACGGCGCTGGCCTTGGCCCGGGCGGTGGGGGCACGCTGACGGATGAGTCTGCCGCCGAGTTGGCGGAGTCCCTGGGCAGGCGCGCCCTGATAACCGACGCCGTCCGGTCCGTCAGTGCCCGGACAGGGCGGAGCTCCGAACAGGCGCTGGCCGGACTCCTGACCGAGGCCCGGGAGCGCAGCCTCACACTCGCCGAGGTCTCCAGCGAAGCAGTGGCGGAGCGCGGAACCGAGTGACCTCTCGCCAGGCAGGCGAAACCCGGTAGCCGCTGGTTGAGCTTGTCGAAACCGGTTTCTGTGTGTGCCCTAAAGGTTGGTCTATTGACGGAGTGGCGGCCCTGGGCGAGACTCGTAATTGAGGAATTGATGAATTCATCGTTTTTTCAATCCTCTCCATTGGGGGTCCTCTGCTCCGGCAGGCGCAGAGGGGCCGGAGCGTCGCGGGGCGGGTGGACCATTTCACCGCCCGGGGGGCCGCGGAATAGACGGAAAGGGGCCGGAACAGCGTGGTTCCGTCCCCTTTCCGATTCCAGCCGTAGCGCGGTTGCCCGAGTCCGGGACTGGGCGTACCGGAACTACGGGCGTTCGAAGATGCTCAGGATATTGCCTTCAGTGTCCAGGAACCAGGCGGCCTTGCCCCCGTCCGAGGTGGCAATCCCGTTCTCCGTTTTCAGCCCCGGAAAATCGTATTCCTCGAACACAACGCCGCGGCCCCGCAACTCCTGGACGTCCCGTTCGACGTCGTCCGTTACCCAGCCCATCTGGGTGTTTTTGGCGCTGCCCGCGTTGTCGGTCTGGTACACCAGGAACCTGGTCCCGTTGCCGCATTCGTACATGACGTTGTCGTCCGCGGGTTCCACCGGCTCCAGTCCCAGCTTGTCCCGGTAAAAACCTTTTGCCCTGCCTACGTCCTTCGCCGGAAGGACGGCGGTGACGGCTATGTCCTTGAGCATGACAGTTCACTCCTCGTTGAGTTGATGGCGCTCTTGAGTTAATGGCGATGGTCCCCTGATCGGTGCCGGGAACGGACTGGGAGTCCGTGTCCGTACCGCGTCACCGCCCGTTTCGCCGACAGCCGGGCGGCCACCTGGGACCCTGCGGCGCCTCGCCGGCAACGCCGGCGCGAGGGTCCCCGAAGTTTATGGGGACATTATGGAACCGAAGTGCCACTTGCGGATATAGGACGCGGGGACGGGAAAGCACGACGTCGGCCCGGCCGGCTGCCGCTGTTGCCGTGCAGCCGCTGCTTTTGACTGGCAGCCGGCCGGCGGCGGCTCCCCTGAGCGCGCTAGGCGCGCGACTCGAGGCCGTGCGCCGTCAGCGGACCCACGGGGCAGAGCTTATTGACCGTCTCCGTGAGTTGCCTCGGACGGAAGGGCTTGATCAGGTAGGCGGCGGCTCCCGACGCCATGCCGGCCATCTCGTCGTCGAGCTCCGCCCGGGCGGTGATGAACAGCATTGGTGCCTCGGAGCGGGCGCGGATATGCCGCGCCACCTCCAGGCCGTCCATGTCCGGCAGGTTCAGGTCCACCGTCACCAGGGCGGGGTGGTGTTCCCATGCCGCGGCGACCCCGTCAACGCCGTTGCCCACCGCCTGAACGTCAAAGCCGAGCCGTCCCAGGATCAGACTGATCAAATCGCGAATATCCCGGTCATCCTCGATGACCAGGCACAGCCCCCGTGAACCCAACGTGCCCCCCGGCCTGTAGTAGGTGTGTGCACAGTGTAGGGCGGAAACCTCAAGACGTGCATGCCGGGGCACGAAAAAGCCCCGCACCATTGTGAAGGCGGTGCGGGGCTTCCCGGGGACGACCATCCGCATGGGGGAATAGGATGGGGCCCCGCACTAAGTTACCCGCGCGTAGATTTGTCCTTCAACTGTACGATTCCCGTCATTCGGGCAGTTCCATCTGGAAACCGCATGTGCACCTCAGGACGCGGGTGGACAGGTAGACGTCCAGGGTGTCCTCGGCCGGGCCCTCGGTGGTCAGCGGCGCGGACAGCCGGCGGACCTCCGACCCTGCCTTGGCCATCGGTTGTCCGCAGTGCATGTAGTGGCCGCCGAAAATCAGCACGTCCCCTTTTTGCTCCCGGCGGCCCAGGACTGCGGACAGCTCGGCTACCTGGGCAGGATGTTCACGGAAGCGCCGGCACCGGCCGCAGGTGTAGGCAACCAGAACGACGTCGGTGGGGCAGTCCGGGATGTTCATCACCGATCTGACGGTCAGGTGGCGGTTGGTGCCGCAGCGGGTACACGTCACGGGTGAAACGCGCGCCCGTCCGGCGCCGTCGGAGCGGAAGTCGGGGGATTTGAGCGACACGGTCAGCCGGCGATCGGGTAGCTGGCCAGGATGTAATCGGCTGCGGCGCGTCCCTTCATCCGCCGCCTGGTGCCGCGGAGGTTGACCCGGCACCGGCGCATGCCGGCCCGGAAGGACGAGTCGGTCTTGGGCGTCACTCCCTGGATCAGGCACCAGCTCGTGTAGAGCCCGTAGAGGCAGTCCGGCCCCAGCGGGCTGTCGGTGTCGGGAGCGGGGGAGGTGGCGTCGTGAAGGAACTGCTGGAAATGCGAGGTGGCCATGGCAGGCTCTTTTCCTCAGGGTGCGGGGTGGCCGCCGTGAGGCTGCAGCGGCATTGCCTCCAGGCGGTGCACAACGTCGGGAGGGGTTTCCCATACAGAAAAACGCAGGGTCCTGTATTGAACCTACCGCGCAGTAGGGAGTGTTGTACAGGGAATGCCTCAGGACCCGGGCGTGCATGCCGATCTCGAGCTGCCCAGACGCGCGCGGTCAATCGCCACGAGCGCCACCGCGCTGGCAGCGAGGCGGATGGCGTTGACGCGGTACCACTTGGCCAGCAGGGGCTTACAGCGCATGTCGCTGGGTGGGCGCGGCTCGAAGAACAGCGCAGGATTCACGGACCGGAGAAGGTATGCGGTTGCTGCCGCGCCGGCCGCCGAAGCGGCGGCAGCCGTCGCCAGCTACGGCCGGCTGCCCGGGCGGTTCCATCCTGCGGCAAGTGCCAGCGCTACGGCCGGGAAGGTCGCGGGAGCCAGTGGCGCGTAGTAGCGTCCGGGGCTGCCGGACCCCAGCGGGGACCTCCGCAGCTCAGGGCCGTCCTCGGACCCGGCGACGCGGTGGGGGACTTTGACCACGGCCTCGTAGAGGTTCCCGAAAAACCAGTGCGCGTGAGTGAATTCCGCGACGGCCAAACTGACATCGGCCATTGTCCCGCGCTTGTCCGTTGCTCCATGCCCCATGGCCATAACGTACAGCAGGCCGGTGGGATCTGCGCTCCTGGTTCCGGACGCGTTCGCAGCTCAATCAGCGGGTCCCCGGGCCGGCGGCGGACTGGGTTTGGCAGCCAGGTCACGGAGGGTGGACCGGGGGCCATCGCCGCCGGCCCTGATGGAAGTTTCCGTTATCGTCCTTGGAAGAACTTTGGAGTTCCTTGGGTCCGGCACGGGAATCCGCGCCCCGAACCTTCAGAACTGCCGGGTCCGGACGTACCCCCTCGCGCGCCGGACCCGGCAACGCCCCTCCTCGACCGCGGAAACAGATAGGGCGGCGTGTTGCACGGGCCACGTTCACAGCCTGTTCACCCCGAGCTGGTTCCATAGATGCATGGACGCGAACGCTGGCAACGATCACGACGCCGACCTTCCGGCAGTGTGGGGGATGCTAACCCCGGGGACGGAGACGGGGATCCGGAAACGGGGCCGCCCCGCCCGGGCCGGCGTTGCCGGCCGAGTGCCCCTTGACGGCTCGGTCGTCTTCGCCTGGCTCGATGGGCAGTCGTCCCGCAGGCTGCATTTTGCCGGAGACCCGCTGGTGGTCCTGCCGGAGCTCGAGCACACGGAGGCCTTTTAGCGCTCCCCGTGTCTTGGCGTTGCCCGAGGATGCCCGCGGCTTCAGCGGTGCTGCATCAGGCGGGTTTCAGGAGTCGCGCGGTCGAGTATCTCGGAGCGGCGCCTGACGGCGTCGGTGAACCTGTCCAGGAACAGGTCTGCGCTTGCGTGCTTCGAGGAGGGCAGCAGCAGACCCCGGTGCTTTTCGACGACGGTCAGGCGGGTCTGCCGCGATTGGGGCGTAAGCGTGAAAGTGCGGGTTCTGCTCCACAGCCCGAACGGCAGGCGGCGGTGCCAGGTCATGACGTTTCCGCTGACTTGCCGGACACGCAGCTTCACGGACCGCCGGCCTCCGGAAGGTGTGATCCGGACGGTGTCACCAGCCCGGACAGCGCCGTCGGCCTCCAGGATTCCCGACTCCCAGACGCCGAAGTTTCCGCCGTCGGTGATGACGTGCCAGACACTCGCGGCCCGGGCCTGGATGAGTACTTCGGAGCTGAACAAACGCACCCAACCACGCTACTGACTCAGGCCACTGACTGGGTGTTGTGCAAGTGTTGTGCCGCCCACACCGGCCCCCGGAGGCTCAGCTGATGGAGAGGAAGAGGAAAAGCAGCGCCAGCAGGAGCGCCACCGGGGTCATGACCAGCCGTTCCGGTTTGCTGCGGGAGATGGCGTTCATCAGCACGCCGAGGGTGAAGTATGCCGTCAGGACCCAGGTGAACACTGGGTACCAGGCGTCGCTGCCGATCGCGGGTGCCAGTCCGGTTCTCGCCAGGGCCGCGTGCCCGAACACGAGATAGAGCAGAACTGACACCGCGCTGCCGATCCTCAGCCTCGCGGGCAGGATCCTGTGCTGTCCGCCCCAGGCCAGACGTCCCAGCGGTACGCCGCCCATCAGCAGCACCTGAAAAACTGCCAGCCCTGCGAGCACGGCACAGGCGAGCACCGCGGATATTTGACCCAGCTCCACAGCCGATCCCTTCGGTCATCTTGAGTTCCAAGCTAATTGTGCCTTGCCGAACCGACCACTGAACTCCCGGCGGCCGCCCGAGGCTATGCCCGTGAATTTGTGCCGGGGGCGATTTTTGTCAGGGGCTTCTGGAAGAGTGCTGTCTGGGACAGTCGGACGGGCCGCCTGTACCATCGGAAACATTCATGTCCGGAGGGTTCCGGAGACTGGAGCAGCACATGCAACTCGGCGCTTTCTCACTCAGCCTCGCCGTCAAGGACATCGCGGCGTCGGCGGCGTTCTACGAGAAGCTGGGATTCACCAGGTCCGGCGGCGATATCGACCAGAACTGGCTGATCCTGCGGAACGGTCAGACGGTGATCGGCCTCTTCCAGGGCATGTTCGAGAAGAACTCCTTGACCTTCAACCCGGGCTGGAACCAGGACGCGCAGCAGCTCGACTCGTTCACCGATGTGCGCGATCTCCAACGCCAACTGAAGGACCAGGGCATTCCGTTCGCTGCTGAAGCCGGCGACGGAACCGGACCCGGCAGCTTCATCGTGGTGGACCCCGACGGCAACCCGGTCATCGTGGATCAGCACGTCTGATCCGGATCCCATCTCAGGAGGCTTCCATCCAAATCGGGGCTTCACCAAAGAGGAGTAAGGAACATGTCCAGCAACCCTGAGGACTCCAACAACCCCGAGGATCTTGTCAGCGTCAGGTACATGGTGGACGACGTCGGCGCCGCCGTAGGCTTCTACACGAAGCACCTCGGCTTCACCGTGAGAATGAACGCGGCACCGGCGTTTGCCGACGTCGTGCGCGGTCAGTTACGCCTGCTGCTGAGCGGACCCACCAGCTCGGCGGGCCGGCCAATGCCCGGCGGCGCGGTCCCGGCACCGGGCGGATGGAACCGGATCCATCTCATCGTGAGTGACATATCCGCCGAGGTGGACAGGCTGCGGGCCGCGGGCGTTCCGTTCCGCAACGAGATCGTGAAGGGGCCCGGCGGCCAGCAGATCCTGCTGGAGGATCCGGCGGGCAACGTCGTCGAACTGTTCCAGCCCGCCGGTACGTAAGCGACGAAAACGCAGACGCCCGCCCGCCGGATTCGGGTGGATCCGGCGGCCGGGACTCGGCTTCTCGTTTGCTTGCGCGGCTATGGCGCCGGGCGGGGGAGTGCGGGAGCTGTTAGTGGGCGGCTGTCGCCGGGGTCTTGTGGACGAGGTAGATGGCGCCGGTGGTGACGTCCTCCTCGAGTGCTTCGAGGGTGCGGCCGCGTGTCTCGGGAACCTGGGTGTAGATGAAGATGAGGGCCAGGATGCCCACCACACCGAACATGAAGAACGTTCCGGTGATGCCGACCGATGCCACCAGGGTGGGGAAGAACAGGCCCAGGAAGGCGTTGGCGATCCAGAGGCAGAAGATGGAGACGCCGATGGCGAAGCCGCGGATGTGCAGGGGGAAGATCTCCGAGAGCATCACCCAGACGGCGATGTTGAGGAACGTCTGCATGGAGCCGACGAACGCCACCACCAGGAAGAGGATCACGAAGGGGCGCGCCGGGTTTCCGACGGGCAGGGCGATGGAGGCGATGCCGATCAGGAAGTGGCAGATGGTGGTCAGCGTGAAGCCCAGAAGCAGGGTGGTGCGGCGGTTGACCCGCTGCATCATGGTTAGTGCGATGACGCCGCCGACGACGGCGATGACGCCGGGGGCGATGTTGGCGATGAGGGCGGCGCGGGAGTCGAAACCGGCTTCAACCAGCACAGACTGGCCGTAGTACATGATCGAGTTGATGCCGGTCAGCTGCTGTGCCACGCCCAGGCCGATGCCGACGAGCAGGATGCGCAGGATCCACTTGTTCTTCAGTGCGCCCCAGCCGGACAGGTTCATTTCCTTTTCCTCGTCGGCCAGGTGCTTGACGTCGGCCATCTCCGCTTCGGCGCGGTCCGATGAGCGGATGGTCTTGAGCACGGCCAGGGCTTCCTGGGTGCGGCCACGCGAGATGAGCCAGCGCGGGGATTCCGGCATCCGGAGCATGCCGAGGAACAGGGCGACTGCCGGTACCGCGGCGACGGCGAGCATGATGCGCCAGACGCCGCCGAATTCGCCCCAGATGTTGCCGATGATGGCGTTGACCGCGAATGCGGCGAGCTGGCCGATGACGATCATGAGTTCGTTGCGGCCGGCAAGCGAGCCGCGGATTTCGTAGGGGGCGAGTTCGGCGAGGTACACCGGGACCACGGACGAGGCGCCGCCGACGGCGAGGCCAAGGATGATACGGCCGACGACCATGACCTCGAAGCTGGGCGCAAACACGCAGGACAGGGCGCCGACGAGGAACAGGACGGCCAGCAGGATGATGGTCTTTCGGCGGCCCCAGGTGTCGGCCAGCCGGCCGCCGCCCACGGCGCCGGCCGCGGCGCCGAAGAGCAGGGAGCTGGTGACGATGCCCTCGGTGATCGGGGTGAGGCCGAGGTCGGCCGTCATCGGCCGGAGTGCGCCGTTGATGACACCCGTGTCGTAGCCGAACAGCAGGCCGCCGAAGGTTGCGATCGTGGCGACCATGCCGAGGCGCTTGCGGTGCGGGCCGTTCGTGAGCGGCGGCAGCGAGGGCGTATGCGCGCCGTCGCGTTGGGCTTGGGTTGCAGACATAAGGACTCCTTTGTCTCAAGTTTGCGGGACGTGTGCCCGCTGTCACATTCAAGACTAACGCGCGAAAGGCTTAAATGTAAGGTCAAACTTACAAATGACTTAGTTCTTCGCCGTTTCGCCTCGTGGGAGGATGGCGACATGAGCATTCAGCGGCAGCGCCGGCCAGCCACCCAGGCCGACGTTGCGCGCGAAGTCGGGGTCTCCCGGACGCTGGTGTCCTTCGCCTTCCGTGGCGCCGCGGGCGTCAGCGACGAGACCAAACAGGCGATCTTCGACGCCGCCAGGCGTCTGGGGTACCGGCACAACGCGGCCGCCGCCGCCCTGGCCAGCAAGCAGCGCACCGCCGTCGGGCTTTACCTCCTTGACCTCCGGAACGAGGTCTTTTCGGATGTCCTCAACGGCGTGCGGCTGGCGCTGCCGCAGGCGCGCAACCGGCTGATCCTCAGCGTCTCCCGCTCGATCGGCGGTGAGGATCAGGGTGCCGTTGACTCGCTCATTGAGGCACGGGTGGGGATCATTATTGCCGCGACGCTGCTGGACCCCGATGACCGGGTGAGGGAGCTGGCGCAGATCGTACCGGTGGTCAGCGTGACGCGCCGGGTGGAGGGGGTGGACAGCGTGTACCCGGACGACCGTGCGGGCGCGCGGGCCGCCGTCGAGCATCTCCTTGAACTCGGGCACACACGGATCGCGCATCTGGCCGGGCCGCATATTGACGGACACACCGTCCGCCGGGAAACCTACGAACGGATGATGCGGGCCGCCGGCCTGACCCCGCAGACCGTGGCGGCCGATGATTTCACCCAGGAGGCCGCGGAACGTGTGGCGGGGCAGCTGCTGGGCGGGCCGGACCGCCCGACGGCCGTGTTCACGCACAACGACCAGTTCGCGCTCGGTGTCCGGGAAACCGCCTACGCCATGGGGCTGACGATTCCCGGGGACCTGTCGCTGGTGGGCTACGACGACTCGCGGACCGCCCGGCTCCACGGCATCGACCTGACCTCGGTGGACCTGCATGCTGTGGAGCTCGGGAAAATTGCCGGAAGCGTTGCTCTGGAGCGGCTCAATGACCCCGCGGCCCCCATCGCGGACAGGTGCATCACACCGCAACTGGTGGTCCGCAACTCCACGGCCCCCCTCCGCCGATGACCGTGGACCGCGGCACCTGGCGGCCAGGGTCCAGCAGTGCGGCGATGGCGCCGGTAATTTTGGCGCCGCCCTGCACGGAGGGTTCGAGCGCGTTCGCGTAGTCGCCGTCGTGGTTGCAGATGATCCGGAGGTCCAGCAGGCTCAGGCCGCGGGCAAAGGCGGCCCTGGTGACGCAGTCGTTGAAAACCGTGAGGGCGGTCCTGATGATCCGGTAGAAGGGTCCGGTGGAGGGCGTGTCGTAGATGGTGCACACGGCCGCGGGCAGTCCGGTCCCTGAAAGCGCGTCGACCATCAGCTCATAGTCGGCGGCGAACCGGTCCTGGGCATCGGCGAACATGGCCACGGCCTCCGCCACGGATCGTGCGGGTGCTTCGAGCAGGTGGGCGAAGCCGAGCGCATCGTTCCCTCCGGCGCTGACAACGAGGTGGGTGGCATCGTCGGGGACGGCAAGCAGTTGGCGGTGGACCCCGGCGATCACGTCGCCGTCGGCCGCCAGCAGCGTTGCCTTCCACCCCGGCGGGAGGTCGCCGCGCAATTGCTCCACGACGTCGGGCCCGCCGTCAACGTACGCCTTGTTGTCGAAAATCGAGTCCCCGAGGAGGACGATGTGGCCCGCCGCGCTGCTGTCCATGCCGCATCGTCCCACGAAAGGCGCCGCGCTGACGAGGGCCGGGCCAGGACGTGAGTTTTTGTCCAGATATCGCCAGTTGGAGGCCCTCGAAGTCATGACAAGTGGACGAAAACTCCAGACTGGCAGGCCCTTCCGCGGCCAGGCTTTCCCGGAGGCCTCTTGATTGAACTGCCCGCTCTTGTTGCACTTGAGTACGCAGGTCTGTGGGCACGAACCGCTTCCTCCGGCGATTCCGCGCTCCGACCGCCTACTTCAGGAGACCGCCATGACCGCCGACCCAGCCAGGAAGCCCTCCGTCCTCTTCGTCTGCGAGCACAACGCGGGCCGGTCCCAGATCGCCGCCGGGTTTCTCACCAGCCTGTCCAGGGGAGCAATCGAGGTTCGGTCCGCCGGCATCCGGCCGTCCCACGAGGTCAGCCCGTCCGTCGTCGAGGCCATGGCGGACGTCGGCATTGATATTTCCCGGGCCGTCCCCAAAGCCCTCACCACCGGGGCAGTCCAGGAGGCCGACGTCGTGATCACCATGGGCTGCGGAGACGAGTGCCCGGTGTTCCCCGGCAAACGCTACGAAGACTGGCAGCTCGCCAACCCCGCGGGCAGGGGGATCGAGTCGATCCGCCCCGTCCGCGACGAGATCCGGACGCGCGTCGAGGCCCTGGTCACCGAGCTGCCGCCCGCCCGGCACGCCGACGCCCAGTAACAGTTTCCGTGACGAAGCCTGAACAGAAGGAGCCAGCAGTGAGCAAGAACGCGAAGCCTGAGGATGCCAGCACAGATGATGCAGCCACCGGGAAGGCAGGAACCGAACAGCTGATCATCGTCGGCTCCGGTCCCGCCGGCTACACGGCCGCGATCTACGCCGCCCGGGCCGGCCTGAAGCCGCTGGTCCTGGCAGGCTCGGTCACGGCCGGCGGAGCGCTGATGAACACCACGGAGGTGGAGAACTTTCCCGGCTTTCCCGGCGGCATTCAAGGGCCGGAGCTGATGGACGGCCTGCAGCAGCAGGCGGAGAAGTTCGGCGCGC
Source organism: Arthrobacter sp. NPDC056691 (assembly GCF_042791415.1). NCBI lineage: Bacteria > Bacillati > Actinomycetota > Actinomycetes > Micrococcales > Micrococcaceae > Arthrobacter > Arthrobacter sp. NPDC056691. The sequence continues at coordinate 27,602 of NZ_JBHTXX010000035.1, forward strand.
AGGTGCTGTTCGACGACGCCACTTCCGTTCAGCTCAGGGGTCACCTCAAGCGCGTGGTCACCGGCGGCGGCGAAACGTACGAGGCCCCGGCGGTGATCCTGGCCACCGGCTCGGCGTACAAGGAACTGGGGCTGGCTGAGGAGAAGAAATTCAGCGGTCACGGGGTGTCCTGGTGCGCCACCTGCGACGGGTTCTTCTTCCGCGACCAGGACATCATCGTGGTCGGGGGCGGTGATTCCGCGATGGAGGAGGCCACCTTCCTGACCCGCTTCGGGAAGTCCGTGACCGTCGTCGTCCGCAAGGGCGAGCTGCGAGCCTCCCGGATCATGGCGCAGCGGGCCAAGGACAACCCGAAGATCACGTTCGCGTGGAACTCGGCCGTCACGGCGATCCACGGCAACGGCAAGGTCAGCGGCGTCACCCTGACCGACACGCGCACGGGCGAAAAACGGAAGCAGCCAGCCACCGGGCTCTTCGTGGCGATCGGGCACGTGCCGCGCACCGAACTGGTTGCGGGGCAGGTGGAGCTCGACGGCGAGGGCTACATCAAGGTGGATTCGCCCACCACCTGCACCAACCTGAGCGGCGTGTTCGCGTGCGGGGACGCCGTCGACCACCGCTACCGCCAGGCGATCACCGCAGCCGGCACCGGCTGCGCAGCGGCCCTCGATGCCGAGCGTTACCTGGCCGCGCTGGAGGACGCGGACAGCATCGCAACTGCATTGGTGGAGGAACCTACCCACGCCTGAGCCCCCGGCCCAACTGACTGGCAGTTGTTGTCGTTTTGAGCCCTGAAAACGACAACTAATGCGAGTCAGTTGGGAAAGTTCAAGGGACGGCGGCGGCTGGGGGGGCCGCCCTGGTCTCAGACAGGCGGCACCGCCGCCGGCCCAGCCCCGGTGGTCGACTTTATTATCGTCCTCCCCCGATCCAAAAAGAAGGGAGGAGCTGGCGCTTTCCCAGCCAAACGTGGATACCCCCAAAACTGGCGGCCTGAAGCACCGGTTCGGTTCGGGGGCCCAGCTTTTCCCAAGACCGTGCGGCCAGAATCGAGGGGTCCCGACGGCGGGCAGCGCCTATCCGACGCCGGGCATGGCAGCCGGACCCGCGAGCATTCCCCCACCCAGCCGGATCCGGCTGCCGCTACGCGCACCCCGCACTCGAACGACTTGCGTGGCCTAGATAAATTTCCGCACCCGCCCCCACCCCGGATCATGGGTGTGGTCAACCTGCACATCCTTCCGCGACCGGGCAAACCGGTCGAAGCTGTCCCGTCCGTTCTGGTCCTCAGAATCGCTGTAGTAGTGCAGGACGCGCAGCCCGTTGGACGTTTCTGAAGCCACCATCCTGCCCCGGGGCCCGAGCACCGACTCCAGGTCCTTTTCGAGTTGGAGGAGTCCCAGCAGCGCCTCCCCGTCCGGCAGCCCGTCGTCCGGCAGTCCGTCATTCCCGGTCCGCCGGTACCTGACCCGGACAGCGGTGTGCAGGTCCAGCAGCGGGTGGTCGACCCAACGCAACGGCCGCAGCGCGCAGACAATCACCCGGTGCCCCGAGGATGTTTTGGCCTCCCGCATCGTCCACCGGGGGTCCGCGGTCCGGGTTGCCACGGCCTGGAAGAATTCGGGAACGACGGCGGCGGGCTGGCTGTCGCGCGGATCGGTCCGGGTGACGCTAACAGCGCCCACCCATCGCTGGACGTCGTCCTCGCCGAGGAGCCAGTCCACCAGCAGGCGCGCCGCCTGGCGGCAGTCGTTGGTGCCCATGCCCTTGAAGGCCGGGTGGAAGACGGTGAGTTCGGCCAAGGCTCGACGTGGGTCCCAGTCCACCGCAATCCGGGCCAGGCCCAGATCCACCGGCTGGTCCAGGCCTTCGAGGGTGCCGGTGAGCATATTTGGTTGGGGCTCCCTGGCCGCGGCGAATTCCCAGGTCTCAGTGGGCCGGGGAGCCGCCCGCCGCCATCGCTCTGCCAGGACCCGCAGTCGCGGATCCCCGCCGCCGGAGACGCAGAGCCGGTGCCGGGAACGGGCGCCCGGGCCGGTCTCCCAGCGCAGCTCGGGGTGAATCGCCATCACCATGGCCCCGATCATTTCCGGGAGGTCGCCGTAGACGCCTGTCATGACGGCTGCCGTGATAAGGCCGGCACCCGCCACTGACCACCACCGCCAGAAAGCGCCCACGGCTTCCGTCTCCGCTGTGTCGCCCCACTGCCGCACCAACTCCATCGGACCTCCTCGTCGTTCCGGTGTTCGCGCCATCCAATCCTGTTGAAGGATGATGTAACCCCAGACTCAAGAAGAAGGCAATGCCGCCGCAGGTTTCGCACAGGAGTTACTTGGGTTAACGCCGACGGCGGGCCGGCCCGTTAAGGGACCGGCCCGCCGTCGAGCGTTAATCGCCTTAGAGGGTGGCGGTGTCAATCACGAAGCGGTAGCGCACGTCCGAGGCGAGGACGCGCTCGTAGGCTTCGTTGATCTTGCCGGCCGGGATGACCTCGATCTCGGCGCCGATGCCGTGCTCGGCACAGAAGTCGAGCATCTCCTGGGTTTCGCGGATGCCGCCAATGGCAGAGCCGGCAAAGGAGCGGCGTCCGCCGATGAGGGCAAACGCGTTGACCGGGAGCGGCTCGGCCGGGGCGCCTACGTTGACCAGGGTGCCGTCGAGGGCCAGCAGCTGCAGGTAGGAGCTGATGTCGATCGAGGCGCTGACCGTGTTGATGATCAGGTCGAAGCTGCCGGCGAGGGTTTCGAACGTGCCGGCGTCGCTGGTGGCGTAGTAGTGGTCGGCGCCCAGACGCAGTCCGTCTTCCTGTTTCTTCAGGGACTGGGACAGGACGGTGACCTCGGCGCCCATGGCGTCGGCGAGCTTGACGGCCATGTGTCCGAGCCCGCCGAAGCCGACGACGGCTACCTTCTTGCCGGGGCCGGCACCCCAGTGGCGCAGCGGGGAGTACGTGGTGATGCCGGCGCACAGCAGGGGAGCCGCGACGTCGAGCTCGATGCCCTCCGGGATGGTGACGACGAAGTCCTCGACCACCACCACGTGGGTGGAGTAGCCGCCCTGGGTGATGGTGCCGTCGCGGTCGACGGCTCCGTAGGTGCCCACATTGCCCTTGAGGCAGTACTGCTCCTCGCCGGCCAGGCAGTTGGCGCACTCCTTGCAGGAGTTGACCATGCAGCCGACGCCCACCCGGTCGCCAACCTTGTGGCGGGTGACCTCGGAGCCCACCTCGGTGACGATGCCGGCGATCTCGTGACCGGGTGCGAGCGGGTACTGCTGCGGGCCCCAGTCGCCGCGGACGGTGTGGATGTCGGAGTGGCAGATGCCGGCGTACTTGATGTCGATGAGGACGTCGCGCGGGCCGACGTCGCGGCGTTCGATGGTGGTGGGGATGAGGTCCTCGGAAGCGGAGGGCGCGGCGTATGCGTTGACGGTAGGCATGGTTCTCCTATGTGTCGGTGTGGGTGGAACGGGCCGCAGATGAAAAGGGATCGGCCGTCTCTTCCATCTACTAAACCCCATCGCCGAGGCGTGAGGCAGGCCCTGCTGGTAGGGGTAACCACAGGGCCCCCAAGTCTCTTCCCTGTTGCGCACGGCAATTTCCGGCCGGTGGGCAGCGGGGGACTTGTTGATACCTACTCTATGAGCCCCGCCGTCAAACGTGGGAGTCCCTGTCAGGGCCTGTCAGAGGCCGGGATGCCGCCTTTACTGTGGGAGTAGGCTTTGTGGCCCGGCGGCTGCCGGGGAATGGAGTACCTGGAGTGGCGAGAATATTTATCACCGGTTCTGCCGGCGGACTGGGGCTGAATGCCGCCAGGGCGCTTATGCAGCAGGGCCATGACGTGGTGCTGCACGCGCGGAATACGTCGCGTTTGGCGGACGCCGGCGCGGTCCGGGAGCAGGCGGTGGGGACCGTCGTCGGGGATCTGGCCGACGTCGCCGAGACGGTGCGTGTGGCGGAACAGACGGGCGAGTACGGCCCGTTCGATGCCGTCATCCATAACGCCGGGGTGTACAGCGGCAGTGGGATCTTTTCGGTGAACACCGTTGCGCCGTACGTGCTGACCGCGCTCATGGCCCGGCCCCGCCGCGTCGTGTACATCAGCAGCGGCATGCACCGGTCCGGTACGCCCGACCTCGAGGGCATCGATTGGACGAACGCGGGCGTGCGGCCGACGGCCTACTCGGACAGCAAGCTGTACGTCACGGCGCTCTCGGCCGCGGTGGCCAGCCGCTGGCCGGACGTTGAAAGCAACGCGGTGGATCCGGGCTGGGTGCCCACGCGCATGGGCGGACGCAGCGCGCCCGATGACCTGGAGCTGGGGCACGTCACGCAGGTATGGCTGGCCACCCGCGATTCTTCCGACTCTGCCGATTCTGCCGGCGGCCGCGTGTCCGGAGGGTATTGGTTCCACCAGCAGCGCCGCGAGCCCCATCCGGCCGTGGAGGACGCGGCGTTCCAGGCGGAACTGCTCGAGGCGCTGGAACGGCACACGGGCGTCGCGCTCGGGTAGCCCCCGGGCCCAACTGAGTAGCAGATCAGGGCCTTCTCGGCGCTGGGAACGCCCTGATCTGCTACTCAGTTGGGGTCAGCGGCGGCTGAGGAGGCCGCGCATCAGGGTGAGGCTTTGGCCCAGGTTGATCGAGGGCAGGTATGCCCGGGTGATGGCGTTGGCGATTGCCGGCAGGGCTGCCGCGTCCGGATAGAGCAGGTACATGGGTTCGTAGTCCGGTTTGAATTTGGCCTTGAACGCCAGCAGGGACCGGAACCCGTACACCGGCTCCAATGCTGCCCCCAGCCAGTCGAGCATCCGGTCCAGCCCGCCGTCCGCATTGGCACCGCCGCCGTAGGTTCCAGCCGACGCCCCGCCCGCAACAGAGGCGACAGGCACCCGCGCCAGCGGTGCCCCGGACAGGCTCATGAACTCGCACCCCTCGTCCTGCAGGCTCAGCGCGGCCGACGCGATAAGGAAGTCGATGCTCGCCCGGAACCCGTCGCCGCGCCGCCGCATGAAGTCGAGCGTCCAGCCCACCACGTATCCGTTCCGGTACACCGGCAGCCACGAGGCCACGGCATGCACGGTGTGGTCGGCGTCGATCGCCAGCAGGCAGCGGACCTCGGGGTCGTCCAGCTCATCCAGGCTGCCCAGCGTGAAGCCCATCTCGGGGACCTTCTTGTCCGCCACCCACTCCTCGGAGATCGCCTCGATCTGGGCCTGCACGGCGATCGGCGCGCGGGCAAACGTGGTCCACTCGGCACGGATTCCCTCCTTGGCCGCCCGGTTCAGCGCGGTGCGGATGTCCTGGAACTTCTTGCCCCGGAAGGACACCTCGTCCAGCCGCAGCACGGTTTCCTGCGCCACCTGCACCGAACCCCAGCCCAGCGAAAGGGCCAGTCCCCGCAGCGACTCGGACACGAAGTAGAAGCACGGCGTCCACCCGCTGAACCTGCAGTGCCGGGCGAACTCCGTGAACGCCGCTTCCCGGTCGGCCCGCGGCCCCACGGGCGGCCCGAGCGCCACGGCCACGCCGCTGCGCACGCGGTACGCGATGAAGCTCGAGTCAGAGAACCAGTAGCTGTTCCCGCTCCAGGTGGTCATCCAGGAGAGCGAGCCGCCGCCGTGCGACTTGAGGATGCGCCGCGCCCGCTCCTCGTCCGCGCTGTGCCGGCCGTGGGCCGGACGCAGGAACGTCCGGAGCAGCAGGGCTCCGGTCCACGCCCAGAACACGACGCCGATGCTTTCGTAAAGCACGACGGCGGCAGTGCTTTCGGGGAAGAACGCCGGTGAGCGGTCCACCAGGAAGCCGAGGGGAAGGAACCGGTCCGGAACGTCTGCCAGAAGCTGAAGCGGTCCGGGCGCGGGGGTGAATCCGCCGGCCAGCAGGAGGCCCAGGCCCACATACGCAACGCTCAGCCCCACCAGGGCAATCACCACCCGGCGCGCCAGCCGCAGGTACGTTCCGCGGGGAGCCCGCACCGGGAACAGGTTCCGGCCGGCCAGCAGGAGCACGGTCAGGAAGACCGGTAGCAGCATCGGCAGCACCAGGCTGAGCGGATGCGAATAGCCCGACAGCTCGATCCCGCCCACACCCTCGCGGGAAGGCAAACCCGGACCTGGCGGCGGCAGCAGCACACCGGCGATGGTGACGGCGGCCAGCAAGGACAGGGAGGCCTGGATCAGGAGGGCGCCCGCCCAGGCGAAGCGCCGCCCGCGCCGGAGACCGTCCGCGAACAGCAGCAGGAGGAATGACGGCAGGATGGCCATGAAAATGCCGCCGGCACCGGCCCGCAGCTGCAGCTGGGCGGCGGCGCAGTCCCTGAGGTCGGCCGGGCGGGAACAGGACGCCTGCAGCGCCGCGGGGTCCACCGGTTGGATGTTGGTGAACAGGAACTTGAGCACAGAAAGAGGTCCGACGGCGTGCGGCGCCAGTCCCGCGACCACAGGCCCGATCGCCGCGACCGTCAGGAGCAGCGCCACCAGGATCCGGGCCTCGTGCCGGGAGACGGCGGGCCTGCCGAAGCGCGGCCGGCGGCCCTGCAGTACGGGACCGAGCAGTCCGCCGGCCGCCGCAGCACCGAGACGGACCAGGTCCTCGACGCCGCCGGCATACATCGCAAAGAGCAGCAGCACGGCCAGAATGACCACGCGGATCCGGCGCCGCCACAGCGTGGAAAGGGCCGCGGTCGCGGCCATTGCAGCCGCGCAGGCCAGGGCGCTCGGCCCCAGAAAGAAGTGCCCGCTGAGGTCCCGGATCCAGCTGCCCATCAGACCGCGGGCCGCGGCAAGGAACCCGAGCGTGGCCACGATTCCCAGCACGTGCCCGGCCAGCGCCGCCGAGGCGAACTTCAGGGATCCAAGACGGCGCTCCAGAGGCAGCCCGGCGAGCAGCACCGCAAGCGTGCCCACGATGTACCCTACGAGGTCCCGCTCCCAGAAGGCAGAGAGCAGCAGGGCCCACCAGTGGTCCGGCACCGAGCGCGGCGTGGCGGCGACGTGGGGGAGCAGTGACGGCGTTGGCCCGGAGGCGACGCTGCCGGACACAAAACCCGTGGCCCACAACAGAGTCACGAAGGTGAGGGTGGCGGGGGAGCCGCGCAGCACCCGGGCCCACCGCGCGGGTGTCCGGTTGCCGGAGGGTAGACGTCGTCCCTGGTCCGGCTGCCGCATGGGTGAATGGCTCCTTTCAAGGGGCACTTCGATTGTTCCACAGGCCCAACTAACTCGCAGTTGTTGTCGTTTTCAGCCCTCAAAACGACATCTACTGCGAGTCAGTTGGGTGGGCCACCATCTAGCGGGGGAAGAGGCGGCCACGGGGACAAGATTTTCCCAACCCGCCGGGGAGATGGTTGGTCTCGGCAACCAAATGTTGCCTTTGCTGCCCCGGCAAAGAAGAACGTACGACGCCGGCCCGCCCCACCGCGGGTCACGCGCCAGAGCATGTCATCACCTCACGCACCCTCATGAGCGCAGGAACCCCCTTCTGCATGTCCGCACAGGAACAGTTCTGCACAGGAACAACGGCACCTCCGAAAGGACCAGCCATGAGGACCACCAACGTTCGGCCCACCACGCTCCGAAAACTCACCATTCTTTGCGCCGCCGCCGGCCTGATCGCCACCGGCGGCGTCGGCACCGCCCTGGCCAAGGGCGGAACAGCCAAGCCGCCCAAGGGGATCGTCTCCCCGTGGGTGGTGCCCACGCTGCCCAACCCGGCCTTCTCCGTCCCCGCGGCCCAGCTGCACGGCTACGACGACACCGGCCTGGCACACAACGCCACCGTCGACGGCGCGGCCTGCCCCACCGCGGACCCGGCCGACTTCGGCGGCACCGTCACCATCAACGGGGTCGTCGTCACCATTCCCTGCAACCTCATCGTCCAGATGCCGGCCAACACGCTGAGCTGGGCGGACTTCGTCCACGGCACAGGCGGCAGCGCGCCGCTGGGCACCGACGGACTGGAATTGAGGGCCGTGGGCAACATAGTCGGAACGAAGCACATCGCCGGCATGGCCTTTGTCTCCCAGCAGTCGGCGAACACCGGCCGCGGTGAAATCACCGGGATCGACTACGCCAACGGCGCCCTGAAGATCGCCAACGCGGCCGGCGGCACCGTGACCGTGCAGCTGAACGACCCCAAGATTGCCGGCCTGCACGACAGCACGGGCGCGGACACGGGCCGGTTCAGCAGCGGCCAGTCGCCCGACAACCGGTTCAGTGTGGACCAGGACAACCCCACGGTGCACGCCGCCACCGGCTACCCCATGTGCGTGCCCCGCACCGACCCCAGCGTGAAGGATGACCCGCTCTGCCCGCAGAAGAACCGGCCGCTCGCCCCGGGCTGCCGCAACTTCAGCATCGCCGGCGTCGCGCTGCCGGCCAGCGGCGAACTCAGCGCCCCGGCGCCCGGCCAGAAATACTGCTCGCAGTACGTGATGCCGGCCTTCACCGGACTTCCGACGACGGGCCCGGACGCGTCGCAGCAGGCGCCGTTTGAGGTGGGCGACTACGTGGACTACTCCGGCACACTCTTCCACGGCACCGAGGACTACATCTCGGCCCACACCGTGGAGGCCAACCTGGGCATCTACACCCAGCCCGGCTCCCAGCCCAGCTACGTTGCCATCGGGGAGTTCGGCGTCGGCACCGCTGATCCGCTCGCGACGGCGGTCAACGGCGCCGCCCAGGAAACCCAGGACCGGATCTTCCTGGAGGCCGAAACCACTGATGTGAAGACCGCCGTCGACATCTACTACGAGGACCACAACCCGGACGGCTCGGTCCGCAACCGCTGGATCACGCCGTTTGAAATGACCGGCGAGAACGGCGTTCCGCTCAGCGGCCCCACGGGCGGCATCACCACCCAGAACACCGGGGCGCAGCCGCAGCGGGCCCGCCTGCGGGCCACCAAGGCGCCCAACGGGCTGCTCAGCCAGCCGGACCGGACCGTCCGGGTGGGTGTGCGCAGCCTGTGCCTGCCGACGCCGGTGAACGTCGCCACCACCACGATCAACCAGGCGGCGCTGGACAACTGCTTCAAGAATGCGCCCACCCGGGCCAACGGGCTCCAGCCGGGGCAGTACATCGCGCCGGTGTTCGAGTACATCTTCCCGGAGAACGTGATGCCGGGTGACCCGATCGTGCCGAACGATCTCTGGCACCTGCCGTTCCTCGTGAACGGCGAGGGCACCGGCAACACGGCGGCCCTGGTGCCGTCGCCGTGGTGAGCGGCCGGCTCCAATGAACCACCAGCCGGTTCTGTGGCGGGGGCTCGCTTCGGCGGTCCTCGCCACAGCCGCGCTCGCGGGATGCAGCGCGGCGCCGTCGGGACAGGACGGGCAGCCGCCCGCAGCGGTCCCGCCGTCGTCCGCTATTAAGGAAAGTACGACGGCGGGTGTGCCGCCCGCCTCGGACGGCGGCCGGCGTCGTGGTTCAGATGGTGACGGCGAAGGGGGAGAGGGCGCCCGCACGTTGCCCGCCCTGCCCGCCGGCTGGCCGGCGGACGTTCCCCTTCCGCCCGGCCAGCGGCAGGGGTCCGGCGGCACCGCCGGATCGCGGACGGTGCTGCTGACGGTCCCGGGCGGTGCGGACCAGGTGTTGGCGTCGGCCGAAGTGTTCTACGAGTCGAACGGATTCACCCGGACCGGCAGCGGGCAGCTGCGGAGGGGGCCGTACTCGATCGTGATGGTGGCCAGGAACCGGGACCACTCGGCGGCGCAGACGGACCTGACCATCTCTTTGGGGTCCACCGGTTGAGCCTGTCACTTCCGACCGTGCCATCCGATGCGGAAATCACCTGGCGACGCGCACATTTACGTGCGCGCAGGGAATTCCCGCTGCGCTAGGAATTTTGCGCGTCGCCGGACCTGGGGTGCTTTCTTGCCGAAGCGAAAGCGTCGCCGCCGCTGACAGGGACGGTTCCGATGACCAGTGTGCCGTGCCTGGCCGCGGGACTGATGTCGAGGCCGGTTTCGGTGATGCCGAGGTTGTCTCCGCTGATGACGAGGATGTGGCCGCCGTGGGCTGCGGCCTGGAGCCACTCGGCGTCGTCCGCGCTGCCCAGGTGCAGCTGTTCCCGGTAGAGGAGTTCGCCGTCGAGCTTGAGCCTCAGGAAGCCATCCGGCGTGACGGTGATCCGGCAGTTGGCAGCGGGTTCGGCGGCCTGCTCCAGGATGGCGGCGTAGTCGGCGCTCATGGCCAGTTGGAAGCCGTGGGCGAGCAGGAGCGAGACCAGGGCTGAGGTCAGTTCTCCGCCGTCTTCGCGGAAGCTCAGGACGGGGATGAAGGTGAAGGCCAGCGCCGGGACCACCCTGGTCCGGCCGCCGTTCGATTCCTGGGTCAGGAGTACCCGGGCAGCGACTGGAGACAGGGTATCCGGTTGCCACGGTGTTTGCCGGACGGCCAGGGCGGGGCCACTGCACCGCCGGTGGCAGACGGCGTCGGTGAAGGTGAGGTATTCAGTGCCGTCCGGCGCCGTGCTTTGCGTTATGTCCACGAGCAGGGACACCGGTTCATCGGACTCGAGAGGTACCCGGCAGTGTGCACAGGTTTTCGCGAGATCCGCTGCGGCGGTGACGTAGTGGGTGGTGTCCCTGCCTTTGAAAGCCTGGAGGCGCCCATCCCAGGCGACGTTGCGTGTGGTGGGCATGCGTCAAGGTTAGGCAGCCCTTATCTAGGAAACGTACAGGGGAAATCCAAGATTTATCCAAGATCCGCGGGCGCGCTATCGTTTCATGCCCACCCTGCGGAAACCTTGGAAACCCTCCCGACAGGTTCAACCCCCGCCGGTGACCATGCCCGTCCTGATGGAGTTTTCGTCCAGATACCGCGACTTCAGGGGCCCCGAAGTCGCGATATCTGGACGAAAACTCCGAGCCGCAGGGGGCGCTTGGGATTTGGACGTGGGCTTGCCGCGCCGGCCATGGCGGCGGGTGCCTAGAAAAACCTAGCGGGCGCACCCCCGAGTCAGGGGGTCCGGCAGCGGCGTGGGGGCCGTTCGGGTTTCATTTTTTCCATGGTGGAACCGCGAGGCTGGGGGCAATTGCTAGCGGAGGGCGGTGTGTGGTGAGGAAGTGGCTTCCGTTGCTGTTCATTCCCGTACTCGCCGTGGCAGGGGGCCAGGTCTGGAATGAAGCCTGCGCCCAACCGCCGGCCACGGTACTGCCTGGCATTGTGGTTGACCTGGGACCCGCTGCCAGTCCGACGCCGGTTGCGCGGCTGCCGCTCCCGCCGGTCCCAACGGAGAGCGTCACCGTCAACCGGTAGGACCTGCTCCGCTGAGCACCCGGAAGATAAGCCGCCGTCGACCGCATATTCGGAAATCCCCGGACTTAGGAAAACCACTGGAGAAATTAGCGAACATTTTGTTTGCCTAATTCCGCCCGCGGGCTGTAATCTCCCGATTTAGGTTTACCTAACTAAGCCAACTATGCACCATCACTCTCTCCCCGCACGGCCGCCTGCGCATCGCAGCGCGGCGGCCAACCGCCGGCCCGCACCGCCGGCGTCCCCGTGAAAGGCAGCTCCATGTCCCCAGCAGCACCGCCCGTCCCGGCGCTTCACGAACCACAGGCCGCCCACGGACCGCAAGCCCTTCACGAACGGCAGGTCATGCAAGCCACGGCCGGTCGGAAAAGCCTGCGGCTCCGACTGGTTCTGCTCGGAGCGTTGTGCACGGCAGGATGGACGGCCTCACTGCTCGTGGGGCACTTCGTCGACTGCGGGCCGGAACTTCACCGGATAGGGCTCGCCGTCCACATCCTTGCCCTGGTGCTTTCCTTCGGCACCATCCTGGTGGTCGACTGGCTCGGCCTGCTGTGGCTGCTGGGAAAGGTGCAGATGCACGAATCCGGAAAGCTGGAGGCCGCCTCGAAGCCGCTGATCTGGGGTGGGCTGGCCCTCCTGCTGGTGTCGGGCGCGCTCATCGACCCCGACCTGACCAATCCGGTCACCGCCATCAAGCTCGCCTGCGTCCTGGTGCTCATGCTCAACGGCCTGAGCATCGCGCCGGCGATGCACCAGTTGCTGGCCCTGCCCGCGCACACCCGCTTCGGGGAACTCGGCCGCAGGCTGCGGCTTCGCCTCATGGTGGCGCTCAGTGTTTCGCAGGCCTGCTGGTGGACGGCCGTCCTCATCGGCCTGGTCAACAGCACGCTCCGCCGCTGGGCCGGGGTGTAAGGCGCATCCAAGCAGCCGCGGGGCACCGGGTTTTTGTGAGGTGCCGGTTTGTAAGGCACCGGGCCCGGGGAGGGCTCCGCCGTTCCCGGTGCCAGCCGGTTGTCGCGCGGCAGACGAGTGTCCGGCAAGAAAAATTCTCGCCAGTCAACCCTGGAAAAACCCTAGGCGTGCCGCATCGGCGGCGGTACCCCGGCGTACGTTCGGGAAGGCCCTTTCCGCCGGGCCCGGAATGCATGGGGGACGTTCCGGGCCCGGCGACCGGGCCAGCCATCTTGCCCTGACGGCTGGCCTGTTCTGCGTAAGCCAAATCTGTCTCGCCTGCCTTGGAGAAAGCTGGGAGTAGCTTGGGGACCTCAACAGTCAGCGTCGTTAGGCCAGCCGGTTTTCGACGGCGGCGCCGGCCCGGTCGCAGGAAAGTCACCCCGGCGACACGTTGCAGAAACCCGGGTCCTGTTTACTGGGACTTGACCGGTCGGGCGCTGAAAGGAGCTGCTCGTGAGTGCCATGTACAGGGAGATCCGCGCGTGTTCGGAGCTGTCCCCGGGCGAACGGGTCGAGGCGTGGCGGGACGGAACGCTGATTCACCGGGGCAAGGTCCTGGCCGTGGTTCCGGCCTTGGAGCTGTTTTGGATCGATGATGCCCGGACCGGCACGCGCCAGCTGCTCGATCTTGACCAGCTGCGCATCCTGCAATGCCCGCTTCACGCCGTAGCTTAGGTGCCGGCCCCGGAACCCTCAGGTGCGAATTCACGGCGGAGCCGGGTCTTCGCACCCTTCTCCACCAGAGTGGGGATAAATGTTCTGATGCGTCCGGAATCGAGCGCCTCATACTCCTCGGACACTATCCCTGCGATCAGCCCACGGTCGGCATCCGGGAAGCGCCCGGCAAGCCGTTCCACCACCTGATCGATGGTGGACTCTTTCTCTTCATCGCTGCCGCTCATCGCCTAAGTTTCGGCTACGCGCGCGGAACCGTCAACGGAAAGATGGCAAGTCCCTGCCCCTACCCACCCCACACGGAGAACGAACCGGAGTGCCCGGTGATCACGCTCTGGTAGATGACGAAGAGGCCGGCGAGCACGCCCAGGGTCAGCGCCACGATGCGGGCGGGACGGGACCGCTGGAGTGCGGCCAGCGCCGGAATGCGCCCGGCCAGCGGCGTGAAGGTTGCCGCGAGCATCAGCAGCACCAGGAAGAAAAAGACGACGGCGGTCACCTTCAGGATGTCGCCCTGCCGGGCATGGGCCGCGATGGCGTCCGTGGCACCCCGGGTTGACTGCAGCTGCTCACCGACGGCAGCCGTGATCAGCGCCAGCGGTGCAAGGATCAGCGCAAGCGCGCCCAGCGGCCAGGCGAGGTACCGGCGGGTCGGCCGTGCCAGGCCGTAAACCACGGCGCCAAGGCCGGCGAGCGGCCCGAAGACGACGACGCCGTGGACCAGGAGAATGTGGGCCGGAAGGCCGCCGATCAGTAACACAGGAAGCTCCTTGCAGGTCAGAGGGGCGAAGGCACCTTGAATCTAACACCGGGGGAGCCGGCGACCTATGGGGTGGGGCTAGCCTGGGTACCTGCCTGATCGCCGGACTGAGGGCCAGCCTCATTGACGGACGGATTGCCGGGCCGGCGCCGGGCCGCAACAGACCGGATGCCCAGCCCGGCCATAGCGATGGCCAGGGCCAGCAGGACGGTGGGAAGCGCGCCGCCGTCGGGTCCAAGGGTTGCGGCCAGGATCTGCCGGCTCATCAGCAGCATCTCCTGCAGGTCGCCGGCCAGCGCGCGTGTCCCGAGGACGTAGTTGACGGAGATAAACAGGGCCGGGACCACCCACAGCAGGGCGAGGTCGGCCAGCCACACAACGGCCCGCCGCGCAGGGCGGAGGCCGCACCACGCCAGGGCGCAGCCCACAAGGATCGCCGGGACCCAGCGCGCCACTGAAGGCACCAAAACGGGGATGTTGGTCTGGCCAACGGAACCGACCACCCACTCCATCGCCCACGAAGTGAGCGGCACCGCCATCAGGCCGGCGCCCAGAGCAACCAGGGCCCTTCGCCTCGAAGCAAGGAGCACGAACGCCACGAGGCTCGCGGCGATGCACGCGATGACGCCGCCCAGCAGCCCGGCGAAATAGATGCCTGCCATCGTCCCGTCCGTCAGGCCGCCGTCGAGCACGGTGAATGACTGGACGGCCGCCGTGAACTGGACCGCAAGAACGCCGGCCGCCGCGCACCACGTCACCAGCCGCCGTCGGGCGGGGTTCCAAATGCGCACGGCAAGTCCGGCCGCCGCGCCGCCCGTGGTGAGGAGCACCACCAGTGCCGTGAGTTCGTACTGGCTCAGCGGCAGCAGCGAGACCGGCATCTGTTCCGGCAGGACCTCGATGCCCCACAGGTTCTGCAGCGGCAGCTGCAGCCCGGTGATCAGCCAGGGTCCCAGGCCCAGCAGTCCCGCCAGGATTCCGAGCAGCCAGCCCAGCGCGGCGTCGCGGCCGGGAGCAGGGCCCGCCGGTTCAAGGGGGCGTGTCGCTTGATCGGGCAGGCTCATGGTTGCTCCTTGGGACACGCGCACGGAAATGGCATCGAAGCACAAATAGTACACCGAATGGACTAACCCGGGTGGAGCGCGAACGCACAGTTAAGCCCCGGTTCCTCGTTGAAGTGGGGCTTAACTGTTCGTTCGCGCGGGTGGGGGAAGGAAAATATTCACAAGTCGCGGGACTTTTTAGGAATTTCCCGCGGGGCTCGGACGTTCCTTGGATAACGCCACAGGCGTACCGCGCCAGGGGCGCAAGGGAGAGGACGAGGCGATGAAACACATCGGCCACTTTGGACCCCGAAACTCCGCTGCGGACGCGACGGCCCCACACCCCTGGAGCCGGTATGTGGCAATCGGAGATTCATTTACCGAGGGCGTCGGCGACCCCGAGGAACGCTGCGCCGGAGGGCTCCGGGGCTGGGCGGACCGGGTGGCTGAGGAGCTCAGCGCGGAGCGGAAAGACTTCGCCTACGCCAACCTGGCCATTCGCGGCCTGCTCCTGGACCAGATTCTTGATCAGCAGACGGAGCCGGCACTGGAGCTGAAACCGGACCTGATCACGCTGTCGGCCGGCGGGAATGACATGGTGTTCCACCGCACCGATCCGGACAAGCTGGCGGCCAGGCTGGAGGCCGGGGTAGAACGGCTGAGGGGCACTGGCGCCACGATCATGCTGTTCGCCGGGCCGGACTGGCGGCACACGCCGTTCCTGGGACGGAGCCGTTCCAGGGTGGCCATCTTCAACGAGAACATCCGGATCGTCGCCGCCGCACACGACTGCCTGCTGGTGGACCTGTGGACCCTGCGGCAGCTCCGGGATCCGCGGATGTGGGACCCGGACCGGCTGCACTTTTCGCCGCTGGGCCACCACACCATCGCCATGCAGGTGCTGGACACCCTTCAGGTGCAGCACTCGCTCCAGCCGCTGGTGCCCAAGGCCCTACCGGACAGCACTTGGCGCGACGCCAGGGCCGGGGACCTGGCCTGGGCACGGAACTACTTCCTGCCGTGGGCGTGGCAGCGGATTGCCTTGCAGCGCCTTGCCCTGCCGGGCGCCCACGAGCACCCGGCGCCCCAACCTCCGCTGCCGAAGCGGCCGGTGTTCGCACCCGTTTACGCGGTGCGGACGGTGGCGGCCAAAGTGGCCGCGGAGTTCCTGGCATAGGCCCGTGGCCGGGCCGCGTTGAGAAGGTGAGCAGTCCGACGGCGGGTGGGCGCCCGCCGTCGAACGCGTCCAGCGTCGAACACGTCCGCCGTCGAACGCGTCCAACGTCGAACGCGTCCGACGGCGGTTGGCCGGCAGGCGGATGGCTGCCAGTTTGGGTCGGGTCGGTTCAGGCCGGGTCAGGGGGCGGGTGCGAAGTCGATCCGGCCGAACTCGCTTCCGGTGGTGGCACGGATCCAGTCGATGACCTCCTGCCGGTCGGTGCGGTAGGAGAAGTTCGTCCCCTTGCAGTACCGGTTGTGGTTGAACGACGTGATGCCGGTGATGATGTTGGACTCGGCGGTGCCGTAGAACAGCGGTCCGCCGGAGTCGGCTGTGCAGGTGCCGCCCAGTCCGTTGCCGTTGCCGTTGGTCTGGACGTTGTAGCCGTCGGTGCTGGCGCTGTTGAGGTTGGTCAGCTTGGACTGGGCCATCAGCCGTTCCCGGAACGAGGTCTCGCCTGCTGCGGGGCCGGCCGCGGAAATCCCGAAGCCGCTGGAGGTGAAGGTGGTTTCCTGCTGCCCGCGTCTGGTGGCCAGTGCGTCCAGGGTCCCGGCGGCAGCGAGGCGGCCGTATTCGCTGAGCACGATGGGCTGGTCCAGGATCACCAGGCCGGCGTCCTTGGTCTCGGGGACCGCGTCCATACTGGTGTAGCCGTAGTTGTACATCTTGTGCGAGGTGGCGCACTGGGTTCCGAGGGTTCCCTCCGCGCAGGCGCCCGGGTAGCCGGTGTCCGGATCCGTCCCGGTTTCCGGGCTCCAGTCCACGCCGGCATCCTGCTGGAAGTAGACCCGGGCCGAGGAAACACCGGCGGTGCAGTGCCCGGCGGTCAGGAAGACCGTCGGCGTCAGCAGGGATCCTGAGCACCTATGGTGGAATCCGCCGTCGGGACCGTAGAAGACAATAAGCCCCACGAACGGGTGCTCGGTGTCCTTGACGTAGTCGCCGGTGATTGCGCCGGCCGGCACCGCCGTGGTCACGGCCAGCACTGCGGCAACGGCCGCAACGGCCAGCGCACCGCTGCCGGCGCGCCATTTCTTCAAAGCGCGCAGTTTCTTCAAAAAGTGCATACAAGCCCCAGCTTCCGGTTGCACGGGCGGCCGGCAACGCACGTCGGAGTACGCGGCAGGCGCCAAAGTGTGTCCGCCCGAATGTGGCGGTGACTCAAGATACCACCCGAAAACAGGCTGTTTTTTCTTGACTGATTCTTGACCGTTTGCCGCATGGAGTCCTGAGTTTGCCCCTGCATTGTTCTTTTCAGAAGGAAATCCACCCGCAAGATTTGAAGGGTCTCACCATGAAGAACAGCGCACTGATCAAGGGAACCGCCGCCATCGCAGTTGGCGCCGCGCTGCTGCTGGGCGGCGGCGGCACCCTGGCCTCCTGGAACGCCTCCGCTTCCGCCACCCCCGGCACCATCGTCTCCGGCGACCTGAACGTAGCCGCAGCGGCAGGCGTGTGGAAGGACCGGAATAACGCCACCATCGATATCGCCAGCTACAAGGTTGTGCCCGGGGACAAGCTGACCTACACCCAGGTCCTGAGCGTCACCCTGACCGGCGACAAGATGGCGGCCAACATCACCACGTCCGGCACCGGCGCTGCGGATGGCTTCACCACCGGGAACGTCACCGTCACCGGGCCCGCCCTGACGGTGGGCGGCGTGGCTGTCAGCAACCCGCTGAAGACCACGCAGACGGTCACGGCCACCATCACCTTCGAGTTCCTGTCCACCACCACGGGCCGCTCCGACGTGGCCAAGGCCTACAACTTCGGCAACGTCGCCTTCAACCTGAACCAGATCACCCAGTCGGGTCTGTCCTAGCCAGCTTCCGGCCGCCGCTCAGGGCGGCCGGAAGCTCTGAGAACGACGGCGGCCGGTTACCTTTTGTCCCCAAGGTGACCGGCCGCCGTCGTCCGTCCCCAAACGTCAGGAGTTTTTGTCCAGATAATGGGGGTTAAACGCCCCGGAAGTCGCGACAAATGGACAAAAACTCCAGGCCGGCCTGTTCGAGCCTGCTTCTTGCTGCACGTCCTGACCTTCTTTGGTTGCCGGTAGTCCGCGGCTCGAAAGCACGACGGCGGCGCCTTGGCCACCGCCGAAGCCGCGGCCGGTCAGGGGCAGGCAATCTTGTTGTTCGAGTCGGACAGTGTGAGGACGAGCTGGGCTGATGCCGTGGTCCCGTCACCGTAGGCGGCCGTCACCTTGAAGGTCAGGGCTCCGGCCGGGCTGTCCTTGATGATCTGGGAGTTGATGTCCAGGCTGATGCTGGACCCGGGTGCACCGGCGTTGACTGTTCCCCAGGTATACGTTTTGGGGATGGAGCCGTTGCTCTGGAGCGCCCCGTAGGTAACGGCCGCGCTTTGGGGCAGCTGCAGTGTCAGCGTCGCGATCTTCTGGCTCGCGTTGTTGGCGCACGTCAGCGCGGTCACGGCCGGGCCGGGCCAGACTGATGCAGCAGAGACTGTCATGGTGGCCGTGGCGGACTGCTGCCACAGGGCGTGCGCGGCCGCGCCGCCGGCACCCAGCGTTACCGTCAGTCCGAATGCGATCATCGCAGTCCTGGCTCCCGGTACCCGGTCCACACGGCTCATTCTGCTCCTCGGTTGGCTGCGACGATTTCGCCTCCCATTGTTCTCCCTCCAGCTCAGGACTGCCGGCGGGTAAGCCACAGGATTGGCACAGGATCAGACGAGGTCCAGGGAAGCTAACGAGGTGACGCGCATTGGTTGAATTCTTGAGTAACTCTTGACGGTCTTCAGCATGGATCCCTGAGCCGGCCACGGCATTGTTCATTTCAGAAGGAAATCCACTCAGCATTCACCCGAAGGGTCTCATCATGAAGAACAGCGCACTGATCAAGGGAACCGCCGCCATCGCCGTTGGCGCGGCACTGCTGCTGGGCGGCGGCGGCACCCTGGCGTCCTGGAACGCATCCCAGACCGCCACCCCCGGCACCATCGTCGCCGGCGACCTGAACGTCGCGGCAGATACGGGCGTCTGGACGGACCGGCTGGGCAACCCGGTCACCATCTCCAACTACAGGGTTGTCCCCGGCGACAAGCTCACCTACAGCCAGGTCCTGAACGTCACCCTGACAGGCAACAAGATGGCCGCCGACATCACCGCAACAGGCACCGGCGCGGACAACGGCTTCAACGCCGCAAACGTCATCGTCTCCGCCCCGGTCCTGACGGCGGGTACCTCTACGACGGTTGTTAGCAATCCGCTGAAGACGTCCGGAACGGTCACCGCGACCATCACGTTCGAATTCAAGTCCGGCACCGCGAACCGTTCAGACGTGACCAAGTCCTACGACTTCGGCAACGTCGCCTTCGACCTGAACCAGGTCACCCAGACCGGCCTGTCCTAGGCTTAACGGAGCAAGAACCTGATCGCGGCCATCCGGTGCGGCCGGCCAGTCCGGCCGGCGGATGGCCGCCCACAGGCTTTAAACCGGGGACAGCCAGTTCCCGGCCGGACAAACAGTGAGGCGGCAGGAGGGGTGATGCGCATTCCGCGGGCTTTGCAGGCGGCGGCGCTGACCGCCGCCGCGGTGCTGCTGGGCCTGCTGGTGGTCCAGGGCAGCTATGCGCTGTGGAACGCCACCGCCCCGGCGGCGCCCGGAACCGTCAACGCCGCATCCTTCGACGTGACCATCACCGGCGCACCGTCAACCCAGAGCATGACAATGACGACGCCGGCAGGGCAGCAGGCGTCCCTGGCGCTGACCACGCAGACCAACGGGTTGTCCGCGCTGACCCCGGGGTCTGCCGCGTACGCCAGCGTCACCGCGGCCAACAATTCCGACGCCGGCGGCCCGTTCAGCATCAGCCTCACCGCCGGGATACCCCAGAAGGTCAACGCCGGGTCCGGCACCCTGGCCGATTATCTGACGGTCAGGGTCAAGAACGCCTCCCTTCCCGCCGACTGCACCTCCGCCGCCGGATATCAGGTGCCGGCCGGTGCCGGAATCACCTCGGGACCCGTGGCCAAGACCCGAACCACCGTGATGTGTTTTGAGGTGACGCTCTCGGCGTCCGCCCCGACGAGTGTGAAGGGGCAGTCCGTGACCATCACAGTTCCCCTCACCGCTTCCCAGCTCTGAGCCGGCCCCGCGGACTGGCCAGCCCCGCCCGAGCAGCCAGGACTGGGCAGCCCGGACTGGGCAGCCCGGGGACGGCGTCTTGATACGCTTCCGTTCATGGGCAATCCGGATCGCGGGGGAGTACCCGGAGGACAGGGCCAGCCGGCAGGGGAAGCGGCCACCCCGGACAGCGCGGGCCCGGAAGGGACAGCGCCGTCGCGTGGGAAACGCGCGTGGTCGGCGGCGGGACGGCTGGCCAGCATCGTTGTGCTGACGGTCATGGTGTTTGCCGCCCTGGTGCTCATCATCGTTCCGCGGGTTACGGGCTCCCACACCTACACGGTCCTGACCAACTCGATGGCGCCGAAGTACCCGCCGGGCACGTTCCTGGTGGCCAGGCCCGCAGCGTACAGCGAACTGACCTACGGTGACATCGTCACCTTCCAGCTGGAGTCCGGCAAGCCGGCTGTGGAGACGCACAGGATCGTCGGGTTCGGCTCCGCCCAGACCGGCGAAAAGACCCTGATCACCAAGGGCGACAACAACGACGTCGACGATCCCAACCCCGTCCGGGAAGTGCAGGTGCAGGGCAAACTTCTCTACGCCGTGCCCTACGCAGGCTTCCTCGCCAACGCCGTGGGCAACAGCGACCGTGGCCTCTGGCTGAGCGTCGGCGCCGTCGTCCTCATCGGCTACGGGATCGTCCTCATCCTGAAAACCGTCCGCGGCCTCCGCCGAGGCACAAAAGCGGCCCCATAAACCAAGTCACTGCGCCGGCGTGCATTCCTTGGGCTCTTGGGCGAACTGGAACCAGTCGGGAAGATCCGCGGTGTAGGCCTTGGCGATCGCAGGGGTCCCGGCGGATCGCCAGTCAACCACGGCCTTGACCTCCACCTCGTTCTTGTTCCATTCGAACCAGTTGATCATCTTCAGCTGCGGGTAGTCCTTCGGGATCCGCGCGTCGAAGAGTTGCCGCCACCAGGCCTGCTTGATGGCCAGTTCCTTGGCACCGCCGCGGCTTGGAACACTGAGTGCGGCGGTCTCCGGGATCGCCACCGGCTTGCCCCGGCGCTTGCCGTACTCGCCGTAGAAGTCGGGGACGGCGAGGTCGTTTCCGCCTGCGCCGTTGTAGGTGCCGGTCAGCTGCTGCAGGAATTTGCCGGGCTCGGGCACCACGTTGGCGCCCCAGGGGTAGGTGTTGCCCCAGTGGTAGAGCGACATGCCCACCCAGTCCACGGCGTCGTCGCCCGGGTAATAGGGCGCGTAGGGGTCGTCCGCCCCGGTCACTTCACCGTTTTTGTCGGTGTCCAGCGCCGTGTAGGCAGCGGTGCCGGCGACCGCCTGGTGCGCCCCGCCCGTGAACGGGTAGCCGCCGCCGTAGTTCGGCGCCCACATCGTGGCGCTGCCGGGCGCGAGCCGGTGGATCGAGCCGGCAACCCGCCGGAACGCGGCCTTGTACTCCGCCGGCTGCTGGCCCCATTCGTACCAGGAACCGTTCATCTCATGAGCGAACCTGACGATCACCGGAACGCCGGCTTTGTTGAACCGGTCCAGCGTGCCGGCCAGCTTGTCCGTCGCCGCCTGCGTCACGGCGGCGAGGCCCTTCCGCGGCTCCAGTGTCAGCAGCAGGATGCCACCGTCGCCCCGCACCTGCCCGTAGGCCGCCTCGAGGTTCGCTTCGTCGGCGGCCGTGAACGGGAACTGCGTGAAGCTGACCACCACGGCGGGCCTGCGGCCCAGCCCGCCGGCGTACTGCTGCAGCGTCTCGTGCTCCCAGTCCAGGTTCACCCCGGACAGAATGCCCGACGCCGGCGCCAGCTTGGCTCCGGACGTCACCTCGCACGCGGCCACAGTCGGCGACGGAGCCTTCTGGGTTTCCGGCGCAGGGGAGCACCCTGCCAGCACCAGGCCCGCTGCCACCGCTATTGTTGTCCGTCCCCAGCTGAAGTTCACGGAAACCAATCTATGCCACATTCGACACAACTGAAGTGGGCCATGACAGAGCCTGTCAATGCCGCCGGCGACGCGGTTGTTGCTCGCCCAGGGGCGATCTTGTGCCGAGGGTGGCCTTGTTCTGCTGTGCCGCGGCTCTTAACGTTTTAGGGTATGAGCACCGGAGATCAGTCGGACGACTTTGAGCAGCTGCATGCCCTGATCACCAATAGTGAGGACATCAAAGGGTTCCTGGACGGGATGACAGGTTTCGCGGCCGCAATGATGTCGCGTTCCACGGGCGACCGGATCGAGTGCGCCGTGACCCTGCACCGGCGGAAGCGCAGCGCGTCGATCGCGGGCAGCAGCGACGAGGCAGTGGTGCTGGACGAAATCGAACAGCGCCTGGGCCAGGGGCCCTGCGAGGAAGCGCTTGAGACCGGGGCCCCGGTGCTCCTCGGTGATGTCGCCACGGATCGACGCTGGCCGCAGTACCGCGAGACCCTCGAGGCGGCGGGGTGCCGCAGCGCGCTGGGCATTCCGCTCAAGCTGGGGCCGGACGCCGCCGGGGTTCTGAACTTTTTCGCCCCGGCCACCGGTCTGTTCACCGAGGACGCCATCGCAAACGCCCAGGTTTTCGCCGTCATGGCCGGGCAGGCGCTCCATCTGGCGCTGCGGATAGCCGCCGCCGACCAGCTGGCCGAGAACCTCCGGGCAGCCATGGAAGGCCGGACCGCGATCGATCTGGCCTGCGGGATCATCATGGCCCAGAACCGCTGCTCCCATGACGAAGCCTTTGAGATCCTTCGGCGCGGCTCCAGCACACGGAACCAGAAGCTGCGCGCCCTCGCGGAGGAGATAGTCGGGGGGTTCTCCGGCGCGCCGGCGGCGGCCACCCACTTCGAGGACTGAAGGCGTCGGTTACGCCCTGGCCGGGTCAGGAATACGTTCGACGGCGGGAGGCTGGCCGACGTCGGCGGTGCCATGATTCAGTGTCGGTAGATTTCCCGGCGGTGACCGACGGCTACGACTAGAACGATTAGTTGCGCATCCCGGATTTCGTAGATGATCCGGTAATCGCCGGTCCGGACTCGCCAGTCGTTGCGACTGCCAGGGAGCTTCTTAGCACCCGGCGGTCGCGGCGTTTCAGCCAGCAACTCGATGGCCGCTGGACCGTCGCTGCCGTGGCGCTGGAGAACCGGGCGCGCTGATCGAGGGACAGGCGAAGTGACCGGGCCGAAATGGCCGGTCCCTGCCCTATCCCCGGGCCCCCGCAGGCCATAAGCTCCGAGCATGTCATCAGTCATCGTTTGCAGCGGCCCCCACGACGGCCACGTTTCGCCCATGCTCGGAGTCGCCCGCCACCTGATTGACCGCGGTCACCGGGTGCGGTTCCTGACCGGTCCCGCCTACCAGGACGCGGTGAAGGCCGTCGGGGCCGAGTTCCTTCCGCTGGGTCCCGGCGCGGAGTACGGTACAGAGCCCAGCGCGGCCACCGGCGTGCAGGCGATCCGCGAGGGCATCCGCGGCCTGGTGATCGAGCCGGCCCGCGGCCAGTACCTTCCGCTCGAGGCGGCGATCGCCGCCGAGCACACGGACGCCGTTCTGGCGGAGGTCACCTTCATGGGTGCAGCCACCCTGTCCAGGCTGCCGCGCCACCAGCGCCCCGCCGTCATCGCCTGCGGAATCCTGCCGCTGACACTGTCCAGCCCGGACTGCGCCCCCTATGGCTCGGGCCTGGCACCCGGCAAGGGAAAGGCAGCCCGCCTGCGGAACCGCGTGCTGAACTGGATGGTTTCCGACGTCGTGCTGAAGGACAGCCAGCAGCAGGTGGACGCCCTCACCCGCGAACTCGTGGGCGTGGGGCTGGACGGGCTGTTCATCCTCGACTGGGCCCGCCGCGCGGAACTCATCGCCCAGTTCACCGTGCAGGAGTTCGAGTACCCGCGCTCGGACGCGCCGGACAACCTCCGCTTCTTCGGGCCGATGTCCCGGCACGCCGCCTCGGCTTCGGTGACCCCGAAACCGGACTGGTGGGAGCTGGACGGCTCCCGCCCGGTGGTCTACGTGACGCAGGGGACCGTATCCAACGAGGACTTCACCGCCCTGGTGGGCCCCACGCTCGAAGGGCTCGCGGACGAGGACGTCACCGTCGTCGTCAGCACCGGCCGCCGCCCGCTGTCCGCCCTGCCGCCGCTCCCGGCCAACGCCCGCGCCGCCGAGTTCCTGCCGGACGCGGAACTCCTGCCGAAGGTGGCCGTCTACATCACCAACGGCGGCTACGGCGGCCTCCATTACGCGATGGAAAACGGCGTCCCCATCGTGGTTGCGGGGGACACCGAGGACAAACCGGAGGGGGCCGCCCGGGTGGCCTGGGCCGGCGTCGGAATCAATCTCAAAACGGGACGGCCCAAGCCGGCGGCCATCCGCCACGCCGTGCGAAAGGTGCTGGCCGACGGCCGGTACCGGGCCGGCAGCCAGCGGATCGGGGCCGCGATCGCCGCTTCCCCGGGTGTTGACGGGCTCCTCGACGAGATGGAAGCGATGCTGCGGAAGGTGTGAACGGCATGGACAGTGCAGGGGACGGCAGCAATACGCTGAAGCACCTCCAGCATCCCCGCTTCGCCCGCGCCTACGCCCGCGCCGTCGGGCGGATGAACCGCCGTGGCGCCACAGAACACCGCCGCCGCATGCTGGCCGGCCTGCACGGGACGGTCATCGAGATTGGCGCGGGGGACGGATCGGCCTTTGCGCTCTACCCGGTGGCAGTCACCCACGTCCTGGCCCTCGAGCCCGATGACTACCTCAGAAGCCTTGCCCTGCACCGCGCCGCCACGTCCGGCGTGCCGGTGACGGTGAGGCCCGCCGCGGCCGAGCGCATCCCGGCCGACGACGGCAGTGCGGATGCCGTCGTCGCCAGCCTCGTGCTGTGCAGCGTCGCCGACCAGGCTGCCGCCCTTGCGGAAATCCGGCGCGTCCTGCGCCCCGGCGGAACCCTGGCCTACTACGAGCACGTCCGTTCCGAGCGCCCTGTCCTGGCCGCCGTCGAAGACCTACTCACACCGGTGTGGCAGCGCATGGCCGGAGGATGCCACCCCAACCGGGACACGCTCGGCGCCATCACCGCGGCCGGATTCACCATCCAGGACAACCAGCGGTTCGGCTTCGCCGTCCAGTCGGTGACGCCGCCGGTAGCCCACATCCTGGGCCACGCCACCAGCCCGGTACCGCCCGGGGATTGACGACGGCGGCGCCCGTGGGTCAGGCACCGCCGCCGCGCCGTCCGTCACTTGTCAGGCGTCAGCGCCAGGAGTGAAGTAGTTGTGCGCTTCGTGATAGGTAATTTTCGGCTGCTCCGGTATCCCGGCCTCTGCGCTGTACGGACCGATCTGGTCCCGCGCGAAGGCCTCGTACTTCTCGCGGGATTGCCAGAGGTCCGTGACGAGCAGCCCATCGTCCGTTGCCGCCACCCAGTGCCCAAGGGCGCCGGCGGGACCAGGGCCGCCCTTGGTCAGGTTCATTTTTTCGATGACCTGGTCGTATTGCGCCAGCGTGGCGCCCTTGAATTCCATAATGACCGCGACTGCCATCTCTGCTCCTCACACCTCGTTGTGCAACGGCCCGCATCTGGACCGATACGGCTGGTTTTACGCGCAGGAGGTAGCCCCGTCAAGGAGCAGTAAGAAGGGGTCAGGCCAGGTTTTCCTTCAGGAGCGCACGGTGTTCGACGGCGGCGGCCTGGTGGAGCTTCCGGCCCGCCTCGGTGAGCTCCAGATAGAGCGAACGGCGGTCGTGCGCACAGGACTGTCGGGTCAGCAGCCCGGCCTTCTCCAGCCGGTCCACCACCTTGGAGACGGCGCTCTGGCTCATGGGGGTGCGCTCGCCGAGTTCCTTCATCAGGCACGCTGCCTTGCTGTCCTCTGCCACGAGGTCCAGGATCTCGAACTCGTTCAGGCCGATGCTGAACTCGGCCTCAAGGGCGCGGTCAAGGGCGCACGATGTGCGGAAGTACGCGTCCTGGATGCTGCGCCATTGCTCAACCAGCAGGCGGTCCGTCGTCGAAGCCATGGACTGATTTTAGCCGAGACACGAACTAAAGTCCACGTCATAATATTCCGCGTCATATTCCTTGTCATTGAATGACGCGTCATATAGATTTTTGAACATGACATCACCCACCACCCTCGAACGAACTGCCGGACCCCTCGCCACGGCCGTCCGCTGGACCCGTGCCCAGTGGCTCCTGCTGATGGTTGTCTGCACCGTCCTGGCCCTGGATGGGCTGGATGTGTCCATGGTGGGCGTGGCCCTGCCGTCCATCGGGCACGAACTGAACCTCGGCACGGACGCCCTGCAGTGGATCGTCTCCGCCTACGTCCTCGGCTACGGCAGCCTGCTGCTTCTGGGCGGCCGGCTCGCGGACCTCCTGGGCCGCCGCCGCATCTTCCTCATCGCCCTCTCCGTCTTCGCGGCCGCCTCCCTGCTGGGCGGACTCGTGGATGACCCCGCCATCCTCATCGCCACACGGTTCGTGAAGGGCCTCGCGGCCGCGTTCACCGCGCCCACGGGCTTCTCCATCATCACCACCAACTTCGCTGAGGGCCGCGAGCGCAACAAGGCCCTCTCCATCTTCACCACGTTCGGGGCCAGCGGCTTCTCCCTGGGGCTCGTCGTCGGCGGCCTCATGACCAGCCTTAGCTGGCGCTGGACGTTCCTGGTGTCCGTGCCGATCGCCATCCTGGTGGTCATCCTGGGCAACCGCTTCATCCCGCGGGATACGCCCGACGCCAAGGACAGCGGCCACGACATCTGGGGCGCTGTCACGCTCGCGCTGGGGATGCTGGGACTGGTGTACACGCTGGTGTCCGCACCGGAACGGGGCTGGGGATCTGTGGCAACAATCGCCGGATTCATCATCTCTGCCGCGGTGCTGGCGGCCTTCGCTGTCATCGAGAACAAGGTCAGGCACCCGCTCATCCGCTTCGGCATCCTGCGCGAGGGCTGGGTGGCGCGGGCGAACCTCAGTGCGGTGGGGCTGTTTGGCTCCTACCTCAGCTTCCAGTTCATCGTGACGCTGTTCCTGCAGTCCGCCCTGGGGTGGAGCCCGCTGGCGATGGCACTCGCACTGCTGCCCACCGGACTGATTGTCGCCACCAGCGCGCCGTTCGCCGACCGCCTGATCAACGCGTTCGGTGCCACCCGGCTGATCCTGGCCGGGCTGGCCGCCATGGGGCTCGGCTACGTCCTGTTCCTCCGGGTGGGCACCACACCCAACTACGCCCTGGACATCCTGCCCTCGATCATCCTGCTGGGCATCGGCTTTGCCCTGGCGTTCCCGTCCATCAACGTCCAGGCCACCGCGGGCATCAGGGACTCCGAGCAGGGCCTGGCAGCCGGACTCATCCAGACCAGCACGCAGGTGGGGGCCGCCCTGGTCCTGGCGGTCACCACCGCCATGGTCAGCGGAGGGCATTCCGACGGCGGCGCTGTCCCCAGTGCCGCCGCCATGCTTGAGCAGTACCGGCCGGGCCTGATGCTGAGTGCCGCCGTCGCCATCGCCGCGCTGCTGGTTGCGGCTGCGCCGGCACGACGGCGGACGGTCGCCTTGGCGGCGTAGCCGCCAGTCAGGCTCCGCCAGCCACACGCCCCGAGGGCAACGAAGGCTCCCGTCCGGCTCGCCGCCGGGCGGGAGCCTTCCGTCGAACCATTCCGGACAACCGCGCCATCCCGGACAACTTGGAGCGATCTCATGACCGGATCCAAGGGTGCTTCCAGTTTCCCGCGGTACGACTGGAACATGCAGGGCAAGAACATTGACGACTCGGCTCCGGGCCGCAACTGGTGGCCGTATATCAAGTACGGCTCGGTCATCCTCCTGGCCGCTTTTGCGGTGTGGATCCTCGTTGTGGGTCTTTCCGGATAGTTCCGGCCTGCCGGTTCCGGGATTATCATCCCTGCATGAAGGCGAAGCTGTTCGTGTACCTCACACAGGGCCAGGAATGGAGCGCAGGAACATACCGGCCCGGAGCCAGTTGGTGACGCATCCGGCGAACGGGCCCCAGCAGCCATAAACTTTGGGGGCTTTTGGGGCAGTGTTTCTCAGCCGGCGTCGGCAGGGCCCGCCGCTGATGGCGTTGGCGGGTTGGCTGGTGCTGGTTTGGCCGTGTTGCTGTTGGCGCTCCAGCTGGCGAGAAAGTTCAGTTGGTCCTGGGCGTGGCTGCCGGCGTCGGCGGTGTAGGCGATCAGGGTGAGCCCTTCGCCGGGGAGATCGAGGGCGTCGCCGGTCAGTTCGATGTCGCCCACCAGCGGGTTGTGCATGGTTTTGCGGGCTGTGCGGTGGAAGCGGACGTTGTGCCGTGCCCAGCGTGTGGAGAACTCGGTGCTGCCGGCGGCGAGGTCGCCGATGAGGTTGTTCAGGTTCCGGTCGCGCGGGCTCCGGCCCGATTCGGTGCGCATGGCCGCGGCGAAGTCGTCGGCGAGGGTCTCCCACTCCACGAAGAAGTCGCGGGAACGCGGGTCCAGGAACATGAACCGGGCAAGGTTCATGGGCAGTGTGGCTGGGCTGAGGATGTCCGTGTAGAGGGCGAAGCAGAGGCTGTTCGCCGCCACGACGTCCATGCGGGCGTTGCGGACGTAGGCGGGCGTCCCGGTCATCCCCGCCAGCAGCCTTTCGATGCTGGGACGCACCTCGGACCGTGCCCGACGGACACCGGATGCCGGGGCGGGCGCGGCGGCTTTGGCCAGATCGTACAGGTGGGCGCGTTCGGCCTCATCGAGCTGCAGCGCGCGGGAGAGGGAGTCCAGAACGGATTCGGACACTCCCCGGAGGTTTCCCCGTTCCAGTCGGGCGTAGTACTCGGTGCTGACTCCGGTGAGCATGGCCACTTCTTCGCGCTTGAGCCCGGCCACCCTCCTGGTTCCTCCGTAGACGGGCAGCCCCGCCTGGGCCGGCGTGATGCGCTGCCGCCGGCTCATGAGGAACTCTCGAACGTCGCTCGTGTTGTCCATGGGGTCTACGCTACGGCGGGCCGGGCCGGTCTAACAGGAACTGCCAGTACACCTCACAGCAGACACTCCCGCGCTCATGAAAGTACTGGTTTTCTTGAAAGAGATCCCGTTCCCTCCGTGGAACTTCCTGTGTCGAAAGGACTCCATGTCCGTGTCTACCGTCAGCCGCCCGGCAGTTGCGGCCCGCCCGAGGGCCTCCCTGGCAGTGGCCATGCTGGGGTTCTTCGTTGTCGCTTTGGATGCCCAGATCGTCAACGTTGCGCTGCCGGGAATCCGGAACGACCTGGGTGGCGGCCTGTCCGGGCTGCAGTGGGTGGTCACCGGCTACACGCTGATGTTTTCCGCCCTCCAGCTGTTTGCGGGCACGTTTTCGGATCGTGTCGGCGCCCGCCGGGCCTACGGCCTGGGCATGATCGTGTTCGTCGTTGCCTCCGCTGCATGCGCCTTCAGCCCCGCCCTCCCGGCACTTGTGAGCGGCCGCATCCTGCAGGGCATCGGAGCGGCGATCATCACCCCGGCTTCCCTGGCCCTGATCCGGGAGGCCTATCACGACGCCGCCGCCCGCGGCCGGGCCATTGTGTATTGGGGGTTGGGTGGTTCCGTCGCTGCCGCCGCGGGGCCGGTGGTTGGCGGTCTGCTCACCCAGATCGACTGGCGGCTTATTTTCTTCGTCAATGTGCCCGTCGGAGCGGCAGCCCTTGCGGTCCTGTCCCGGGTAACCCCGTCGCCCCGGCGGCCGGCTCCCTTCGACTGGGCCGGGCAGATCAGCGCCGTCGCCGCACTCGCAAGCCTGACCTACGGCATCATCGAGGGCGCCGAGGCAGGTTACGGGGCCCCGGGAATTCTGCTGGTGTTTGCCGTCGGCGCCGTGTCGGCCGCCGCGTTCATCATGCTCCAGGCCAGAGGCCGGCACCCGATGATCCCGCTAGACCTGTTTCGCTCACGTGCCGTGTCCACAACCCTGGTCATTGCCGTGGTCACCATGGCGGCCTTCTACGGCGTCGTGTTCGTTCAAAGCCTCTACTTCCAGCAGGTACGCGGCTCCTCTGCCTTGGAAACCGGGCTCCTGTTCTTGCCGATGACGGCCCTGGTGGCACTTCTCAACCCCTTGGTTGCCCGTCTCATGGCCCGGTATGGGCACGCGGCCATGATCGCCACGGGCCAGGTGGTCATGGCCACCGGACTCGCCGGACTGTGCCTGCTGCCGCCGGATGCCCCGGTCCTGCTCGTCGCCGCGCTCATGGTTCCGGTCGGCGTCGGGGGTTCCTTCACCGTCCCGTCAATCATCGCCGTGGTGCTGGACCACGTCCCTGCCGAACGGGCCGGTACGGCCAGCGGAGTGGTCAACACCGCCCGGCAGGCCGGCGGCTCGCTCGGTGTGGCCATCTTCGGGGCGGTACTGGCCAGCGGTGAATTCATGGCGGGCTTGCGCACCAGCCTCGGCGCCACCGCGGCCGTGCTCATCATCCTGGTGTTGGCGTCGCTGACCCTGCGCCGGCGGCGCCAACGGGAAATCTGACAAATCGCACCTCACGTCAAACCAAGGAGCAAAGCATGCATCTTGCAGTTCCCGGGCCCACATCCAAGGGCCCGGCCGAAAAATTCACCGGCGACGTCTACCTCAACGCCCTGCACGGCGCCGAACACCCCTCACGGCTGGCATCCGCCATGGTCCGGTTTACTCCCGGAGCCCGCACACACTGGCACTCGCACCCCGTGGGCCAGACCCTGCACTGCACCGACGGCACCGGACTCGTGGCAAACCGTGACGGCGAGGTCATCCTCATGCGTGCCGGAGACACCGTGTACACCCCGGCCGGGGAGGAGCACTGGCACGGCGCGACGGGGGACAGCCTGATGTGCCACCTGGCGCTGGTGGAACACGACGCCGGACAAACCGCCACGTGGTTCGAACCCGTCACCGAGGACGACTACCGCGCCGCCCAGGCCACAACACACCCTGAAACCTTCAATGAACAACACTAAGGAAACCCCCATGAAGAACGTCACCCTCAACAACGGCGTCGAAATGCCCATCCTGGGCTTTGGTGTCTTCCAGATCCCCGAAGAGGATACCCAGGCTGCGGTCGAAGCAGCGCTGGCCGCCGGATACCGGCACCTGGACACCGCCGCCTCCTACGGCAACGAGGAAGCCGTCGGGGCGGCCATCAAGGCCAGTGGCATCACCCGCGAGGAGCTGTTCATCACCACCAAGCTCTGGATCCAGCACGCACCCACGGGCAGCGTCTACGAGGACAGCAAGCTCTCGTTCCAGAATTCCCTGAACCGGCTCGGGCTGGACTACCTGGACCTCTACCTGATCCACCAGCCGCTCGGGGACTACTACAGCGAATGGCGCGCCATGCAGGACCTGAACAAGGAAGGCCTGGCCCGGGCGATTGGTGTCTCGAACTTCCATCCTGACCGGCTGGTGGACCTCATCGAGCACAACGAGATCGTCCCCGCCGTGAACCAGATCGAGACCCACCCGTTCCACCAGCGCGCCGCCGACCAGGAGCTGATGCGCGAACGCGGCGTCCAGATCGAGTCCTGGGGGCCGTTCGCCGAAGGCAAGAACAACCTCTTCACCGATCCTGTCCTCAGCGCCATCGGTGCCGCGCACGGCAAGTCCGTGGCGCAGGTGGTGCTGCGCTGGCTCATCCAGCGCGGCGTCGTCGTCATCCCCAAATCGGTCCGGCCGGAGCGCATGGCCCAGAACCTCGACGTGTTCGGCTTCGACCTTACCGATGAGCAGATGACCCAAATCAGCGCCCTGGACACCGGGGCCAGCCTCTTCTTCGACCACCGCGACCCCGCCATGGTCGGCTGGCTGGGCGGGCGCCGGTACAGCTAAGTACGGACGCCCTTGAGTACCAATCTATTGGGCATCAGCCGGCGGTCCGCCCTTCGCGGGGCGGCCGCCGGCCTGACCGGAGCGCTGCTGGCCGCAGGAACAGCAGGCTGCACACCAGGAGGAGACAGCACTGTGGCTTCAACGCAGCCATCGCGGCCGCCAGCCGGTTCGCGGGAGAGCAGCGGGCGCGTCCTGTTGGCCTACTTCTCCCGGGCCGGTGAGAACTATTACTACGGCGGCCGCACCAACCTCGACGCCGGCAACACCGAAGTGCTCGCTGGCATGATCAGCACGCGGGTCACCTGCGACGTGCACCGCATCGAGGCGGCAGAGCCCTACCCGGACGGCTATGACGCCACCGTGGCACGCAACGTCCGCGAACAGAATCAGGACGCCCGGCCTGCAATCGCCAACCCGCTGCCCGCCATCGACCACTACCACGCCGTCATCCTGGCCAGCGGCATCTGGAACGTCAGGGCACCGATGATCATGGCCACCTTCGCCGAAAGCTACGACTTCACCGGCATAACCATCTATCCCGTCACCACCCACGCCATGAGCGGGCTCGGCACCACCGTCCGCGACTACGAGGCGTCCTGTCCGGGCGCCACCATCGCGGAAGGCCTCTCGGTCAAAGGCGAGGAAGTGCGCCAGGCCGGAGCGGACATTGACTCATGGCTGCAACGTACGGGACTCCTCCGCGCCGGATAAAGCGGTGCCCGGATAAACGGGCCGCATGCCAAAGCCATCAAACATCACACATCCCCGAAAGGACCTCACATGAGCGCTTCACACCAGACCAGGGCCCAGCAACTCATCGGCGACTTCGCCCCAAAACTCGTCGACCTCACGGACGGCGTGCTCTTCGGCGACATCTGGGAGCGGGAGGAACTCTCCGCCCGGGACCGCAGCCTCGTCACCGTCGCCAGCCTGATCACCGGCGGCAGCACCGAACAGCTCCGCGGGCACCTCGCCCGGGCCCGGGCCAACGGACTGACCGAGACAGAACTCAAAGAGGCCATCATCCATCTGGCGTTCTACGCCGGATGGCCCAAGGCGATGTCGGCCATCACCGTCGCCAAGGACGTCTTCGCCGCAGCCGAACAGCCCTAGCTCCGCAACGGCAAGGATGGGACCGTCACGCCATGAGGATTCCTAGGACAGCACCAGCCAGATGCCTACCGCCCCGAGGGCAACGCAGGCCCCCGCGGTCCAGAGGACGGCTGCGGTGTCCGGTGTCAGGCGCCCTGACCGGATTCCCTCGATGCTCCGCCGGTAGCGCCGCCGCTGGGTGAGGTAGATGCCGCTTCCGGCGGTGACGGTCAGCCCGAACATCGCCAGGACGAACGGGCCCTGGTCCGGGATCCAGCGGAGCGTCACGGCGCTCGCGGCAATCAGCGTCAGCACGGTCCGGCCCCAGGCGAGGGCGGTGCGTTCGGGCTGCAGCCCCGGGTCACCGTGAAGCTGACGGTCGGCGTGAAGGGGGCGGCCGCCGTCGTACGGGCCGTTGCCCGGCGGGGGAGCGGGGGCAGGGTTCTCGGTCAACGGTCAGGCAAGAACGACGACGGCGATCACCACCGCCGCTGCCACGGCGCAGCCGGCGGCGAGCAGCGGGCCGATCAGCGGCAGGGGCAGCGGACGGTTGGAACGCAGGCTGCGCTCCACCCGCAGCCAGCGGAGGGCAGAGCCCGCGCTGAGCAGCATGCCCAGCAGGAGAAGCAGGACCGATAGCCCGCGGCGGATGGGTTCCGGGAAGACATCGGACGTGAAGGCCTCCACCGCGATGCCGCCGGCCAGCAGGGCCAGGGAGGTGCGGATCCACGCCAGGAAGGTGCGTTCGTTCGCCAGGGTGAAGCGCGGGTCCGGCTCGGTGCCGCCGGGCAGGAGCCTTTCGGCGAGCCTGCCCCTGCGGGGGTCGGGACCGGACGGGGAAGGCGGGGTGGACGGCACGGTCACAGTCTAGCTTCCGCGCTCCCACCCAACTGACTCGCAGTAGATGTCGTTTTGAGCGCCCAAAACGACATCTACTGCGAGTCAGTTGGGCAGCCGCGCGCACTTATCCGGTTAGTTCCGCCCGGCGGTGGCGCAGCTCCCTCACAGCCCGGTTCAGAGGGGACCCGTGGAACGGCAGCGCTTCGAGATCCACCGAGGCTGCGGCCTTCAGGGCTGCGGCGTTGGCTGATGCGGCGGCCCTCTGCGGCAGGCCGATCTCAGCCGCGAACTCGGCCCAGTGCCGCGCCCTCAGGTTCTTCGATCTGCCCGCGACCGGCAGCGCCATCGTGATGTCACCGTAGACGAGCGTGCAGGGCACGTCATAGACGGGTGCGACGGCGTAGCCGCCTCCGTGCCGGCCGCCCAGGACGGAAACATTCTTGGCGTGCAGGTCCCCGTTGCCGGTCAGCCAGGCGAACAAAAACTGCAGATACAGGTTCCGGGCGGCCACCGCCGGAGCCTTGGATACCCGGGCCAGGGCTGCGACAACTTCTTCCGCGGCCACGCTGTACTTTGATGCCGGCGGCAAACCCAACACCTGCGCCCCGTCCTCCGTCGGCAGGTGCGTCCACTGCCCGCCGTCACTGACCCGGTCGAAGCGTGTGACGAGCAGGCCTGGCAACGCGTTCTTGTCGTGGACGATGGTGGCGGCCGCAACGGGGATTTTCAGCACCTTGGCCGCAGCCAGATGAGCTGCCTCGTTCTGGATGAGGTTGGCGTGGGCTGGCGGGTTCATCTTCAGGATGTATCGGCCGCCGGACAAAGCCAGGGGTGCGGACAGCATGGAAGCGCTGACTTTGGGCTGGACGCCCGGCAGTCCGTGCAGGTCGAGCGCTTCGGCGAGGACGGTGAAGTCCAGGACCGCCGGATCTGTCGTGTCCGCGAGGGGCTCCGGCTCGGCCAGCGCTTCGCCTGCCGGGACGATCTGCACGTCGCCCGGCACATCGGCACCGACGGCCATGATCAGCGTCAGCTCATCGTCGAGGCTGGTCTTGGCAGCATTCTTCAGCACGGTCAGCCGGTGACCCTCGGGCAGCAGGCCCGCGAAGAACGCAGGCAGGCCGCCCCCGTGGGTGACGATAGGTGCCTCTCCCGGCGGCAGGGTGGTGGCAATGCCGGGCAGCCCTGCCTTCAGGTAATCCGGGACATATGTGAATTCAGTACCGCCGTTCTCGGTCCTGGCCAACCGGCCGGCCAGTTCCCCTTGCTTGTAGACGTCGGCGGCCGGGAGGAAGCGCAGCCGCTGCAGGCCACCGGCCATCAGGCGGCCGCCACATGCAGGCCGAGTACGTTCGCAACAGATATGACGGCTGCCAGCGTGGGGTTGCCGGTGCCTGTCTCGATGGCCCGGACGGTGCGCTCCGAGACTCCGGCCAGATCGGCCAGGTCACTCTGCTTCAGGCCAGCTTCCTTACGCGCCAAACGAACTGACAGCCCGATGCCCTGCACGTCTTCTTCTGTCACTGTCCCAGCCCGCTTCCATCGGCATCATGTTGCCGTTTCCGGCCGTTACGACCCACAGTCTGCCCCATACGGGGCATTTCGGCAATATATTGCCGTTTCAGGGCCTGGCTGGTTCTTGGCGGACGCCCACGAGCCGGATCGGCAGGATGTTGCCGGACTTGCTGCCGGGGGAAGTTCAACCGCTAACCCGCGATGCCTTCGCGATGCGTACATGAGTCACCGGGGCCGGAACGTATTGGGGGGACACTCCGGCCCCGGTAACCGGGGGCCAGCCAGTGGGGCCGGAACGTATTGGGGGGACAGTCCGGCCCGGCACTTGACCCGCAGCCTTGCTCAGCGGCTGCGTCCCGTTGGGGTAGCAAGACCACTCTGCCTTGCACAGGCTACGGAAACCTTGAGGAAACTTGGGAAACCTTCCCGCAAAATGGCTGGCACGCTGTGTCCCGGAGCCTGAGGTTGGCCTTGGGGGAGCCCTCTGCCGGCGCCCCGCCCGGACCGCGAATCAGGCAGTCGTCGGCAGGATGTTGTGGTTGTAGCGGAACACATTCTGCGGGTCATAGCGGTTCTTGATGGCCACGAGGCGCTGGTATTTGTCCTGCCCGTAGGCCCGGCGCGCGGCATCCCGAAAGTCCTGCTGGCCGAGTTCGGCGCCCAGGAAGTTGACGTATTCGCCGTGCTCGGAGAACGGCTGCATGAGGGAGTACGCCTTGCGGGCGAAGGCGGTGAGCCGTTCGTCCTCGGACGGGTCCTGCCAGAACCCGTACACGTTGAGCCAGTAGCGCGCGGACCGGTTCGGGAACGCTGTGGCATCTTCCGGTACCCGCCCGAAGGCGCCTTCCAGGTGGTGGATGTCAATCCCGGTCCCTTGCCAGGTCACCTCGGAGGCGAAACCCAGCAGGACGTCCACCACCTCCTCGTCCAGGCGGGAGAACGAGACGTTCTTCCAGTAGCCGCGCGAGCCCTTGGGAAAAACCGTGTCCATGGCACTTTGCCAGTCCAGCCAGGAGGTTGCGCCTACCTCCTGTTCGTCGGGCGGGGCCACGGAACGCAGCTGCTCAACCAGATCCAGGCCGGTCTGATGGTCTGCACCGGCCCAGGCGAATCCGATCACCATCCACGGGTCGTCACCCATTCCGAACCCGGGCGGCAGCACCAGGAAGGAGATGATCGGATTCATCTCCTCAGGCAAGTCCCGGGTCCAGGCGGCGAAGGCCATGAGCGCGTTGCGCCAGTGCTGCTGCCGGTAGAAGAGGTTTCCGCCCAGCGGCGACGGCAGCGGGTGCGCGCGGAAGGTAAAGGAGGAGACCACGCCGAAGTTCCCGCCGCCTCCGCGCAGCCCCCAAAACAACTCGGGATTCTCCTGCCCGCTGGCGTGCAGGTGGTCTCCACCGGAAGTAACGACGCCGGCGGCGTCCAGGTTGTCCAGGCTCAGGCCGTAGGATCGCGTCAGCCAGCCGACGCCGCCGCCCAGGGTGAGTCCGGCCACCCCGGTTCCGCTGATCACCCCCAGCGGAACGGCCAGGCCGTGTGCCGCCGTCGCCCGGTCCACGTCTGCCAGCGTCGCCCCGGGTTCCACCGAGACGAGCCCGTTCCCGGCGTCGACGTGCACACGCCGAAGCGGCCCCAGATCCAGAACGAGGCCGCCCGCAACAGTGCCGTGCCCGGCAATGTTGTGCCCGCCGCCGCGGACAGCCAGCGCCAGTCCGCTGCGCCGCACGGCGTCGAGCACCGCGCCGATATCCGAGACGGCGCCAGCCCGGGCCACGGCGAGCGGACGGACATCCACCATGCCGTTCCATACAGCGCGGGCTTCCTCGTAGAGCGGATCCCGCGGCTCGATCAGCTGTCCGGACAGCCGCCCGCGCAACTCCTGCAGCGCCTGCTGGATCTCACGTTCGGGGCCGTTGTGCTGAGCTGTAGCCATCGGTCGATGCTTCCGGGTCAAAGGGTGGGTGCGCGGCCGGACTCGGCGCGCCTGTGAGGTTACCGAGGTGCGGCATGCCTGCCTGAGTCCGTGTCCGAGCCCGACGTCGGAACGAAGTTCCAGTCGAAAGACCCGTCGGCCCGCAGGGTCAGCCGAAGGAAACCGTGGGTGTTGCTGAACCGCTTCACGATGAAGGAAGGACTGCTGGTGAACGATCGCAGACCGATGCCTCCCGTGGAAACCTGGAACGCTGTCATCCCATCCTTGACGCACTGGTCAGCGTTGTTCACCGGACATGAGCGTTCGTAGTTGTGTTGTGACCCGGACAGGGTGAGCCGCACCCGATGCTTCCACATCACGTCGATCCACGGTTTGAGTTCAGTGGACCGCCCATGTGCGTCGGTGTTCGACGTGAAGTACGGGTCGTGGTGCACCACCGCCAGGTACTTTCCCGCCGCCCGCGCGGCAGCGAGATCCTTGTCCAGCCACGCCGTCAACGCCCGGGCCTGTACCGGGTTGTACCGCCAGTGCGCGGAGGACAGGAACGCGAAGTGCCACCGCCCGAAGTCCTTCGAATACGGTTGCCCGTTCCCGATGAACCCACGCTGCTGGTTGATCGCAGCCTTCGCGGGGGCACCCGGGCATTGGCCGTTCATGAAGTTGTCCAGGTCTTCGTTGCGTCCGGGTTCCCAGTCATGGTTGGGTGCGGACACCCAGTACAACCTAGGTTTCGTGCCACCCCAAAGCGGTGTCCAGTAGTTCACGTAGTCAGCGCAGTACGCGGTGCTGTACTGGAAGTCCCCGAGCCCCAGGAACGCATCAATCTGGTTCTTCTGCACGAGCCGGGTGATGGCCGCGGCGTTCCGCCCGGACGGGCTGTCCGGTGCGGCCGTGTTCGCGCCGTTCATGTCGCCGACAGCAGCGATCCTCACGTCACCCGGACGTGAAGCGGTCTCGATGGGTGACGGTGTGGGTGGCCCGGCGAGAGTCGTCGTTGGTTGCGGCACTTCCCCATCGGCGCTCCCGCTGCCGATGGCGAGGGACACGCCCCAGAGGCCAGCGACGCCGAGGAGAAGAGCGGACGTTCCAGCGATAACACGATTGCGGCGCATGGGGCTTCGCCTCCCTTAATCGGGGTGCGGTGTGCACTGCTTCGGGCAAACTGCTCCACTCCAAGTGTCCGCCGGGACCCTCTTGTGATGTCCAGAGTTTAAGTTCACGGCCTGCGCTGGGCAACAGCGGATTTGTTCATCGCCGGGGCATTAACGCCCGACGGCGATCGTCCGGGCATCCGCTGTTCGCGTGGTCGCCAATCACCGTTAGGTTCCACTTTGTGATGATGTCGGGTGTTCAGTGTTGTCACGCGTCCTGCTTGTAGAAACGATCCAAAGCATTAGCGCGATGGCTGTCGCGGCAGCGCCGCCGGTCATGATCGCGGTCCATCCTCCGAGCTGCCAGAGCGCGGTGGCGAGTGTGGAACCGGCGGCCCCGCCGATGAAGTTGCTCACCACATACGCCGTATTGAGACGGCTGCGTGCCTCGTGGTCGACGGCAAGAACACGGGCCTGAGTCAAGGTCGAGGCCGCCCGCACCGCAATGTCCAGAAGAATGATCACTGCGAGCAGCACAACGATTGATGTGGCCCCGATCCAGGCGAGGAAAAAGCACACCAGGGTGAGCGCCAGGGCTGCGCTGATGGCGGGCCTGGACAAGCCTCGATCGTGGAGGCGCCCGGATCGTTGTGCTGCGACGGCGCCGGCGATTCCCGCCAGCCCGACCAGCCCGATCGTGGTGACGGAGTACGAGAACGGTGGGGACGCGAGCAGAAACGTCAGGGCCGTCCAGAAGAGCGTGAGGACGCCGAAGGCAGTTCCAGCGACGAACAGTGACATGCGAACGGAGGGGTGTCGTTTGATCACGCCGAAGGTGGAGCCGAGCAGGGCTGCGTAACCCAGCTTGGCTCGCGGAGCCATCGGTGGAATGGTCCGCCGCAGGAGGACCGCCGAGGCAAGGGCCAGGGCGGCAGCTACGGCGTACGGCGCCCGCCACCCGAACGCGTCGGCGAGAAGGCCACTGATCGTGCGGGAAGCAAGAACTCCGATCATCAGCCCCGACGCGACGGTGCCGATCACGTGACCGCGCTGGCCGGGCTCGGCGAGGTCACCGGCAAGCGGCGTCAGTAGGGGCCCGGACACTGTTGTGAGGCCAACCAGGACCAGGGCGACGAGCAACACTGCAAAGGTCGGAGCTACGGCAGCGGCAGTAAGGGCGGCCGCGCAGAGGAGCATCATCAGCGGCAGGAGACGTCGTCGGTCCACGACATCACCTAACGGAACGATCAGGAAGGTGCCGACGGCGTATCCGACCTGCGCGGTCGTCACCAGCAACCCGGCAGCCCCAAGCGACGTTCCGAACGAGGACGCTATCTCCTCAAGCAGCGGCTGTGCCCAGTACAGGTTGGCCACGGCCGCTCCACCCGCCACCGCAAAGAGCAGGATCATGGCCCGGTTGATTCGTGCCGGCGCCGGTGCAGTTATTGACTTCAAGGTTGTCCTTCTGATCGGTGTTGGCCGGAATCGTGGACGGAATTACAGGCTGGCTTCGGCGTCCAGCCGGGTCGGTTGGGACGTTGCCCGGGTCCGGGCCAGGACCAGGAGCGTCAGCAGACCGAGGACCGCCATGATGATGGCGATGGTCAGCGGGCCAAGGACGCCCAGGGCCGATTCGAGCGCCGACGCGCCAAACCCTGTGCCGATGGCGGTTCCACCGTTGAAAGCAGATACGGAAACTGCGGCTGCCAGTGTGGGTGCACCCTGGGCGAAGCGGACTGCGAGGCCGGTTCCGACCGGCGGTAT